>JAQXFL010000033.1 GCA_029250345.1 Candidatus Poseidoniaceae archaeon
CCGGTGCCTCTGCAGGTGGAATTGTCCATAACCAACGGGTGTGGTTTGATTGCGTTGCCCCTCAAGTCGGTCATGAAATCTGTTCATCGGATGGAACGGTTGCTGGAACTCGAATTGAAGCGGACCTGCATCAGGGATTAACTGGCTCAAACGTTCTCACCTTCGCTTCACATGATGCGACGCTGTTCTTCCTTGCTTCGGGAGAAATGGACGGTGCTGAAACTGGTTCAATACTCTGGCAAGCCTCAGACGGTGAAATATCACCTGCCTATGACCCGTGGCCCGGACTGAACAACCATTCAGCATCTGGAACGTATGGTGGACTTGTTCTTACTGAACACCATCTCATGTTCGCCTCACACGATGGTGTTCGTGGGCATGAAATCCATGCATGGAGTCACGGTCAAGTCACCGAAGATTGGTTGATTTGGTAGTTATCGCAAATGAATGCAGTGTGGGCAAGATTCCTCGACCACATACTCTGGTGATTCTTGCTCTTCAACCGTTAACGGTTGCCGACACGCAAAGCATTGCACAACATCGCTTTGTTCCAAATCCGGTCGCAATGCAACCCGATGATCGAATACAAAGCAATCGCCATCCCAGTGCTCGCCGCCAACCTCTTCGAAGTATCCGAGTATCCCGCCTTTGAGTTGTTTGACGTTGGAAAAACCAGCATCCATCATCACCACACTTGCTTTCTCACAACGGATTCCGCCCGTACAGAACATCACAACCGGTGTGTCTTTCATATCCATCGGCAACTTACCGACTGCTTCTGGGAATGCTCGAAACGATTTGATGTTCAAGTCGACAGCATTTTGAAACGTGCCCAATCGGATTTCGTAATCGTTTCGAGTATCGATGATTGCTACTTCTCGTCCTTCGTCAAGCCATTGCTTAAACTCGGTTGGAGTAATCTCATCCCCTGTTCTTTGAGCAGGTTTTACATTATCCATGCCCAACGAAATGATTTCCTTTTTCAGTCGAACGTTCATTCTGTTAAACGGCTGATAGTCGGTGTAGGAGTATTTGAGCGTCATATCAGCAAATCGATTATCCTCATCCAAGAATTCACGATAAGTATCGATACCTTGTTGTTCACCTGCAAGAAAGAAATTGATTCCCTCGTGTGAGAGTAAAACGGTACCACGCAATCCCGCTTCCTGGCATTTAGCAAGGAAAGGTTGCCGAAGGTGGTCACGGTCAGGTAAATCGACAAAGCGGTATCCTGCAATGTTCGAAATCTGTTCCGCCATGGTGGACTCACAAGCCTCAGCCTTTTGATTCATTCCGAACTCAATATCGCCAGTCGTGACGAGAAGCGAGTGGACGGCGCCATCCTTGCCCGAAGGCTCGCTTTGACACGCGAGGTGCCGGTGACATTTGCCAGCGTTTATGTTCACTGCGCTCCAGTCGTGTGAGAACTTCGACCACCTCACTGCGATCGAAACCCTTGGCCGCAATGGCCTCAGCATCGAGACCTTCCTCAATGTGGCAATGCAAAATCGCATCGAGGGTCGGATACGGTGGCAATGAATCCTCATCTTTCTGGTCTGGCGCTAATTCTGCGGACGGCGGCTTGGTTCGGGAAGAGGCGTTGATTGGTGGGGTTCTTCCCGCTTGTTCAGCGCGAGCGTTGAAGACATCGGCAAGCCCGTAGACCTGCATTTTGTAGAGGTCGCCAAGCGGTGCGTAACCGCCGGCCATATCACCGTACAGCGTACAGTAACCTTGAGCAATTTCGGATTTGTTGCCGGTGGCAATGGCCATTCGACCTTGAGCATTGGCGTGGGCCATGACAATCAAGCCTCGGAGACGGGCTTGGAGGTTTTCAGAGGCAACGGGATGCCCATCGCTCAGCATGTCTCCAATTGAGGCTTCAACAGATGCATGGAATGAATCGATTTCGATGGAATCGAACACAAGGCCAAGCGACTCAGCAGTATGTCGGGCATCATCGATGGAGTGCTGAGACGAATGACGGCTCGGCATGGCGAGCCCTGTTACGTTCTGTGGGCCAACAGCTGCTGCAGCAACACACGCTGCAACAGCAGAATCAATTCCGCCGGAGAGGCCCAGAACAATGGAATTGATACCGGATTTGCGGCAGTAATCGGAAAGACCGGTCACGACAGCGTCGGTGAGGTCTTCAAGCAGGTCTTTGTCGTATTCTCGTCCGTCATCGTCGGCAGAGAGGTGCCGTAAAGCATCGGAGCCGATGTTCAGTGCGTCCGGTGATTGTGATGGAATCCAGTGACACTTTTCAGCATCATCGATATCGACCATCAATACACCTTCTTGCCACGCAGGAGCGACAACCACTCGGCCATCAGGCCAAGCGACAAGTGAGTTGCCGTCAAACAACAAATCATCGTTACCTCCAACTTGGTTTGCCAGCAGGAATGGGTGTCCAAGAACTGCTGCAGCGGTACGGCATACATGGATGCGAGCACTCAATTTATCGGCGTGATACGGCGACGCTGAGAGATTGACTGTTGCGTCGAGGAGAACGCCTTGCCTGCCCCATTCAGCCAAATGTTCGATGGGGTCCGCAGAGTACGTCGAAGGCGTGAGACCTGCCGTTTGCCATGCGTCTTCGCATACCGTTACGCCAAGGTTGAGATCGGCAATTGTGCGGGCGATTCCGGAGCGATTATCCGGTTGAAAGTAGCGTGCTTCATCGAACACATCGTAGGTTGGAAGGAGTTGCTTTCTTGCCACGACATGAGAATTTCCTTCACCACTGGGATGAGCGCCCGATGAACCGGCTCGGACAACACCGTTTGCAGGGAGTTGTCGTTTGGCTTGAGGCAAAATCGGGGTCCCAACCAGAACTGGAAGATCAACACGCAGTGAACTCGCAGTCTTCTGTGCCAGAGAGATGAATTCTTCTTGCAGCAGTAAATCACGAGGAGGATACCCGGAGATGGCGAGTTCCGTTGTTACAGCGACATGAGCACCCTGACTGGAAGCGAGCGACGCAAGATGTTCGAGTCGAGTAGCATTACCCGTCAAGTCACCGACCGTAGGGTCAACTTGCAAAAGGCCAATCCATCGACTCATCGTATCACCAGGGCCGTCACTTATGCTGTACAATTTCGCCTTCTGCGTTCTTGTACCACCATTCATTGGCTTCTTTGTCATGGTACCACCAGTAACCATCAGAGCCCATTACCCAGTCGGTTTCCTCGGTGTTTGAAGAAGGTGTGTCTTCGCTTACTGCGCCGGTTGCAGCTGCAGCCGTAGCCACTGATTCCGAACCGGTGTCGTCGACAGCGACCTCCTCTGCCTCTTCCTCTTCGTCTTCGTCTTCATACTCGAACTCAGAGGAGTATTCATCCCAATCGTATTCGGATTTAGAGCCGCGGTTGAGGGTTTTTCGACGAGCCCAAAGAAGACCGGTCGTAATGATGGATACGAAGAGTAGCCCCGCTAAACTACCAAGCAATGGGTGAACATCGCCAAAGATTTGCTCTGAGAAAGAAACCTCGCGAGTTGGCCGGACATCAATGGATGGACCAATCGCACCTGTATCATCTACAATCTGAACTTCGACCCACTGCAAACCAGTTTGTGTAGGATTCCAGTCCGTGGCCACCGGGACAATGCCTCCGAGAGGCACCTCAACGGTGACACGCTGTAGATTTGAGCGTTCACCTGTGGCTTGAACTTCTGTGAAAATCACCTCAACTGAGCCATCGAGTGTACCCGTATTTTCAACATAGGCAGTGACAATAGAAGTTTGTCCAAGTTCAACTAGATAGCGTGAATACGTTATGGAAGTGCTTTGTAATTCAAACTCAGGCTTGAGCCATACCATGTCCCAAACAGCGACTGGAGAACCAGGTTCAGCACCGTCAAGACCGAGGACTTCGTTTCCTGCTAGGTCACGGCCAGCGACATACATGTGCACTGAAAGTCTGTTCTCAAGCATTTCATCGGTAATCTCGCTGAGGTCAAAAGAGCCAACAACTTCGAGCCTTAGACCGGAGAGATCTGTGCCGAGTAAGTTCAGTGGTTCGACTCCATTACGAAGACGGTCGCCGGTCGCTTTCTCTTCAACCCACCAAACGAGTTCGAGAGAGTCGACGTCCAATCCTCCGGCTTCTGACATCAGGATTTTCACTTCATGAGATTCCGGTTCAAGAACCGAGAACGGTCGAGGATTCGAGACTTCTACCGGTTGAGGCCCTGTGCCGTCCACAATAATCCAGCGCACAGCGTTGTTAAGGTCGGTGGAGTCGATACCTTGACCTTCAAGACATCCCACTTTCCACGTGAGTGGAATGGTTTGGGTTGTCGATGGTGCTTGCAATGCTACAGACCAAACGCCATCAAGTGAATTGGCTGAAGAAGTGGAACCGGAGAACAAGAGGTCGATTTGGCAATCAAAGTCTGGAACGGTTCCTGTTTCCGAGAAGACGACGTTTCCTGCGATTTCGAATGGGCTGCTTGGAGCGATTCGAGCACCATCACCGAGCAATGCACCCTGCGAGAGAATGAGCGTTACGGTTTCTTCTGGAACTTCAAGAGCAGCGGAGAAACGCCATCGATGTTCTGGGAAGGCACGGAATACTTCCTGTCCTGCTCGGTCAATCATGCGGATTCCTGGCTCTCTGCGTGTCTCGCCGAGGTCAGGGGTCGTCCAAGCGAGCTTGAAATCAACATTGAGCGTCAAATCGGTTTCGTAAGGGTCTGCTGGACCGTCGGCGCCAAGCATTTGACAGTCCTCAATCAAGACGTGAGGGCTGGTTGTCGTACAATTTCCAGTCGTAAAATCCCAACGAATCGGTAACGGGTCACTGCCTTGGTTTGACGCAAGTTCAACGATGACCGTCGTGAGGTCTGAACCGCCGTTTGGTTCGGTGATATCAACATCTAAGGTGTAAGGCATTTGTGGGTGAAGCCAAGGGTTCTTTCCGTCGGTATATGAATAAGCATTCGGAGCTACACTCGGGGCGCCGTCAACCGCCAACTGGTACATGAACAGGTGCTTATCAACAACATCTGAGCCTCCAAACTCCAAAGGATGGCCTGCATCATCTGTGCCGGTCAAATAAACCGAAACTTTCTGCCCTAGACTGCCTCCGGTATCATCCATCATGAACGTGTACTGCCCAATCAGTGGGCTCAAATCGTTCGGAGTGAACAGCGACATAGGCTGGTACTCGCCCTCATCTGGCCACTGGTTTGAATTGGCATCATCGAACCATTCTCGCCATACCATGGCTTGAATATTGGTTGGGAGAATTGGTTGGTCCGAAATCTGGATTTGGACCGTTTGAGTCGTTGACGGCATACGATGGTCGTAGCGGTCCATGTTGACCTCGAGCACTCGCGGAGAGATGGTGTCAATGTGGAACGTTCGCTCAAGAGAGGTGAAGTCCGGATGGACCGAACCGTTTTCTGAGGTAAGTTCGATGCGCCATGTCAAAGGCCCGAAGGTGAACGGAACCGTGTCCTGATAGTTCCAAGTGTTCTCATCCAATGTTGTTGTGTTGGCAACCAGAACATCACCTCTGTAAAGCGAAAGCATTCCTTCTCCGTCCATGAAAGCGTCAATCGTAGAGACATTTTCGAATCCGACAAAGGCAGAGATGTTGAGTTTAGTGTACGGAAGAAGGTAGTAATCCGATGAACCCAAAATGAGGTTTTCATCAGCGTTCGTGAAGGTCATAATGTTCAGTGTCAAATCATTCTCATAGGCTTGGTTGCCGAAAACGCCGTATGTGAAAGTACTCGGCATGGAATACACGGTATTCGAAAGCTGGAGCCGTGTCGTTATTTTCATGGTATCCGTATCGTCCCATAACGGTAAAATCCGGAATTTTACATCGACGAGAACACTCGTGCCGGTTTGATTGAACGAGATTGACTCCGTTGGATGCAGTTCTATCAACTCAAAATCACCGGTTCCAAACGGTGTTGCCCCTGAGACTGGAACGGTCCACGTTGCCTGGTGATCATCATCAAGAACATCGAGGCGGATGGAACTCGGAGCAACTCCAATCACCGAGTACGACATACTGATTGTTCTCCATCGTTGACTTGGTGTGAGAACATCCACTTCAGGGTCAATGGTAGCGGTGTTCAAAACAACGACTGCCGAGGAATTGAGACCGAGAACTTCAACGGTAAGACCGCCCTTTTGAGTAGAGGTGAGAGGCAATGGAATCTCATGCATACCGCCGACCAAAGGCAGCAATTTTCTGGCATCGTTGAGGTTGAGTACAAAAGTGGAATCGGACTCAAATGTTTGTGATGCCTGAGCGGAATAGGTGACCGAGAGACCGCTAAAATCGACGGTCGATGACGCATAGACTTCAATGTCGACTTCAACAAATCTTGTACCGAGATGATTCAAGCCGCCCTGGCCAGCAATCGATTGCTCGATGTTATCACGAGTCGTCTGGTTGAGTTCAACATGCATAAGCGAAGTTTCATTGATCGTTTCAGATGCAAGAATCTGTGACTGATACAGCATGGTATAGCCGGTAATAGAGGAATCAGCGTCCGTAACACCAAACGAGAAAGAGTGGAGTTCCGATAGCGGTACGAGGATTTTGGTTGTTGCATATCCTGAAGAGCCAACCGTTTCTGAAATGCTCTTGTTACCGTTTGAGAAAACGTCCTGCCAGCCCCAAGTACCGATGGTTGAGAAATCAGCACCCCACTCAAAGTCACCGTCATCGTTGAAATCAAACCGTGGGTTGCTTGCGACTTCCCCGTAGTGAACACGGGTCTCAAACGATTCAACAGTCCAATATGCCAAGCCTGAATTCAACGGAACCAAACGGAACTGAAGCTCATACATTGGAGCCGATGAAGAAACATCGAAAGCACCCATGTTTGCCACAACCGTCCAAGATGCATTTGTTGTATCCCACATCTGGAGTTCGACATTGGTTCCTGTGACGCTACCGGTGACTCGTGATGTTGGTGCCACCAGTTGTCGAGAATCCATAGTTACGGAACAAGTAGAATCTCCTCGGTAGCCGTCAATATCGATTCCGGTGACGACGACTGTTGCGTTTTGCGCACCACCAGTCACATTCACCTCATCACCAATGGAATACAATTGCCCACCGTCTTGAACGAGAGGAGAAAGGAGTTCTCCGCCCCAGTTCCGTACAGCTTGTACCGTAAACATTCCACCGGTTCCTCCAGACACAGTAATTTGGTCGCCCACTGAATATCCCGAGCCTCGGCCAACAATCGACACTGAAGTTAGATTGCCACCAAGAGCGTAGACTGAATCGATTTCAATACGAGCGTTGAAATCTCCTCCCGAGAGAGTAATGAGGTCGTTCACCGCATACCCCGAGGCGTTGTTGAGGATGGTGTAACCTGTGATGGTGCCGCCTTGCCGGTTCGTATCGAGCACGGTGAAGTTTGCATTGCTGTCCCCACCTGGTATGTTGAGAGTATCACCAACATCGTAATTGAGGCCAGGTGTACTGAATGAAATCGACGTGATTCCGCCACCGGTTTCAGTGAGACCAGTCGTGTAAAAGTAAGCGTCTGCGTCCCCACCTGAGATGTAGAGTTTATCGTAGAAACCGTAACCTGAACCGCCGCTAATGATGCTAATTGAAGTGATTGCGCCACCAGAAACTGAATCAATACTGACGCGCAGACCCGAGCCGGAACCGCCGCTCGTGAAAGCAAAACTCGTTGTCGAATAATTCGTTCCGCCGTTAAGGAGTGAATAACTGGTCGGAATTCCAGTGATAATCGGGCTGGCGGTATAGTCGATTTTCAAACCGCTACCGTTGCCGCCGCTCAATGCGACGTCGTTCGAGGAAGTGTATCCTGAACCGCCGTTCAACGAGGTGTAGAGTGATACAGCACCAGAACCGGTGATTGGCGTAGCTGTCGTCTGAATCTGTAGACCCGAACCACTTCCGCCGTTTGGTGAGATGGTCTGTGAAGTGTATCCTGTGCCTCCCGCTGAAAGGCTTGAACCGTCCACGATACCTGACGTAACGGGGGTGGCAACCGTAGCCACTGTGAGGCCAGTTCCGTTACCACCGCTGGTCGCTCTACCGTTACTGGTATTGGTGTAAAGGGAACCAACAGAAGTGACGCTCGAGAGTGAGTCAACTTCGTCTAAAATGTAAGGCAATGGACTGGTTTGAACGGTTAAACCGGTGCCGTGTGAACTGGTTGTTGCGACCGAGGACGAAGCAAGGTAAGCCCACCCCGGATCGAGAACATCGACTGTTGTTGCGGAGCCGTATGCGGTGAATTGGCCGTTCGCACCGCACATCGACTCAGAATTTCCGAGGTTTTGCCAATCGGAATACCTTGTCGACATTGTCCCATCACCCGTCAGCGAATAGACGAGCGGAAGTATTCCATCCGAACCAGCCGAAAGAGAGAGCCGAATGCGTATCGAATCATGGACCGACTCATCGATGAGGTGGAGCGGTACTGTGAATGTATTCGAGCCAGTGAAGCCGGGAATTTCAACACCGTTGTCATCGAGTACCGTCCAGTTGAGTGATGCACCCGCAGGTACATAGGCGTCAATATTCATCGGTGCATAGATCGTTTTTGCCACTTGGAAGGAAGACGAGGAAGACCAACCAATACTCGGACTTGTCCAGTTCGAAACCGGTGGGGAAGCGATGCGAACATCGTCAAAGAACCAGTAATCATAGGTCGAACCTGTGCCGCCGGTTTGCAACATACGGATTTGGGTGTTTGAATGCAATGCTGCTGCGGGCAATGTCCCAGTCCACTGCAGTGGAGGTTGATTGAAGGTGCTGCCGGACCATGTTTGGAGCGTTGTCCAAGTGCCTGAAGCGGTTTTGTATCGCAGTTGAAGGTCTTCGTTGGTGTCCGGTTCTTCACCGCAACTGGAAGTACCTTGTCGAATCCAAATATGAATAGGAACAGCGTTTGCACCTGCCAAATTGATGGTTGGAGAGGTTGCGTGTTCAGAAGATGAGGCAGAAGGTGCTTGTGTTTTGATTGAACCTCCCGAGGTGCCGTTGACACCGCATGCGTTCGTGTAAAGGCCGACATAAGAGGAACTGGACACCGTCCAACCCTGTAGCCCGTTGTTGAAATCCCAGAGAGTGCCTGCGCGTGAACCGGTCAAGAAGCCGTCAGCGTCAACAGTTGCACCATCATTGACTGCATCACTGTGACCCCATGCAGAAGTACCACTCCACACTAAGCCGTTTGATGAGGGCTCGATTCCGGGGGACATTGAGAGATGAACATCAGTCACAGGTTGGGATGAAGGGACGTCGAGCGTCAACTCATCACTGTAGAGGCCAGAGCCGTCTAAAAACAACTGTGAGGCTGGGTCACCACCGGATGCCAACGAAACCGAAGATTCTCTGAGTTCACCGGATGTATCCGTTTCTGCAGTAGATGCAAGAAATGTACTCAGTGGCCCGGTCAACATCAAGAACAGTATGAGAAAACATAGCAATTTTAACCGATACCCTGCCGACATCAACATTCCGTAGCGGTCTAACGATTTGAAACATACCCAAGCCCAATCCGGAGCCACTGCTGCGAATCAGTGGAAAAGGAAACTCCTCATGCCACCTTTGAGAAGGGTGAGGTTCAAGACAAAAAGGCTTCTCGCATGGCTATGGCACGTCCTCATTCGGCAGGTGAACTCGATGCTGTTGCACTCGAGACTGCGTTATTGGAAACATGGAAGCAAGAAAATGCATTCCGTGCTTCAATCGATTCCAACGGCAACGGGGCACCTTTCATCTTCCTCGAAGGACCTCCGACGGCAAACGGAAAACCCGGCATCCACCACGTCGTCGCACGAGCGTACAAAGACCTTGTATGCCGGTGGAAGACAATGGAAGGCTTCCGTGTCGAACGAAAAGGAGGCTGGGACACTCACGGATTGCCCGTGGAAATCGAAGTTCAGAAGCGTATGGACTTGATGTCGAATGAAGCAATCGAAGCCTATGGAATGGACAACTTCAACCAAGCTTGTCGTGATTCCGTTTGGACCTATGAATCGGCATGGAGAGAAATGACTGAGCGAATGGCCTACTGGGTCGACCTCGACAATCCCTATGTTACACTCGACAATAATTACGTTGAATCCTGTTGGTGGGCCATGAAGCAAATGTTCGACAAAGGCCTGTTGTACAGAGGACACAAAGTCCTACCGTATTGCCCACAGACCGGCACTTCGTACTCGAGCCACGAAGTCGCACTCGGATACAAGGAAGTCGAGGAGCCTTCCGTTTATGTGAAATTCAAACTCATCGATGATGATGCAAGTATCCTTGCTTGGACAACAACGCCGTGGACACTACCCGGTAACGTCGGCTTAGCGGTTGGACCTGAAGTCACCTATGTCCGAGTTCGCATCACTGAACAAGCAGAAAACTGGATTGGTGCAGGAGGCGCATCCGATGGTGAAGAAGTGATACTGGCAAAGGATTTGATGAAGGATGTTCTTCGTCACAACGTAGAAATTATCGAGGAATTCCCTGGTTCATCTCTGGTAGGTCGTTCCTATGAACCGCTGTTCCCAGATGCCGTTCCTCGAGGCGAGTCCACTACTGCATGGACCGTTCTTGAAGCCGATTGGGTCACGACCACCGATGGTACTGGTGTTGTTCACACCGCTGTCATGTACGGTGAGGACGACTACAACCTCGGAATGGCTGCTGGTCTTCCCGCTTACCACACCGTTGGCATGGACGGTGCGTTCCTCGCTGGAACGCATCCGCAACTCGACGGACGATACGTCAAAGAATGCGATCAAACGGTCATTGAACTGCTTTCTGCCAAAGGCGGAAGCAACGGCAAAGGCCCTGAGAGCGGACTGTTGTACAGAGAGAAATCCTACCTCCACGATTATCCACACTGTTGGAGAACAGACCACCCGTTGCTCTACTATGCAATGGACTCATGGTTCGTTCGCATGACTGCAGTCAAGGAGCGGTTGTTGGAGTTCAACGACGGCGTCGAATGGGCACCTGAATGGGTCGGCGAGGGTCGATTTGGTGAATGGCTGCGCAACGTCAAAGATTGGGCCATCTCCCGTGAACGCTACTGGGGCACACCACTGCCTGTTTGGCGAGACGATGAAGGCAACATGAAGTGCATAGGGTCCATTGCAGAACTTCAGAGTGAAGTGGCAAAAGCAGTTGCTGCAGGCTTTGAAAACCCCGAATGTCCTGATGATGTTGACTTGCATCGCCCAGTCGTCGATGGGTACACGCTTGTTTCTGATGACGGGAAACCAATGCACAGAGAACCTTTTGTCATGGACTGCTGGTTTGATTCTGGCTGTGCACCTTTTGCTCAATGGCATCATCCGTTTGAAGGAAAGGAAACATTCGATGCTTCGTTCCCAGTCGATTACATCTGCGAAGGAGTCGACCAAACCCGCGGATGGTTCTACACGCTGCTTGCCGTTTCGACGACCGTGTTTGACCAACCTGCATACAAGCGCTGTTTGAGCCTCGGTTTGATTCTTGATGCTGAAGGCAAGAAAATGTCGAAATCTCGTGGCAATATTGTTGACCCATGGGACCATTTCAACCGTGAAGGTGCTGATGCTACACGCTGGTACATGGTCACAGCAGGAGCACCATGGAACCCTCTAAAGTTTGATTCGAACGGGGTTCGTGAGACCTATGCAAAGATGTTCTTGACGCTATGGAACGTCTACAAGTTCCATGCCGATTATGCCGCTCTTGACGGATTTGATCCCGAGCAATCAACATCTGATGTGGCATCTCGCTCGTCGCTCGACCGATGGATTCTCTCCCGCTTGGCGACCACTGCGAACAACTACCACGCTGACTTCAAGCAGTGGAACTTCCACAAGGCATGCCGTGACCTTGAAGAATTCATCGTCAACGATGTGTCGAATTGGTACGTTCGACGAAGCCGTCGCAGATTATGGGACGATGCGGAAACCAGTGACAAAGTCGCTTGTCAGCACACGCTTCACGAGATACTCACCACCGTTTGCCGATTGGTCGCCCCTGTGAGCCCTTTCATGGTCGATGTCATCCACCGTAACTTGACCGGGAAAACGGTACATCAAGCAGCATGGCCACTTGGCATCCCTGGCTCTTTGGACGGCGCTACTGCCGATGAATGGGATGAAGAGGCCGCTGCTGAAACTGCAAACTTGCCACCACAAGACATGTCGCTCGAGGCAACAATGGCTCTGGTTCGAGAACTTGCTGAAGTAGGTCGGCGCATCCGTGTTGAGGCCGGCCGACGCCAACGCCTTCCTTGTGCTCAAGGCTGGATTGTTTCCGGCCCCGACATGGCAGAATTCCACGATATCTTAGCCGAAGAACTCAACGTCGAATTAATTGAAGTTGAAAATGACCTTGACCGATTCCAACAAATTGAATTGGCACCCAATTTCCGAGCATTAGCTCCGAAAGCACGCAGTGAAGTCAACGCTGTAGCCGGTGAAATCAAGAACGCTGGAGACCCAACGGCGATGCTAGCATCCATTCAGGCTGGGACCTGTGAAATCCTCGGCGTTGCTATCGAAGAAAGCGATGTCGAAGTGCGACGTATCGAGCGAGAAGGTTTTGCAGCCTCAACCGTAACCATTGGCCAAGGCGATGATGCACAACAAATCAGTTTGGTTCTCGACATGAACGACACTCCAGACTTGTTGTCAAAGGGCCTTGCCCGAGACATCACTCGTCGCATACAAGCGATGAGGAAAGACCTCAACCTCGCTATTGAAGCAACGATTGATTTGGAAATCTGGACCAAAGATGCTCCCGAAATGTTCGAACAAGACCGGCAATGGATTGTCACTGAAACACGTGCTGCTGCTGCTGTATTCCATTCTGAGTCGAGCGGTGCTCCATCAAATGCAGAACACTTTGAAGTGGACGGGACAACCGTTTGGTTCACCGTTCAATGATGCTCAACTGTGCTTTAACACCTCATCGACGGCTTCAAAGCGATGTGCCGATACGCAACATCATGCGAAGAGTCTTGCTCTCTGTCCTATTGGTTGCCTCAACGGTCTTGGCTGGCTGTTTTGGCGGTGGTGAAGAGATCATAGACAACGAGTCGGAAATGACCTCGATTTGGGAGTCTTACCAACTCATCGACAGCGTGGCCCATGAAGATGCACGCATGTTCGTCACCGTCGATTTGAGAACCAATGAGACCACCAACACCTCATGGGCTGTTTTCGATGCTTCGAAAGGCGGCAACTGCTGTGAACACTACCTTGCCACGACCATCGAAGGACAAATACTCAACATTGGTGGAGAATATCCGGTCTTCAGTGAAGACCGTGGCCACACATGGGACACATACATTCCAGGCGTCTTACCCGCACTCGGCCAATGCGTCACTGCAGTCCCAACGAACCCAGGACAAGAAGGTCTCGGAGAAGGCAGTATCGTCCAAGCCACCAATGGAGACATCATCTCCATGTCGTGGTTCCCGTACGTTGGTGCAGATGGGAAAATCGACAAATTCTATGCCATCCTCTATGACGAGTCCGAAGACGAATGGAAGTGGTGCTACAACCGCTTGACTGAACCGTTTTACGACCGCTCATGGCAGGTTGAGGTCGTAGGCCCGATTACATCCTCTATTGGCAACGGCGATTGGGCAAGCATCGTAGTCTCCAATTTCTGGCATCAATCGCTTGATGCTGGAGGCCAGATAAGCGTCGATGGACTCAATTACGTACCATTCCAGTTCACGAGCAGAGATTCAAATGACCCGATTATCGAGCTCGACCTTAATTTCACAGAAGAAGGATTGTCGTCCTACTACGATGTCAATAAACCTCACAAAGAAATGCGAGCATTCCCAATGCCAAGCGGTGGCCTCATTTTCCCGAATTATTACAACAACGGTAACGCCGCCTACATGGATACCACCTTGTCTTGGAATGAATTAGAAGTTCAGTTCCCTTCGGAATACTGCCACTTTGACTCCGCAGGAACCTTGCATTGTGTTGTCAACTCCGGTACTTCCTTCACGCACTACATGTCCACCGACGGTGCACTGACATGGCAAAACCACACCTACGACATGAGTTCGGTATCATCGTCCATTGAAGAATGGGAATTCCAAGCCAACGGTGAATTGGACCTGTTCGTGTTGAATGTACGTTACCAAAGCACCGGTGGACCAGATATTGACATGATGTACCATGTACGTGGATATTCTGAAGATATGTCTCCAGATTCCATGACCTACATTGGTCAAGGTGACCTTGACTCTACCTCGGGGGCTGGAAACGATATCCGTTTCGACTTTGCTTCGCTCGGCATCCTCAACGACGGTGGAGTCGTCGTGGCATACCATGATTCAACCGACCCCGACCCGTTGTTTGCGGTCGAACTGGAATTACCGTACACTTCATGAACACATGATTCATACGGAAACAACTTGTACTACAACCCTCATTTACCGTCATGATTGAAGCGGTCGACCTCGGTAATTCTGCCCTGCAAGGACTCGTGTTGGGGGTTCTTGCCGCCTTTCTTTTCAAAATTGCAAGCAC
This sequence comes from Candidatus Poseidoniaceae archaeon, assembly GCA_029250345.1. Taxonomy (GTDB): domain Archaea; phylum Thermoplasmatota; class Poseidoniia; order Poseidoniales; family Poseidoniaceae; genus MGIIa-L1. The sequence continues at coordinate 14,510 of JAQXFL010000033.1, forward strand.
CGCTGTTAAGTTCTTTTTTGTCACGCAATTTATACTTCTAAAATGGCTTGAAGTACGAGGCATTGTCATCGTTGATTGGCATCGACTTACGAACGGATTACTGGAAGAAACCAATTTGATTCAACAAGCAGATTCAATGCTAAATGCTCTCTTGGAAACCAGTTCCTTCGGGTTAACTGCAGTCGCGGGATTCTATGTCACTCGGCGTTTCATCAAGTGAGGTAGATTCATTCAACGCTGACACAGCGTTCATGAAGGCATTCTGGCGGAGTAAAATAGATTTTATCGGCAGGTACGAATGTATCCATTTGGAGCGTCGAAGATTCTCCTTCTTGGACAAACACAACAGATGAGGTACTTGCTGGCAAGTAATCTTCACCCGTTGAAAGTAAACTCAATCGAAGCGTATGGCCTTCAAGAATTTCCGCATCGAGAGGCATGAACTCCATCTTCGCATTGATCGTTTCAACAACAGGCGTCCATGATTGAATATCGTCGCCGCCTGCATGGTATCGCAAATCCATAATGGCATGACCGATGTGAATGCAGTTATCCGAATCATCACATTCTTCGAGCAGCGCATACAGTTGTCCCCCGACGGATGCAGTGGTAACATCAACGTGCAGTCGAGGTGTGCCTGCAACATACATGGTTTCTGAAAGTGGAGCAGATTGCCAAACCGGTCCAGTGTTCGCATCGGGGAATACAGTCGTCCCGCCTCCTACGCTCTCCATTGAACCGCCTAAATCGAAGGTGATTTCGACCGTGTCGCTTGGAGGATACCTGTCCTCGAGTCTCCATGAGCCTTGGTTGGACTGAATCTCGATGTAAAGGCCCGGTTGTTCACCGACATCTCGCAAATAGAAATCAAACCATTCGAGTAAATCTTGCATCCAGTCATAGCGAATCATTTCGGGGAACGCTTCACCACCACGGCCACCTAAGTCCGATCGGTCATCCAACTGAACTGGGCGGTCTGGATAGTCGTGGTCCCACTGGCCAAACAACCCCTTTGCATCGATTCCAGCGTCTTTGAGTGCATTCATCGTCGGCACCGCCATGTGCGGGTCAACGTTCCAATCATGCATACCTTGGATCAGGTAAACACTGCCTTGGTAATTGTCCAAGACCCGTTCAAGGAAGTATCGTTCAGCCCAGTAATCACCGGCCACTTCCGAGCCGAACATGTACGCAGTAACGCCTGTACCTGGGCCGATGATGTAATCCGGACAGAGGTTTTGATAATCCTCTTCATCGCCATCCAACCCGTAAGAACCGTAAACGCCATTATGCATAATCGGAGCTCTCGCTTCGGAAGAACCGTTGCGCCACATCAATTCCTTGACACCAATCAATCCAGAAATTGGTACAATGGTCTTGAGATAATCGTGCTCAGCACCGAACATAGCTGCTTGCCAAGGTGTACTTCCATCGTATGATTTTCCAATCATTCCGACAGCGCCGTTCGACCAATTTTGCTCTGCGAGCCATCGCACTGCAGCATCGTTACCAAGTTGCTCAGCATTACCCATCAAATCCATGCAGTGGTTCGAGCGTCCAGTTCCGGAAACTGAGACTTGTGCGAATGCAAAACCGTGCGGAAGAATTTGGTCGATAATCATCTGACCAAGCCAAGTGCCCGGGACTTCGATGCTTGGTGTCTCAACCGATGCTTCCTGGAAATAAGGTCCAAATTCTGCAATAACTGGTACTTGAACGCCATCAGGAACATTTGGTCGCCAAACAGCGAGACTGATGACGGCATCATCAGGAGCGGCTCCACCTTCTTCAATCGGAAGGGCGTACTCAACAAAATGGTGCGTAGAACTCCATTCATTTTCGGTTGGTAGCAATTCATACGGCCCAACTTCAAGGGCAACCCCGAACTCGCCATCGGTTTGGTAAGGCAAGGTGTTTCGTTCCCAAACCGGAACACGAAGCGCAGAAAGTTGGTCATCATCTTCGACGATTTCGATAATCGCACCACTGTATACTGCAGAAACAAAAAGGAAGACCAAAGAAACGGCAACGGTAGAACTCAACACGATGTTGAACTCAAGCATCGAGCGACCATGATCATCTGAACCGTCTTGATTCAACTCCTTCACCGGTTCTTCCTGCGCCCAGTATCTTTTGAGGTTAACGAGCAGTTGGCCAGCGGCGACTGGTGTTCAAAATTCGATGATATTGATGACGTTTGAACAATATCCTCAAAAGCCCTTGACAAACGATGTTGCACATGGTTCTCAGTAAACTGCCCGGTGTCGGCGAACGACTGGCACAGAAAATCACCGACCACTTCGGTGGAGAAGATGAAGCAATTGCGTCACTAAAATCGGGCGACATTGCCCGCATTGCAGAAATTGACGGCGTGTCGCCAAAAAGGGCGTTGAATCTTGCCCGAATGGTTGCAGGTCAATCCGGTTCTTTTCTCGCCACGAAAGAAGCGGAGAAACTTCACCGTGCGCTGTTGCAAGATATTGTCTCCTTTGCATCGTGTGCCGCAACCCGTGAAAGAATGCAACTTTTGATGCCTGTTGAAAATCCTGCGGAACGAAGGCTCAAAGTCAGCCACTCCATGCAATTTCAGCAGCAAAACAGTGAACGTATGACCACTCTGTCGGGATTGTTCCACAATCTGCGTCAAACTCGATTCGCAAACGAGCGATATGAGCGAGTGGTCGTCAGCAAGGAACCGTTGGACACCTTCAAGAAATGGTGCAGGGTATTGCAGCCCGGAGAAGGCGAGACATGGAAAGATTATACCGTCTTCAAATCCGTAACATGGATTGGCTCAGGTGCGCCTGACGAAGCACCGGATGGATGGGTTATCCTGCCAAAAACAGCATCAAGCGAATTGATTCTACCCGAGCGAACAATCGACTGGTTCCGCCAGAATCTTCGCACTCTAACCGTCGTATCGGACGTTGTGAAGATGGCACGTAATTCGACAGATTCTCATCCCTTCATCGATGAGTTGTTTTCAATTGTCACTGGCCTTGAACACTTGCCAGAGATTCTTGAAAGTATAGACGACCAAGGTGATCTCGAAATCATTGCTGAAGTGAAAGACACGCTGTGGAAAGTCGCCAAAGGACTGGAAGGGCAAGTCAACGATGAAGTGGCCCAAGCCATGGATGACGCCAAAATGAACTTGAGCGGTGCAGAACTGCTTGAAGCTCTTTCGGATGGAGCAGCCTTTCAGAGAAAATTACAGGAAGCAACCAGTGATGTCATCACTGAGGCTATGCAGAAAGCGAAACAATCGATGGTCGAAACATTGGAAGGCACAGGAGTCCGATGCCCATACGATATTTTTGCCACTCAATGGCCAGCCAAAATCAACAGGAAAGTCATCGATGAAATTGACCAAGCACTTGAGCAGAAACTCAAGACTGGAGAGACCGAACACATGCTCATGCTCGCACAGAAACTTGGTCCACTCCGTTCTCGTTGCGAAGATGCGGTCCGTTCTCTTATCGGATTTGACCAGTGGGTATGCATCGCCCTTTGGGCCAAGGCAAGGAATTGTGTTCTTCCTGAATCTGTAGAACATGGAATCTACATCGAAGAGGGGCGACACCTGTTGCTCGGCTGCGAACCAGACCCGGTCACCTACGGATTAGGGAACGCCGGTGAAAACGGTGACCAGCAGTCACTTGCACTTCTTACGGGTGCGAATTCAGGTGGTAAAACCACGCTGCTTGAGCTGCTTGCACACACTTGCATTCTTGCTCACATGGGCCTCCCTGTCCCTGCCAAATCTGCACGGGTTGGACAAGTCGAGGCACTGCACATTCTTGCGAAAGCCGGTGGGACTCAAAGTGCTGGTGCACTTGAACAAACACTCGTAGAACTCGCCAATGTTGTAAGCGACCCAACTCCGAAACTGATTCTTGCTGACGAACTGGAAGCCATCACTGAACCTGGCGCTGGCGCTCGTATCATTGCAGGAATGTTGCTTGCTGCGGAAGCCCAAGACGACACGACAATGATGCTGGTGACTCACCTTGCACCTTCAATACTCAAGGCTACGGGACGCAACGATTTGAGAGTCGATGGTATTGAGGCCACAGGCTTAGATGCGAATTTGGAACTGATGGTTGACCGAACACCGAAGCGAAACCACCTTGCCCGATCAACGCCTGAACTTATTGTCAAGCGATTGGTTGAGCGCAGTAAAGGACATGCCCAAACGCTGTTCCGAGACATTCTCGGCATGTTTGACTGATCAGCACAACCGTGCTGAATCGATTGAATAATCATGCATTGGAGCTTGGAAGAGGTCGGCACAAGTCCGATTCACCAACGGTAGAGTGAGCGTAGCGCCCGCCCAATTGATTGAATATCCGCCAATAGCACCGGGTGAAGGAACGTAATCCAAACCGGTTTGCGACATTGTGATTTGGATGGATTCGCCCGCAGAAAGGAAAATATCCATTGGCATGAACTCCATGAGTCCGGTCACCGATACAAACGCACCGAGAGCAACATCTCCATCGCGGCCACCGTCAGCGAATCTGAAATCCATGACGGCATGGCCGAGGCGCATTCCTGAGTCGTCGCTCATTTCCAAGAAAGCGTGAGCGCCGTTGGTTGTATGCGTCGTGATTGGAATGTGGAAAGTTGGCATACCTGCAATGTAGACATCCTCGTCAAATGGACCGTATGAAAGTGTAATCGTTTCGGTCGTTGTCACCATTGAAGCGCCGCTTGGGTTCATGTCCGCAGCACCGATTTCCATGTAGAAGGTATCCTCAGCCGGATAGGTGGTCTCAAATCTCCAGCCACCTCGATTGTCTTGCATTTCAACTCCCAAGGTTGGTGCACGGCCCTCGCCCTTGAGGTACCAGTCGAACCAGTAGAGCATCTCATCGGCCCAATCCCAGCGAAGAGTGTACGGGTAAGCCTCTGCCCCTTCGCCCGATGGAAGTGCTTCATGGCCGGTTTTACGGTCTGGATAATCGTGGGCCCACTGGCCTGCAAGTGTCTTGGTTTCGATGCCTGCAGCTTCGACCAATTGGTGCGTCGGGAAAGCCATGTGAGGGTCAACGTTCCAGTCTTGCATACCTTGTATGATGTAGATTGAACCTTGATAGTTCTCAACGACTCGATCGAGGAAGGAGCGTTCAGTCCAATAGGTATTGCCTGCATAGTCAACCATTCCGCCGGAAAGATATGCGGCAGGTCCGTTAAGATAACCTTCAAGATATCCTTCACAGAGGTTCTCTGGGTCTTCTGCATCGCCATCGACGCCAAAGGAGCCGTAAACACCGTTGTGCATAATCATACCACGGGCCTCCATACTACCGTTGCGCCACATGAGTTCGTGAACACCAATAAGTCCAGACATTGGAACAATGGTGGCCAAATGCGGATTGCCAAACGTTGCTGCTTGCCAAGGCGTGGAGCCGTCGTATGACTTTCCAATCATTCCGACTTTGCCGTTGGACCATGGCTGCGTTCCGAGCCATGTCACTGCTGCGTCTATGCCGCGTTGTTCATCGGTTCCCATGAGGTCCATGCAATGGTTGGATTCACCGGTCCCAAATACAGAAACTTGTGCAACTCCGTATCCGTGAGGCACGTAGTTCTCGATGAGGAACTTACCAAGTCGGTCGGCTGGAGTGAGAGCGTCGACGTCTCCGTCGTTGTAGTACGGTCCGACTTCAGCAATGACTGGGATTTGACATTCCGCTGAAAGATTTGCAGCAGTCCAGTCGCAGCCATCAATCACAGGCATCCAAAGTCCAAGATGGACTTCAGCGCCGCCGGTCAAGCCGGAGCCTCCGTCCGCAGCAGTGATGCTTGGAACTGCGACATAGACGGACTGTACCGTATCAATCGGGTATGAGCCGTTTTGAGTCACACGAGAGTAAATGTCTGAATCATCGTATTGCATTTGACTGCGATCCCAAGGCTCAGGAAATACATCGTACGACGCTTCTATGCCGCCTTCGTCAATCAATTGTTCGCCGAAACATCCGGACAAACTGGTTGTCAACATTACGAACAAAATCAGCCACGGGCGGAAGTTCATGTTACTACGGGACAGGGTATGTTTCTTGAACACACCGGCTGTTTGAATCGGCTGGTGAATCACTCGGATTCAGTTTCTTGTGCTGCTTTTTGCGCTTCCATTTCGGCACGGACTTCATCCATGTCCAGTTCTCCAAGTTTGACGACCAAGTCACGTAGAGCATCCTCTGGGAGAGCTCCTGGCTGCATGAAAACGCCGATGCCATCTTTGAAAGCAACCGTTGTTGGTATTGAGCGTATGTTAAACGATTGAGAGAGCATTGGCTCGGCTTCGGTGTCGATTTTACCGAAAACAACATCCGGGAATTCTTCGGAAACTCGTTCATAGACCGGACCGTAGGCTTTGCACGGCCCACACCATTCCGCCCAAAAGTCGAGCAGTACGAGTGAATTGTTGTCGATAATGTCGGAAAAGTTAGGTTCGAGAATCTCTACTGTGGCCATATTTTCCCGTCAAAATCGGCGCTACTTCAACATGTTCGTCCCAAACCACCAAAGCGACGAGTTCATGTGCTCACTGCGGAACGCCATTCCATGCGCCTAGCCCAACTGACGACATTGCTTGTCCTCGTTTTGTTTCTTGCACCCTTGATTCCTGCCGATGGAAGTTCACTTGAACAAGCCAACGTCGCCAAAGTTGATGCACGAAATTCCGACATCGTAGTCTCAGAACTTTTCCGAAGCCCGAACCAACTCAAGTCCAATGCCACCAATGCGAACATCTACAATGCCGTTGATTGGAACAACGATGGCGACTATGGGAAGTATTCGGACCAATTTATCGAATTGTGGAACACCGGTTCATCGCCAGTGAATGTTTCGGATTGGGTACTCAGTTCAACATCTGGTAGCCCGCCGTGTCAACTCGCTTGGAATACAGTGATTGACCCAGACCAACGAATCGTTGTATTCAGTGCCGATTCGGACATTGTACTGAGTTATTTCGAAGAGGAAACTGTATCCATTACCGACACCTCGAACACGCTCGCCAACTCAATGACGATACCAAAAGAATTCGGATTCTACGGCAACTCGATCGTGATTGATTCCTCTGGAAACGCAATTGAAGTTGACCCGTCTCCTGGTTGGGGTCCTGGCGACGCTGATTCGACCGTTGCTCTCAACATCGTCAAATGCTTCAAGGTTTCAGAAACAGGTTCCGACGCTTTCATCCTCAAAGGCCGAGTCGTCACCATGGAAAACGAAAACAGCGTTCTAAACCAAGGAAATGTATTGGTTCGAGACGGTAAAATCGAAGGCGTATGGTCGTCGAGTGACTCGGTCCCAGTAACCGCTGACCTTACCAATGCAGTCATCATCGAAACCAACGGAACAATCTATCCAGGACTTATTGACTTGCACAATCACGTTCACTACAATCACATCCCATTGTGGGACTTCAATGTCCACTTGAGCGAAAGTCAACGCTCTGACGAAGGAGGATACACCAACCGATACCAATGGGGCAACAACTACGATTACGGCCCGAGTATCACATGGATGAAAAACAACATTCAACAAAACAGCCGCTGGGGAATGGCAAGTGAACAAATGAAGTATGCAGAAGTTCAAGCCGTTGCAGGTGGAGTGACTGCAATACAAGGCTCGCCAGGCTCAGGCACTTCCGCATGGGACAGCATGTTGGCTCGCAACGTCGAATTGTACAACTTCGGACAAGATGGAATCTCTACCTGCGCTGTGTGCGGGGCTGCTGATGACGACTACACTGGAAGCCATCTGATTTCTCAAAATCAATCAGGCTCATTGAACGCATGGTTCGTGCATTTGGCGGAAGGAGTGGACAGCAGCAGTAAGTCCGAATTTGACGCTCTATGGGACAAGGGACTCATCATGGATGAAACCGTTGTCATTCACGGAACAGCACTTGACCGCCCTCAATTCGATAAGATGGCAACCGTCGGAGCAGATTTGGTCTGGTCACCAATCTCAAACCTCCTCCTTTACGGAAACACGACCAATGTCCGGGCTGCAGATGCTGCAGGCGTCACCATCTCTCTCGCACCAGACTGGGGTCCAAGCGGTTCGAAGAACAACTTGCATGAACTCAAAGTGGCTGACCTGTGGAATCAAGACGTCATGGATTCGTATTTCACAAACTATGAACTAGCTGAAATGGTCACCAGCAATCCCGCTAAAGCAGCAAATTGGGATCCATTTGTTGGACAACTCAAGGCAGGAATGTATGCAGACATCGTCGTGATGGACACCTTCCACGATGACCCTTACCGTAACTTAATCGAAGCGATTGATGCAGATGTCCGACTTACTGTCGTTCAAGGAAAGGCTGTCTTCGGAGATACGGACATCATGACTGCCATAAACCAAGATGATTGGGAGCCAATCACTGGTGGAGGCGTCTCAAAGGCTGTCGATGTAACATCGATGTCTGAGGTCGACGGCTCTCAAACTTGGGAAAGCATCGAATCAGGAATGGCTATGGCAATGCGAAACGAAGTTTCTGACATTCGCCAACACTGGTCTGCCCCTGACAACATCGCTTGGGAAACCGATGCCGATGTTCAAGCATACCTCGACACGGAGTTCGACGGAAAGAACGCAGCAAACACAGGAGTCTCTCAGTTGAAAAGCATGACCGTTGATCCAATTTTCACCACTGGAGATGAACGTTACTTCGACGTCATCAACCGCTCGACATGGGCCAACACCCACGTCGACCTGTCCAAACTCTATGCCTACTACGACATCTCCATGGATGCAGATGGAGACCGTGACGGCGTCAATGTCGACCTGTCAACCGACCCAGCGAACGCTGGCAACACAGGTGGCAACAGTGGAAACAACGGCGATGCGACCGATGGCACGGACAATACCGGCGGCAACACAGATACAACCGACGGAACAGACACGACGGATGGCACGGACGCAACCGACGGAACAGATACGACGGGTGGCACAGACACAACCGACACTTCAGGAGATTCCGACGCAGACTCAACATCTGGAGATTCAGATGAAAGCAATGCAAAGTACTTGCTTGTTGGAGTTCTAGCCGTGATTGTTGCAGGTTTATTTTTCCTCAGTCGAAACGGTGGCGATGAACTGAACTTGAGTCAAGAGGCTCACATCGAAAAGATGTGGGACGATGATGCACTCGATGCCGCTGTGAATACAGAAAAGGAATCGACAGGGTTTGTACCAGCCCCGCCTCCGATGGAATTCAAGTCGAGTTCGACGGCGAACGAAGAAGAGTGAGTTCACTCAAGCTTCCATGACGGTCCTTCAGGTGTGTCGACGACAACGACTCCCATCGAGTTGAGTTGGTCTCGTATCTCATCGGCCTTGCCCCAATCTTTGGATGAACGCGCTTCACTTCTGGCAACAAGTAACTGTTCGACCTGTTCTGCAACCTCTGCTCGACGTGGGTCTTCCACTGGTTCAGCCAGTGCCATCTCACGGCTTGGAAGCACTCCTAAAACTGAACCTGCTGTTTCTTCAAGCCAATCGACGGCATAGTGAGCAAAAGCGTGTTGATCCGCCTCATCGAGGCCGCTGTCCATGATTTTCGCCATTTGACGGACGGCGCCAAGCACCTTTCCTATGGCGTCACGGCTGTTGAAATCATCGTCCATAGCCTGTGCAAACCCCTCGCCCATTTTTTCAAGCAGGCCGAGAGAACGGGAGAAAGGCTGTTGGCTTGTGATATCAGCGTGAGGAAGGTCAACTGGGTTTGGAGAACTTGAAGCTACTTTCAAGACTCGTACATAGGTCTCAAGCAATCGATTGTAGTTCCTTTCAGCATCTTTCAGCAAGGTTTCGTTCATGTCAATGGGTGAACGGTAGTGGGCATTGATGAGCGAGAAGCGAAGCACCATGGCATCGACTTTCTCAAGGATGTCTCGAATGGTCCAAAAATTACCCAATGATTTGCTCATTTTCTCGCCATCGATGTTAACAAATCCGTTGTGTAGCCAATGATGGACCACTGGACTGCATCCAGTATGGCATTCACCTTGGAAGATTTCTGCTTCATGATGCGGGAACCGTAAATCATGCCCGCCGCCGTGAATGTCAAATTGTGCACCAAAATAGTCCATCGACATTGCCGTACATTCGATGTGCCATCCGGGCCGACCTGGGCCCCAAGGAGAGTCCCATGTAGGCTCGTCTGGTTTCGCTGATTTCCACAAGGCGAAATCTTTGTGATCTTTCTTGGCTGAACCGGTTGCTCCTACTCTGCCGCCTGCACCAGAGCGGACTGCCTCGATGTTTTGACCGGTAAGCATACCGTATTTCTCTGGTGCTGAATCGATGTGAAAGTAGACACCCTCGTCGGTTTGGTAAGCATGGTCTTTGTCGATGAGGTCTTGCGTAATTCGAATCATATCATCGACATAATCGGTACAACGAGGGTAATCGTCAGCTCGTAGAATGTTCAATGCGTCCATGTCTTCGTAGTATGTGGCAATGTTTTGGTCAACCAACGCTTTCCAATCGCCCCCAGTTTCATTTGCTCTTTGAATGATTTTGTCGTCAATGTCGGTGAAATTTTGGACATAATGAACATCATATCCAGACTTTTCAAGCCACCTGTGAATCAAATCAAAGGCGAGATAACAACGAGCGTGTCCCAAATGACATCGGTCGTAGACGGTTACGCCACAGACGTACATCGAGACTTTTCCAGGCTCCATGGTTGAGAAATCGACTTTGTCTCTCCTCCGAGTGTCGTACAGGCGAATTGGCATGGGATTCAGCCAACGGTGTGGACAGCCTCACTTCAAAGTTAAGTCCAAATCTCATGTCGGGAGGGTATGGCAGAGGTCAAGCCCGGGTCTTCAAAGAGCATTTTCGTCACCGGCGTGAACGGTCACGTAGGAAATCACATTGTTCGAGATTTACTTGAGCACGGCTACAACGTCATCGGTTCAGTTCGTGATTTGAATGACCCGTCTAAGGTCGACCATGTTCGTCAACATGCATTGGATTTGAACTGTGAAGACCGACTGAAGTTGGTTGAGGCAGATGTACTGGATGCTGACGGATGGAGCGAGGCAATATTGGGTTGTGACGCACTGTTCCACACCGCTACGGTCTACTCAAATTCGGATAAGGCGGAGATCATCATTGACACCGCTGTCAAAGGAACGACCCACCTGCTCAGTGCCGCCCACGAAGCAAAAATTCCTCGCGTCATCTATACCTCGAGTGTTGCTGCAATTGGGAGTACGCCAAAAGGACGTGAAAAAACCGAGGACGATTGGCAAACCGGCAGCTATTCCCCTTACACCGTTGCGAAGACAGAATCTGAAAAGCGAGCATGGGAACTAGCAAAGCAGTTTGGAATCGATTTACGAGTCATCAACCCCGGGGGCGTTTTGGGTGGTGGATTTGTCAAACCTACGCCAAGCATTGATTACTTCCCCGATGCCATAGCAGGTAAGTTCCCAGTCGTTCCCAAAATACCAATTCCTATTGTACATGTGCGAGATGTGGCAAAAGCCCACCGCCTCGCTTATGAAATCGATGAAGCAGAAGGGCGATTCATCGTAGCACCACACAAAAACAAAACCATTGCCGAAGTTTGCAAGGCGATAAAAAATCAATTCCCACACACCAAGGCATCTCGTCGAGCAATTCCCCGTTCACTGATGTTCATCGTCGTGTTTCAGGATTGGCTGATGGGCCTGTTTGGAGCACAACGCCGCATGACCCGTAAGGCAGTGAAAGGCTATTTCGAAGGCGATGCTGATTTCTCGTCAAAGAAGGCCTCGGATGTTCTCGGAATCGAGTGGGAATCATTTGAAACCTGTATTCAAGACACTGTGGAGGAATTCTTACAGTGAGTTTGAGTACGGGTAACGGGATTCAAATTGCAGGAATCGAAGTGTCCGATTCAATGCTCATTCGTCTTGGATGGCTTCTCCCATTGGCGACGGTCGTTACTTCAATGTCGATTCACGCCTTCAGCGGTAATGCGAGAGCAATCCCCTTCTTTGTTTCAGAATCGGATTATCCCGGACCTGAGCGAATAGTGTTCACCACGGGTTTGGCAATCACGGGCGTAGTCATATGTTTTCTCGCATACCGATTTAGTCTCATGGTTGAAGAGCAAGACTCCAAATGGAATCGAGTATCACTTTTTTCTGGGATATTATCAGGTCTATCGCTGTCTGTTCTCGCTTTTGCAAACATGTACGATGCACTCCTGCTCCACAGTATCACGACAATTCTCGTGTTTGTTGGCGGGTTCATTTGGGGAGCATCAATGAATCAAATACATTCGAACGTTGTATCCCAAACCCCAAAACTACGCAAAGCCGGATTGTGGATGTCGGGTCTAGGTATTCTCATCATGAATCTCTCGCTGGGAGTCTATATCTTCTGGAAAAGAGAGAGTTTGGGCCTTCAAGACCCCCAATTTGATATTCTGAATCAAATTCAACCTGCCATCAACATTGCAGCACCTGCCGAATACCTCCTCATCGTAGGCTTGATGATGACACTCGCTTCGATCGGTAGAGATTTACAAAGCAATGAATGAACAATGAAAATGAGCGTTCAATTCTCTCGCAAAGCCAATATTTTGCGGTCGAGTGATGAAATCGCCACGTCTGCTGGTTCAGTCCCATGCCGACATGTACCTTGCCACACTTCAACAAAAATGTCCCGGTGGGAAAGCGTATGTTCTACAACACCGATGAAATCCATTCCGGAGACATCGAGATTCTCGTCCATCGGCGGCCCCCACATTCCAGCAAGAATTCCCTCGTTGCCTCGTTGAATCAACTCTGGCAAGCCATTGGCATCAAAACGAAGGGCGCATTTGAGGTCAAGCCGTTTTCGTTTGACTTTCTTTGGTTGTGGGTAGAGAAGTGGTTCGTCAATACCGGTGCATGATGAGGAAACTGGGCATTGCTCACACTGCGGTCGTTTCGGCGTACAAACGGTCGCACCGAGTTCCATTAAGGCTTGATTCCAATCCCCTGCATCGTCCTTGTAGAGAACGGTATTCGCCCAGACTTCAACTTCTTTCATGGTAGGCTCAACATGTTTCGACTGGCGAGCCATCACTCGCCGAATGTTACCGTCAACGCATGCGACAGACTCTCCATGAGCAATACTGGCAACTGCTGCGGCCGTATATGGGCCAACGCCAGGCAATGTCAGTAATTCAGCCGCAGTCTTGGGTAGGCTGCCGCCAAATCCCCCATCCACTACAGGTAGACATACCCGCACTGAAAGAGCGTGCAGTCGGCGTGCTCGACTGTAATAACCTGCTCCTTGCCAAAGGTGGAGCACTGCATCGACATCGGCATCCGCCATGGACTGAGGAGTTGGAAATCGTCCGACAAGTTTCTCCCAGTAGTGTATGCCTCGGCTCACTTGAGTTTGCTGGAGAAGAATTTCCGAGAGGAGAATCTTCCATGAATCGTTGGTGTGCCTCCAAGGCAGGTCCCTTTTCGATTCAGCATACCAAGCAAGAAGAGCGCTCTGTGACAGGCGTTCACTCACTGTGCCACCTCAATGGTGCTCAAGCCTCAGCCGTTTCGGCCTTTTTGGCTTCAATTGCTGCGTCGTTGGCTTTAATTTGCTCCCAAACAATTTCTGCAATATCTTTGACTTCCATTTCAGAGCCGATGGCACTGAGACCATCTGTGACCATGGTCGAACAGAATGGACAACCGACTGCAACGGTTTCAGCGCCCGTCTGTGCCAGTTCCTTTGAGCGAATGATATTGACTCGGTCATGGTCGTCATCAACGTGTTCTTCCATCCACATTTGAGCGCCACCTGCGCCACAACAGAACGAATCCTTGCCGTGCCGTTCAGCTTCAACTGCAACGCCTCCAATTGCATCACGAGGCGCATCGAGTTCACCGCCAATTCGGCCAAGATAGCACGGATCGTGATAGGTGACTGAGCCATCGTGTTTTGGCTGAGGTAACTTCCCTTCCTTTTGCAAATGGTTGATGAGTTGAGAGTGGTGCATAACTTCGATGTCTTCACCGCCGTAGTCTTTGTATTCTTTCCCAAGAGTATGGAAACAGTGTGGGCAAGATGCAACAATCTTCTTGACTCCGATTTCTTCGAATGTCTCAAGGTTGGTTTCAGCCAGCATCTGGAAGAGATATTCGTTTCCAGCACGGCGTGCGGCATCACCGCTGCAACCTTCCTGCATTCCGAGAATACCGACATCCAATCCTGCTTCTTTCATCACACTGATGGTGTCTCTGGCCACCTTTTTGTTGCGTTCGTCGAACGAAGCTGCGCATCCTGCGAAGTAGATGTATTCAGCAGGTTCTGCAACTTTGACGTCTAAATCAGCAGCCCAATCGCCACGCTCGTGAGCAGGCAGACCGTACGGGTTCGAGTCGGACTCCAAGTTCTCGATGGTCGCCATGAGTGGCATGACGGTATCCTCTACGGATTCATCAAACTCCATTCGCTCCATCATCAAGTGACGGCGGGCATCGGTCAATTTGGGAACATGGTCGATGTAAATTGGACAGGCTTCGACGCATGCATGACAAGTTGTGCACGCCCAAATCGCGTCTTCACCGAACCGTGCAATAATGTCCTGTTCAGGTGTTTCACCGGCGAGAAGCGTCGTGGAATTGTCGTTGGCATAGTGCCGCACATCGTGAATGATTTGCATTGGATTGAGTGCTTTGCCGGAAGCATACGCAGGGCAGACATCTTGACAGCGAGCACATGATGTGCAAGCCCAACCATCAATCAGATTGCGCCAGGTCAAGTCAGTGTAGTTGACCGTACCAAAGGATTCGATGTCGAGTTCTTCAAGCGAAACCGCCTTGCCGTCCTCGCCTCGTGCGAGAGGCTCCATCGTGCCCATTGGACGCATGTCATGGAAGAAGACATTCGGGAACGCCATGACCAAGTGCATGTGTTTTGACAGTGGGATCAAGAACAAAAACGTCGAGATAGCAAGCATGTGCATCCAGTAAGCACCTACAACAAGGGATGTCGTTGGCCCAATTGTCGAAGCAACCCAGTAGCCGATTGGTTCCCATGTCGAAGAAACCGTAGATTCGCCTGCTTCGACGAAGAACGATGTAACCGTGATGGTCATGATGAGCAACAGGATGGCGTTTCCTTCAAGTTGCGACTTTCCTTTGAGCTTCTCCGGAGTGAAAGCAACACGGCGAGTTAACGCGGCGACGCAACCTACCAATGCAATGGTGTATCCCGTCTCAACGATAAGATTCCACGGACCTCGAACGAGATCGGGGAGAACATTGTGAGAAAACCAGTTTGCAGTAGCAAGGTCAAACATATCAGTTGAAAGCATGAGAAAGCCCCAGAACATGAGGACGTGAATACCGCCAGCAATGCGGTCCTTGAGGACTTTCTTTTGACCGAGCCATCCCGTGATGACTTCCATAATACGTGCCCCCCAGTTGTCAAAGCGGTTGTCTGGAGCCCCTTTCAAAACCAAACGTGTAGCCTTGACGACTTGATACAGGAAGAAACCTCCCGAAATACCTCCGAGAAGCAAAAGAAGTATCCATCCAGAAACTGGGCCATAACTCATTGTCAACGGATGTTCCATGGTAACTCATCTCAAGGGAGGATTCCCGCAGGTAATGGCAGACGCGCTCATCCCTTCAATGCACCGATAATTCTCGTTCAATGGCAGTGAATGAAGAACAAGGGATATGAAGCGAAGGTGCCTCGTGAACACCGAGGGGACACCATGGGTCGAGTTACAGCAAGCGCACCGGGAAAATGTATCCTGTTCGGCGAACATGCAGTGGTGTACGGCGAGCCTGCGGTTGCGGTGGCAATCGAGCAACGCATTTCTGTTACGCTCGAATCCGTTCAAACCGGTGAAACACCGTGGAAAATTGATGGAATGCATTTTGATTCGAGAAAACACCCCCATGTTCAAGCGCTGCGCAATCGCCTCTGGCAAACCTCCCAAGGCGCACCAGGCATCACCATCCAAGTCAATGGGGACATCCCTCCAGCATCCGGGCTCGGCTCATCAGCCGCGCTTTCAGTTGCCGCGAGTGCAGCATTACGATGCGCTCGTGGTCGCTGGTACACATCGGTTGATGACTTGCAAAACCCAGCGACATGGGCTGAAGGATATGCGAGTTCAATTGAAAACCTCGATGTTTACACTCCGGAAAATCGAGAACTTTCATCGCAACAGTCCAAGTCATCAATGGAGCATTATGTTCACGGCAAAGAAGTCGCATCACTCGATGAATGCGCACTTCTCGCTCACGCTGTTGAAGCGGTGGCTCAAGCAGGAAGGGCTTCGCCAATGGATGCTTCAACGTGTGCTCATGGTGGCGTCGTGCTGCTCAGCGATGCCATGGAGAAGGATGTCGAATACCTGTACACGCGCCGCCTAAAGATGGAGGATGGAGAACGAACATGGCATCTTCACTCGGTTCACATGCCAAACACGACCGAAGACCTGTATCTGGTGATCGGAAACACAGGCGTTTACGCTCCAACATCAAACCAAGTGGCAAAGGTCGCTGCAGCCATCGCAGCAAAACCTGAGCGAATTAGAGAAATTCAAACCATTGGAGTGATTGCACGGCGAGGCATTCAAGCGCTCAAAGAGGGTGACTTTGAAGCGGTCGGAAGAGCGATGTCGGAGAATCAGATTATGCTACAGGGCCTTGGCGTGTCGTGTCCCGAACTCGAATCACTCATTCGGGCGGCGGCGCCCACCTCTCTCGGTGCTAAACTCACCGGAGCCGGTGGTGGAGGGTGCATGGTTGCACTCACACGGCACCCAAAACAAACCAGTGAAGCGATTGAATTGGCTGGAGGTCGAACACTGATTTCCAAGTTCGGTAACGCTGGCTTAACGGTTGACGAATGCGAAAATATGCCTCTTTGGTCGACTGGTCGAGAATAACCGTCGCAGTGCGCTCTTTTTGCTGCTGGAATGCGGTAAGGTGCCTGCCTTCTTTTTATATAGTCGTTATATATGGGCCTATCATGACAACCGATGAAGAACGTCTAACTGTAGTGAATGTAGTAGCGAGCACCCGTGTCGCTGAAGAACTCGATTTGCCGGATATTGCTATCCAGCTCAACTGTGAATACGAACCTGAGCAATTCCCTGGTGTCGTTTACCGAGTGACCGATCCAAAACTTGCTATCCTCATGTTCCGTTCCGGCCGTGCAGTTTGTACCGGTGGTAAAGACGAAGCAAACATCGAAACTGGAATCGAGAGAATGATTGCAGACCTTCGTGATGCTGGAATTGAAACTTGGGACTTGGACCAAGTCGAAATTGAAGTTCAAAACATGGTTGCAACGTACGCACTCCACTACCCAGAAGACTACGATGGGAACGACAAATTTACCAACGAACCACTCGCTGGTGTCCCTCGTAAACTCAACCTCAACAACCTCACCTTCCACTTGCCCTTCGACAAGGTCGAGTACGAACCAGAACAATTCCCAGGCTTGATTTACCGACTTGACTATCCGAAGGTTGTTTGCTTGATTTTCGGCAGCGGAAAAATGGTCATCACCGGCGCACGTCACAAGGACGAAATCCTCGAAGCCGTCGAAATTATCAAGGACGAATTGGCCGATCTTCTCTGAGTTCGCCTAAGAGTTTGAGAGAAGTCTTGATGTTCTATTGCGACTGTGGCCCGACATGGGCACACGGTCGCTCCGCTTGGCATCTCCTTTGATGCTCGTGGCACTGCTGTGCTTAGCAACAACTCAACCAATGCTTTCACAACCGTTGTTGGACGAGAACGGTTCACCGAAGTTTTCCTCTGAAAACCCAGGAGTAAGTGATGTGCCAACATGGAAAGTTGGTGACAAATGGATCTACTCGGGAACCTTTGACCCAACAAAATTGGTCACCGATTCTGGAGTTCAAGCAACTGTAGGCGAGATTTACGGCGATACTACAGTACAAGTGATGGCCATCACTGAACGGTCTGTCGACAACATGTCTGTCTTGGCGTATACCCTACAGACTTCGGCGAACTATGACAAATCAGGAGTATCGCTTGAGGGATACAATGGAAACGTGTTCATTACCTTCAAGCAAACTGAATACCTCAGAGTGAGCGATCTTTCATCAATGCGCAGTGATTTGGAATTGTATATTCGGTTCGTCCCTTACGGGCTTTCGAGCCTCGCCCAAGTTCTTGGCGATATCACCATCACGAACACGTACACTCCGGTAAACGAAGTCTATGATTTCCCCATTCGGGCGAATGAACAATGGACGACAACCACAACTGCATCAACCGCTTGGTCCGGTTCAAGCGACTACATTACACCGTTCCCAGTCCCGACAACCGGAACCAACAGTACCACTTGGGAAGTCACCGATACAGGAAGACCGCGTAACGACTACGGACAAACCATCGGCTATGGCGGATGCAACGCTTCCTACGAACTGACTTCAGTGAACAGCAATGGCGAGGCAAGTGGTTACCGTTGGTATTGCCCTGAAGCGAGGAACTTTGCTTGGCTACACACTGAAGACGATATTGGCTTGGTTATTGATTTCCGTCTCAAACAATATATTCCGCTTGATTCCACTGGAGTCGACCAGTACACCAATCCCGGAACTCGCGATGAATGCTTGATGGTCGAATTGGAAAGCGAAATCACCGCACTCAATACTCCAGTCGGCGTTTGGGTCAATGCATCTGCAAGCTGCTTTTCAACGACGAGCGGGATACCTGTTGAGGTCCATCATGAAGCTTCAGGAATTGTACAACTCGCAACTACCGAAAGCAATGGAAGTGCTTTTTTCGACATTGACATGGGCGATGAAAAAGATGCTTCGGAATCGGCATTTGATTGGGCAAGTCACGGCATCGTCGCAAGGATTCAACCAAGTGCTGCATCCTCGTTTGGTACATCTGTGGGTTCGACCACAATCACACTTGATGAATACTTGATAGGGCTCGATTTGATTGCGAGCGAGGATTTTGGTAAAGTTCTTCGAAATCGAAGTGGAGTACGCACTGAATTGAATTCCCTTTCAGGTTGGAATGTATTGCCTGGTGATGAATTGCTTATCGAAGTCGCTGTCCAAAACAGAGGACTTTCCTCCAGCACTCCGACGACCATGTCCATAACCCATCCAGACGGGCAGACCTCATCTCACCCTCTTCCTTCACTGGCAACCTATGAGGCTCACAAAGTGAACTTCACTTGGACTGTCCCGAGCGAGCAAGCGATTGGAATTGTTCCAGTTTCTTGGCAAGCAGACCCGAGTGGTATCAACAGTGCAGATGCGAACTCGACCAATAATCAAGCACTCATCTCCATGTTTGTTGGCCGACTGCCAACACCAGTGTTCACCGACCCAATCGCAATGACATTGGAGGAACTGCAACTCACCGCCGGTGAAAGTTTTGACGAGGACGGAGGTGTTGTGTTCTGCGAATTCAAGATCCCCTACGACGATGGTTCAAAGAACTGGGCATGGGAAACAGTCCCTTCCGCCTCTTGTGCTGTCAATTGGACATGGACTGACGATGGCAATTATCCAGTTGAAATCACGGTTATTGACGAAGAAAAAGATGAACAAACTGCAGTCATGAATGTCATCATCGCCAACAGGAATCCAGAAATTCAAATCCTCAGTTCAAGAACCGAGGTGAAAGTAGAACACCCAATTACTCTCTACGCCTTTGCCAACGATTCCGATTCGGAAGATGTGTGGCCTGGAGCCGTCGATGTCTACTGGCCAGATACCCTTTGCGATGAAGGATATTACACTCGAGTGTGTACCACGACTGCTCCGACTGAAGGCTTGCATACTTTTACTGCCGTAGCCACAGATGATGACTACGCAATAACACCTGCCACTATTGAAATCCAATTCTCAAACATAGCGCCTCACGGAACTTCCATTGCATTGCAGAAAAACAACCAATTCCTCGAAAGTGATGAACAGCAAATCTGGCACTTAGATGAAGATGAAACCATTGTCGTCAAGGGGCAAGCACTCGATTCAGTTGATGATTTGGAATCTCTGACGCATACATGGTGGCCGGATGGTGAGCAACCGTCATTGATGTATACGTTCAACGGACGAACCTCGACCTTCCCCATGCAATGGAACACTGCTGGACTTCACACCATTCGTTTGGAAGTTCGTGACAACGACGGAGAGGCCAGTACGATTGAGGAACGCTGGATTAACATTCGAAATGTCCCCCCAGTGATTCAACCGTTGGTCTCCTTGCTCCCAATTGCTGAAGGGCAATCGGTAACGATTGAAGGCAACTCAACCGATACCGCAAGCGACATTGATTCTCTTGTCAAATGTTGGGACATCGACCCAGGTATCGACAGCGATGACATCGGAGGTGCTGACGATGATTGCGACATTACGGGAGATATTCTCACCTATGCATGGAACAGAAGCGGCTCGCATACCATCATCTATCACGTCACAGATGATGACGGGGCACAATCCAGCGAAGTACTTGTCATCGAAGTGTTGAACATGCCTCCAATCGTGAGATTGCAAAACACCGAATGCGTCGCTTATAGGGAATGCTACCTGAGTGCTGATCGAACCATCGACTCACTGAATGACCTTCCTGGCCTTACCATTGTATGGGATTTGGACATCACTGTCGACAGCAACGGTGACGGTATCAAAGATAACGATGCAGATTTAATCGGCTCTTCAGTGACCCATACCTTCCGAGATTCGGGTACTGTTCGAGTGAAAGCCATGGCGTGGGATGAAAATCCGGAACGTCCAGGGCAATCGACCATGTCCATCGTTGTTGCACCACCTGAACGTACATCAATCGAAGAGGTGAGTGCGGCATTCATCGGTGAAGACGCGAATCCTCTTGCGCAAATTGGATTATTGCTTTCAGCACTGTTTGTCTTGGCACTCTTGACACGTCGACGGAAGAAGAATTCGTCGGATGACCCATGGCAAAATGCAGAACTCGCTGGTGAAGACCCTGACGAACGTGAATTTGAAACTCAGGCACTTCTCGACCAAGTGCAATCTCGACGCCCAGCAACCCCGCCTTCAACTCAAATGTTTTCAACTGGAGAAGAGATTGTTCAAATCAACGACCCAATACCAACACTTCCTGCAACAGAAGAACCGGCCACTTTACCGCTCATTGAACAAGGCCCAGCAATTCCAGAAGACGGGATTCCTGAAGGATGGACTGCGGAACAATGGTCGCATTATGGGCAACAATATCTCGATGCTCAAGCATCTCACCCTTGAGTCGTCCCTACGGGACGGAGAATCAAGCCTCTCAAGTAGGAGAACGCTTTCGGAGTACTATGAATCGAATAGGCCCTGTAGTCATTGGATTGATATTTCTCATGTTTGCAGCACCGTTATCCAGCATGGTAACGTACCAAACTCTAGAACTTTCTGAACAAAACATTCAGCATGCTGAAGGATGGAACAAAGACATCGATGTCCCTACATGGCGTATAGGCGATGAGTGGGTCTATGAGACCAAATTTGATGTCGCTCAACTGATTGCACAAGCCAATGTTTCTGCAACATTGAACACACTCACCGGTGACACAACCTACACAGTCGAGGATATCCTCTTTGTCACTCTCGACGGTACACAGACACTTGTATACAAACTCGTCCTCGATGGAGATTTTACATCTGGGAACAACGGTGCGACCCTTGAAGGAGTGACTGGAAGACTCAATATCGGATATGAAGGAGAAGATCTTGTTCGAGTTCGTGACCTTGCGGTTGTCAACTCCGAGTTCACACTCGATGTACGGTTCAGACCGTTCAATCTCGGTTTCCTCGAACAGGACATCGGTGAAATCACCTTTGACACCTATTATTCACCACCAAAGGAAAAGTACGACTTCCCGCTCCACACCGGCGACCAATGGTACATGCCATTCTACAGCGGCACGGGAGTGTCAGGAAGTTCAGATTACTTTGACCCGACTGAATTCGATAATCAGGGACCAGAAAACAACAGCTGGCAAATCACTGCTGATGGCGTCCCAACCGACGGAACCAGCTCGATTATTTATTCAGGGTGCGATGATTCATTCAAAATCAATGAATGGAATCAAACCGGAGTATCACAAGGTTACAACTGGTATTGCCCCGCAGTTCGGTACAACTCTTGGATGCGTGTCAGCAACGCTGCAGGGTTTACCATTGACTGGCTGTTGAAGAGTTATTCACCGGCTGATTCCTATGGGATTGCAGCCGGCTCATCACCGGGTACACGCAATATCGAAGTCGATATCGACCTGCAATTTTTGGCAACGCTTCCAGACTCTGAACAGATGGTAACAGCAACCTATGCAACTTCGCCCAGTGGCACACCGCAAGGAAATACGAACATGCAGATCCGTTACGAATCCACGGACTTGTTAGCCAATCCAACTACCGACGGCTCTGGCGTCATCAATTACATGCTCAACGTCTCGGACGGCATGGATTCTACACCATCAAGTGATGATTACTCCAGTAACGGAATCATTGTTTGGGACCCTGTTAACGAAATCATCGGCGCAACAACCGTCGTCATTGATTTGAATGTTGTTGCCATAGATTTGGTTGCACAATCCGATTCAATCATCGTTACCCGCACACGTGGTACTGAAGTCGCTACTCTCAACAAAGCG
>JAQXFL010000060.1 GCA_029250345.1 Candidatus Poseidoniaceae archaeon
CCACACGTTCGCCTCTCCTGGCCTGTATACCGTCACAGCGACCTCTACATCCGTCGATTCAATTCAAACCGACACTGTTGAAGTGATCGTCGAAAAAACGGCAATAGTAGAATCCGACAACATGGAGTGTGTGTGTGCTCCAACAGCCAAATCCACGATTATCGACTTGGTGCCGTCTGAAGGCACTGCATCGTACGAAGGCGTAGTAACCGTCGAGCATGATGGCAGCAGCGAGTCTTGTGCACTGCGCAACCCTCTGCAAGAGTGTCACGTGCGCGTAATACTCGAACGGACTATCGACGGTTCGGTAATCGAACAAGAGATTCTTTTCGACGACACCTTCCGAACCAATGAACACAGCGTGATCTTCGAAATGATGGATGTTGAAATTGACGCGGGTGAAGGTCTTCAACTGCGACTGGAAACCGATCAAGTCAGAGATTGGCACAAGCCGAGCACATCGTGGAGCATGTCCGCTCCTGTTGAGTGAGCGTTACAAAAATCAGTCGCAGCAAGTCTTTTCAATGCTGTCTTGTGCACAGAAACAGGTTTTTGCAGGAACAATGTCTGCACGAGAACTGCGTTCATTGAACAAAGCAGTAACCTCGGCTAATTCTTCAGGTGCATCGCCACGTGCTTCAAGGCACAACTTGAGACCCAAGAGGCCCCACATGTTATCTTTCCACAACTTGATGTCGGCACGGTAGACCGCTTCCGCTTCTTCATATTCACCTTGCTCATGGAGCAAAGCACCGAGGATGTGACGCACTGGTTGCATCTGGCCCCAAGGTTCGTTGTAAGCAAGGTTGAGTGAAAGGTCGACACCTCGGCGCAAGTGGTCGAAGGCTGCACTGAAATCAGATGCTTCTCCACGTTCTTTTGCCAAAAATTGCTTTCGGTATTCGATTTCTCCATCCAAAACTGCGGCGTTGACCAACAGAATACATGGGCCATCGCTCGGATCTTGGTACATCAGATTGTTGTGGAGTACACGGCCGGCAAGAGCAGGGTTTTCGAGTGCCTCATAGAACAAGACCTGTTCAGCTTCAGCTTCAGGAACCATGCCTTTGGAAGCATATGCCACACCACGAGCGTAGTGCTGTGTAGCGATTGTTGCTGGGAATACGGCTTTGTCAGAATACATAGGTTCTGCAAGAATCTCGTCCCACTTACCAAACCGAATCATGACGTGCCAAGGCATTGTGACATACGATTCAAGGAAAATTGCACCCATTGGAATTACGCCAGCGAGCATGAACTGAACGCCGGAGTTTGCATCGCCTGCTGGAAGCGTGTCAACTGCCTTGCGAGCATACTTCAGCGCAGTCTTGTATTGTCCTTCGAACATAGCACACCAGACAACGAAGTGGTGGTTGTGCATTCGATAAAACTTGTAAAATTGTGATTCATTACCGGTGAGTTCAACATACTTGTCGTCGGCTTCGACCGCTGCAATGTTGCACTCAATCGCTTCTTTCCACTGTCCGACCCACGCGTCAATGTGAGATGGCATGTGGACAAGATGGCCCATGCCTGGCATCACGGTACGAAGGACATCAGCCGCAGGAAGTGCACGTTCTGGGAAAGGTGATAATTCAAGAGCGTGGCAGTACAAGTGGCACAATGCAACGTGTTCTTTTGCTCCTGCGATGTTTTCAAATGCGTCTTCCATAATCTTTACCAAAAGCAGGGTGTTGTCGTCAGCAGGTGTGATTTCACCCGTAGCGGTGTTCTTGTTCCACAGTTGCCAAGCCTTCAGATTCATGAGAGCCTCGATGTAGATGGATGTGACATCCAAATTTCCAGCGTACTTCTGATAAAGTGGCTTCATTGCTTCTGCGAAAGCGACGTTCAATTCCGGACTGTTGCCCATGTTGAGTACGGTTGGGTCTGCTGCATCACGTGCTTCAGCAGAATGGCGTTGTGCAAGTGCATCAATGAGGTCTTGCTCGAGTTCTGTGCAACCCGCTTTGAGGGAAACTGCGGTTTGGATTGAGTCGTGGCCCGAGCCAAGACCTGGACTCCAATTGTAACTTGATGATAGGCAGTAAGCGATTCCCCACCAAGCCATGGCACATGTAGGGTCGAGTTCTGTGACTTTGCTGAAACATGCAATGGCTTGTTCGTGGTTGTAGTTGATCATATGACCATAGGCTTCAACAAACATTTTTCGAGCATCCTCATTGGCGCAGGTAATTGTTGTAGCAAAGGCGTAATTGGCGGCGATGCCGAAGTCGTAATCAGTAGGTGCTAGAGACATATCCGACCCTACGGATAACTTCTCTTAAGCAAATCGAAAAGAAAAAATCAAAATCTTGATTTTTTGAGAAATTACTCTTCCTCTTGCTCAGCAGCACTCTTGACAGAACCGAGCTTCGAAGGTAAGAAAATCCACATCAAAGGTATGAAAAACAAGTAAGGTATGTTTTTGCCGTATGTTAAATCCAATGCTGACTGAAATTCAACAAAGGAATCTGCATCCGAATCGTTCGCTTGAGGTGGTTCACTGCGTACAGAAGAATAATTTTCAGGCTCTACCAATCCCAAATCATAGCCGCTGAACTCAAGATTAAATCGTATTCCGGTGGGCAACAAGGATTGCTCAACACTGCTTTGCCGGTGAGCCAATGAACCTTGTTCGGTTTGAGCCACAAACGTTTCATCTGCAAGCGAGGAGTCATCCTCTTCGCCGTCATCACCGCCATCGCCTCCACCGTTGTATCCAGTCAAATCAAGAACGTACGATGCGGGCATAATCACGAGGAA
>JAQXFL010000068.1 GCA_029250345.1 Candidatus Poseidoniaceae archaeon
CCCCCTGCAGCTTGGAGGAAGGCCCTGGCAATGTCACCTTGAGGTTTCTGTGAGTGCGGCACTGGAGTCAGTTCTTGAGTACCGTTGCTGGTAAAAATCACTTCATCCGCAACAGGTACAGCATCAGGCTTTGATGGGTGAATCCGAGGCCAAGGTGTGTAGCGCCAAAGATGTTCAGATCGGGAGGGAATTGGCATTTGATGGTACATCATCCAATCGAACCCTCCATTTCCAACTCGAGGAGTTTGTTCAGTTCAACAGCATATTCCATTGGCAGTTCACGGGTGAACGGTTCAAAGAATCCGTTGACAATGAGTCCCATTGCTTCTTCCTCGCTGAATCCACGGCTCATGAGGTAGAACAGTTGGTCACTGGATACTTTCGAAACGCTGGCTTCGTGTTCAAGGTCCGAGGTCGAGTTTCCAATTTCCATTGTCGGGTAAGTATCCGAACGTGAATCTTCATCGAGAATCAGAGCATCACAAACAACCTTTGAGCGGCATCCGATCGACTTTGGCGAGACTTGAAGAAGACCACGGTAAGAGGAGCGCCCTCCATCCTTTGAAATGGACTTGGAGAGAATGTTCGATGTCGTGTTGGACGCCAGATGGTGAACCTTCGCACCGGTATCTTGGTGCTGACCCTTGCCTGCGTAAGCAACTGAAATGACTTCGGCGTGTGCACCTTCGCCTTTGAGCAGAACAGATGGATACTTCATGGTCAACTTTGAGCCGATGTTGCCATCAACCCATTCGACGGTTGCGTTACGATGGGCTACCGCTCTCTTGGTCACGAGATTGTAGACATTGCTTGACCAGTTTTGGACCGTTGAGTAGCGGATTTTAGCACCGTCCATTGCGATAAGTTCGACAACCGCAGAATGCAGCGAGTCGGTTGAATAACTTGGCGCAGTACATCCTTCAACATAGTGCACAGAACTTCCTTCATCGGCGATGATGAGGGTGCGTTCAAACTGACCCATGTTTTTAGCATTGATGCGGAAGTAGGCTTGAACTGGCATTTCAACATGAACTCCTTTCGGGATGTAGAGGAACGAACCGCCGGACCATACTGCAGTGTTGAGCGCAGAGAATTTGTTATCGCTGTGAGGGATGACAGTTCCGAAGTATTTCTTGACAATCTCGGGATATTGTTTGAGGCCGGTATCCATATCGAGGAAAATAACTCCCTGTTCCTCAAGGTCCTCTCGGATGGAGTGGTAAACCGCTTCGGATTCGTATTGAGCGGTGACACCGCCGAGCCACTTTTGTTCGGCTTCTGGAATACCAAGCCGGTTGAATGTGTTCTTGATATCGTCAGGAACATCGTCCCAGGACTTCTCAGTTTTGTTCGAAGAGCGGAGGAAATAGGTCACATTCTCAAAATCAATCATGTTGAGAAGAGAGCAGTTACCCCACTCTGGCATAACACGTTCAACGAAGTGCCGATATGCCTTAACACGGATATCAGTCATCCATTGTGGCTCGTTTTTCAATTCGGAAATGTCACGAACAACCTGTTCGGAGAGTCCCTTGTCAAATCGGATGGTTGAGTTCTCCGGATCATGGAATCCATACTTGTAGTCTCCAATAATTTCTTGCGTTTCATCAGACATAGTAACACCTCAAGCAGTAACCTCAAGCCAATCGTATCCTCGGTCCTCGAGTTCGAGGGCCAACTCAGGGCCACCGGTTCGAACGATAGTACCGTCAATCATAGCGTGAACATAGTGTGGCTTAACCAAATCAAGCAAGCGTTGGTAGTGAGTAATAATGAGACACGCAGAATCTGCGGCGACCTCATTGATTCCTTGCGCAACAATGCGCAGAGCGTCAATGTCAAGCCCAGAATCTGTTTCATCGAGCAGAGCCAGATGCGGCTGAAGCAGGAGCATTTGAAGGATTTCTAGACGCTTCTTTTCACCGCCACTGAATCCGTCGTTGACATAGCGCGAGAGGAAACTCTTGTCCATTGACAGTTTCTCCATCGCCGCAGTGAGTTCTTTGCGGAAGGCACGGCCCTTGGGTGGGTCGTCTCGAACAGAGGCCACAGACTTCTTCAGGAAAGTTCCGACTTGTACACCAGGGATTGCTGCCGGGTATTGGAACGAGAGGAACATCCCTGCTCTTGCACGCTGAAAGACTTCGAGGTCTTCGAGTGGTTCTCCTTTGAAAAAGATATTACCAGATGTAATTTCGTAGGCGGGGTGACCCATTACTACATTTGCAAGAGTTGATTTCCCTGCACCGTTTCTACCCATGATGGCATGGATTTCACCGCGGTGAATTGTAAGGCTCAGTCCCTTGATAATTGGGGTTCCTTCAACGCTAACATGGAGATTTTCAACTCGTAAGATTTCATCCGCCACTATCCTCACCTAGACACCCCTCGCGGAACTCCCTTATCAATTGGTGTAATCACCCTCGATACCGGTCACTGCGGTGGTACTTGGTCAAGCCATAGTTGAAGAAGAAGGGGGGAGAGGCAGGAACATGACCGACGATGAATTGGTGGCAAAATACGCAGCGGAAGCAAAAGCAGCTATGTCAGCGGAAGCCAGTCGTCGCGTAGATGAGATGACTGACCCCGTGGTTGAAGAACGTCTGCGGACAACACCACTCATCGAATTTATCGGAGGAAAGGAGTTCGTACCCGCTCTATTGTCACGGCTTGGAGATGTGCGGGCAGCACTCGATGGCCACGGCGGCGGTATTGCTGTCACCTCTCTTGATTGGGCAGAAGATGACGGCACTCAATTGGATCTCGTGTTGGATCTTACTGGGGCTTGTTTGTCGTGCGGCGCAGCCCCTGGCACCCTGGAAGGAGTGAAAACCGATCTTGAAGGTGATGATGAAATATCTCGCATTCGTTTCTCTTCTGCCCTACTCGACACGTTCGATGAACTTGGCAGAGAATTCATCCTGGCACACGGTGCTGTCGAATTTGTTTAAGATTTCCTTTCGTTTTGATGGATGGATTGAAACACACGGAGGAGAGGGTTGCTGCATGGGCGCATGGACCGAAGGCCGACGAGATGACCCCGCTCCCTGTAGAGAAGCGGATCAAGGCTTGTTTGAAATCACTGCACGAGATGGACGTGGACGCCTTGGCCGATTGCATACGCAACACGGCATATTGGAAACACCGGCACTGCTTCCAGTCATCAACCCAAATATTCGAACCATTGAACCACGTGAAATGTGGGACAGATACGGTATCGGCGCGCTCATTACCAATTCTTACATCATTTGGAAACACGAGGGACTCAAGGAGACCGCAACGCAACAAGGCGTGCATGCGCTTCTCGATTTCCCCGGCGTAGTCATGACGGATTCAGGAACATTCCAGTCGTACATTTACGGTGATGTTGAAGTCGGAGTAGAAGAAATAGTTCAATTCCAACGCAGCATTGGCGTCGACATTGCGACCATGTTGGACGTTTTTTCACGGCCTGACATGAACGAGGAACAAGTTGCTGAATGCGTTCGAGAAACTCTCAAGCGAGCGCCTGCCAGTATACAGGCTGCAGGGACAACAATGCTCAATGGCCCGATACAGGGGGGGCTGTTCAAACATCTACGGACTGAATCTGCTCAAGGAATGGGGGAATTTGACTTCGCAGTTCACCCTATCGGCGGAATTGTCCCTGTAATGGAACGGCACTTGTACAAAGATTACGCCAAAATCATGCTCGCCTCTCTACCTCATCTCCCACCAAACAGGCCCGTGCACATGTTCGGTTGCGGACATCCAATGCTCTTCCCAATGTCAATTGCTCTGGGTGCAGACCTGTTCGATTCAGCAGCGTACGCCCTCTTCGCACGAGATGGCCGACTGCTCACGCCGTGGGGTACTCAAAAGATACAGACGCTCACTGAATGGCCAGAACGAATGCCTTGTGTTGCTGGACACACGCCTGCTGAAATCCGTTCGCTTGGTAAGAAAGAAATGACTGCTCATTTGGCACGGTACAACCTTGAAGTGACGTTGGCGGAACTCGACCGCTGCAAACAAGCAATTCGTGATGGAACAATTTGGAGACTCGCCGAACGACGAAGTCACCAACACCCTGCTCTGAGAGAGGCATTCCTTTGGCTTTCCACAAGCCCACACAACGCCAAGCTCGACATGCAATTCCTCGAGGAAATGGTACTGGATGACCGAGACGCTGCTCGCGACCTTGACCGACATGCAGGAACCTGGGAAGGTGCTTGGAACTGGATTGTCGATTCACAAGAGACACCACGCAAAGGCGGAGAACCATGGGGCGGAGACGATACGCTTGTTCGACCGCATGTTGATGCTGCAAAAAAAGCACTCCAATCACACTGGAGACCTCACGGCCTTCAAGAGAGAGGAAGTGACGCTGTGCTCGTCGCTTATGGCAGTTCAGGCCCTTGGCGAGAGCGATTGAGCGATTTGATGATTCGGCTGCAACACCATTGCCCGGGTCTTGAAGTCATGATTCAAACGCCGATTGGACTGCTGCCCTACTCGCTGGAAGACCTGAACCCATTCACTCATGTTGATGGACCACAATGGCTTTGGCGTCGGAGACAAAACCCCCTCATCATTCGTCAAGAACTCGAAAATTATGGCATGGAAGAGCGTCGAATCATTCTCGTCGACCTGCTGGGAGACGGTATCCAATCACGAGCAATGACCGCTCTTCACCAAGCAGGCGTTCTCGATGGTGTCACGGACTCGGATGCGAGCGAGCATGTACTGGAACCCGACAACAGGGTGACTGCGAAAGAACATCTACAACGACGACATGTCGCAGACAAGATGGTACTCTTGCTCAATCTTGAGCAGCGATGGGTGAACAATCTCCTTGAAGATTCTACTTGTGTCGTTAATCGCCTTGGCCGTGTGAAAAACGCCATGCTGAAAGATGGCACCCACATCGTGAGTCCACGACTGACCGATGGTGGCCTTTCTCTCACCGACGGCGGAGCAATTGCAGTACATTCAGCACGAACAATTCCTGC
Organism: Candidatus Poseidoniaceae archaeon; assembly: GCA_029250345.1. Taxonomy (GTDB): domain Archaea; phylum Thermoplasmatota; class Poseidoniia; order Poseidoniales; family Poseidoniaceae; genus MGIIa-L1. The sequence goes on from JAQXFL010000068.1 coordinate 4,992, forward strand.
ACCAGCTGGATTTACCCTTAGTAGCGAGAGTCATGTATCGAAGGGCCCGCCATGGGTCGTCGTCAATGCCGATGCTGAGCCATTTGTCCGGCAAGGCCGTAACGTATTCCACGGGTTCATCGAAGCATGTGACGATTGGATTTCACCCGGTAAAACATGCCTGATTGTCAACACAAAAGGAGAGCTTCTCGGTCATGGGATATCGAACGGTACACTCGCAGACATGAAGTCGTTCCGGAAAGGCGTAGCAGTGAAAACTCGAGGCGGAATGAAGCAATAATTGCACGGCCGCTTGAAGAATGCCGTGGCATAGTTCAAAGAGTGCCCATCATCTCTTCCACCAAGGGGGAGGTTAAATGGACGACGACCTCATCATTAAGACGACTGATTTAACCAAGTCGTATGGACCCCATGTTGCGTTAAACAAACTGAATATTTCAATTCCGCGAGGTGCAACTGGTCTCCTCGGACCGAACGGTGCTGGTAAGTCGACGTTCTTGAAAACAATTCTCGGTTTGATACAGGCTACTGAAGGCGATGGGCGAGTTCTAGGGTTGGATATACGGACTCAAGGAGACGAAATTCGCTCAAGAATTGGTTACATGCCGGAGTACGATTCACTCAACCCTGATATGGAGGCCATCCATCAAGTTCGATATTCAGGAGAACTGCTTGGCATGAACCCGGTCGTCGCTCAAGCACGAGCGCATGAAACATTACAGTATGTTGGCCTCGGAGAACAACGTTATCGCAACATTGGCAGTTATTCCACCGGTATGAAACAGGCGACGAAACTCGCTTGCGCATTGATTCACGACCCAGAACTGATCATAGCAGATGAACCATCAAACGGTCTCGACATTGCAGCACGAGACTACATGATTGAAACACTCACCAATACGGTGATGAATGGGGATCGTTCAGTGCTCATGGCATCCCACCTCATGGACGATGTCGAGCGTGTCTGTGACAATTTCATCCTCTTGCACAAAGGGAAACTTGCAGCCCAAGGACGCATTGAAGACCTGAAAGGCTTCGATCGTGAAATAGAAATTCATGTCTGGGGAGGTGCTACAAAATTGTATGAAGCAATGACCACCAAGGGCTTGAGTGTTCGTCGCGAGGGGCGCGTCATGCGTGTGCTTCACGAACAGGAAGACACTACATCCCTTATCCTCGGTTGCGCTGCTGAAGTAGGAGCCCAAATCCGCCGTATGCATGAATATGAAGCATCGCTCGAAGACTTGTTTTTGTCCATCATGGAGAACTTAGGCTACGAAGTGAAATCAAGCGAGGACTTGCTCGCCTCTCCGATTGAAGCACGAAAAGTCGATGCTCCAGAACACATGGGCGGTGGAGCATCATGAGCGAAGAGTCTGAGCAAACAATACCAGAGGTATTGACTGAACTGGAGCATGAACCGGAAGCTCCGGTTACCGGCAAGGTTCGTCTTGAAGCGGCTTGGGGTTCCACAGAAGGGGATGAAGACCTCTCAGTGACGAAGAACACTGCACCGAGAAGTGAAGGCCATGTATTCAAGCAGCAATACAAACCTTGGAACGGCCAACTCAATCCACGCTGGATGAGAAACTGGGCAATATTACGGCACCACTTACTCGGAATTTTCAAGAAAGGACATCGCCCCTGGGGCGTTCCAATACGCTTGTTTCTACTGGTCGTCTTTGTCGCATCTCTTACCGATGTCGCCATGGTCATCGTGTCAGGACTCATCGGAGATTCGGGCCTCCACTCGATTTGGGGCGTGAGCAGAGATAACCTCTATGGCCACGTGCTTGGTTTCCTTCCTCGAAATATGCTCTACTATCCAGTCGTCGCAGCACTTTTAGTCGGTGGAGTCATCTCAGAAGACCGTCAACATGGCACTTCAGCAATGTACTTCTCAAGACCGATAACACGGTTCGACTATGTCTCGATGAAGTTCATCTCGGTTGCAGTCATTCAGGCATTGATCATTCTTGTTACCCTCGGATTGTACTATTTCGCTGAAATAGTCAGCATGGGTCGAGGGTGGGCCTGGATTTTGGATACGTTTCCTATGTTTTTGGCGACCGTCATCAGCGGCATATTGCTGATATTCACCTACACCAGCATTGGACTTGCACTGTCGAGTGTATCGAAGGGGAAGTTCTTTCCCGGAATCGCACTGTTATCCATGATTCTAGGAACAAAGGTCCTCGCCTTCATTGTATCAAACTTGTTTGACCGTGAGATTCTCTATCTTCTCTCTCCATACGATTGTTTGGCACACGTTGGCCAAGCCATCATTGGGACACAACCAACCTACGACCAATACTCGTGGACATGGTCCCTTGCTTCTCTAGCCGCAATGAATGCACTCGCACTGTTTACTTTGAGTTCACGAGTCTCTTCCATGGAGGTGACTCGAGAATGATTCCCGATTTTGACCAGCAAGGAAAGGCACAGACCAAAGAATGGACGCCAGATGTTCAAGCGCCTGCAATCCTTCTTGAAAACGTCTCGAAGAGTTATGGACGCATTTTTGCTCTTTCCAACATCACACTTGCACTGAACGGCGGAGTAACAGGGATTCTTGGTATGAACGGGGCCGGTAAGTCGACGCTGTTCAACATCCTCATGGGTAAAATCAAGGTGAGTCAGGGCAGTGTCAAATTGTTTGGAACAAACCCGTGGAAGAACCCTGCACCTTATGCACGTGTCGGTTTTGTCCCCGAACATGAAAAAATGTACGATTGGATGACTGCGCACGGTTTCGTTTCCACTTTTGCCCGCCTCAATGGACTGACACGAGATGAAGCCGGCATCGAAGCCGACCGGGTACTGGATTTCGTTGGACTCTCAGATGTGGCTTACAAGAAAATCGGCCAATTCTCCAAAGGAATGCGTCAAAGAGTCAAAATCGCTCACGCACTTGTCAACGATCCAGAATTGATTATTCTTGATGAGCCACTTCAGGGCTGCGACCCACTGGCAAGAACGACAATCATGAATGTCATCCGTGAACTTGGAAAGATGGGACGAACCGTACTGGTCAGCAGCCACATTTTACAAGAGATAGAAAGAATCACTGAACAGATTGTCATCCTGCATCAAGGGCGACTTCTCGCACTCGGAAACCTCCATTCTATTCGGGAACGGCTTGACCAAATCCCTCACCGCATTTCGATTGAGGCGGAGAATCCAAAGGCGCTGGCAAAGGACATCATCGACATCGACGAAGTGTTTGGTATTTCGTTCCCAGGCGGTCAAAATGTTTCCATCCAAACGCACAACCTCGGGGCGATTCATTCGAGACTTCCAAAAATCATCGTTGACAACAATCACAAAGTTTCATCGATTGATAATCCCGATGACGATTTGGCATCCATACTGGGTTACCTCACTTCTGGAGGGCGTGTTTGATGGCAACCAAGCCGGATACCGTCTTTCGCTCGTTGGACCGTAAGGCTGCAGCCATCGTCGAGTTCACCTTACGCCAATACCGCACACGAACCTCAACTTGGGTAGTATTAGGCGTTGGATTTACCGCACTTGCGCTTATTTTCATGATTTACATCGATGTGATGGGCTCCGAATTTGAGTCGATCGATAACGATGGAGATTCGTTCGACTACGATGGGGACGGCTATCCAACTGGTCAAGAATTACGCTTGGGTACAGACCCCTTCTCAGATGAATCACACCCGGGTATGTTTAACCCACCAATCGAGCCTGAGCCAGCATCAAATTACATCAACGAAGACGGCTTTGACTGGGATGTCACTGCATCAATCGGCGAGCAAACTACTGGCTATGACGATGATGGTGATTGCCTCAATTCGGATAAAACTGATTCTCAGAAAGATACGAATGACAACGGAATACCCTGTGATATCATCATTAAAATAACGAATTCACCAACCGGTCAAATGTCCTTCGATGTCATTGCGGACGACGGTGTGGACGAAGACCCGGACGAAGACGCTTATTCTCGTGAAGCAACTCACATCGCATTTGTTCTGGCCATAGGTAAACTTGGATTTGTCTTGCTGCTGGGAATATTCTTGCCGCTTTTCATGGCTACTGGCCTCATACGAGACGAAATGACATCTGGTACCATGCATTTCATGATTGCAAAGCCAATAGCACGTTCGGAGATTTTCCTCTACCGTGTCCTTGGGTATCTTGGTATTGTCTGGCCCTACATCATTGTTCTTGGAATACTTGGGGCGCTGGTTTCGGGGTTTGTAGGCTCAGGCGACGAGTTCTTCAGATTCGCAGACCTTGGCGTGTGGCTGGCTATCGTGTTCGCCACCATGATGGCAACGCTGGTGTACGGAATGATGTTCAATGCACTGGGCGTTTTATGGAAGTACGGAATAATCCTCGCAATACCCTTTGCAGCATGGGAACTCGGTATGGCGTTACTCTCCATGGGTGTTCCTGACGCGACCATTTTGAGATTTTCAGTGATCGGTTGGGCGCTGATGATTGTTGACTCGGCAGCAATGCTGGTTTGGCCGAGTCTGGACATGTTCATCCTCATGGGCGACTGGGGTGGAGGCGGAACAGGTTCCGACATATTCGGTTCATCGTCACTGCGTGGTTCCGGCCCGCTGAATTTCTTCACTTCCAAGCCGGGGCTTGGTCTTTCAGCCTTTGCGTCAACGATTGTCGCAACACTCGTGCTGCTGGTACAAGCTGTTGTGTTTTGGTTCCTCGGCGGTGTACTGTTCAAAGGTAAGGAGATTCAATGAGCTCGAATATGGATTCATTCTCTGGAGACCTTTCAAAGATGTGGACACTGCAAGACAGGCCTCCACTTCACCACCTCACATGGGACTGGTGGTGGTGGCTGATCATGCTCGATGACCCAGATGGGCGTCCAAGCGGTAGACAACTGATGGTTTTGTGGTCAACCAAAGACAACGAACTGGTCGAAGTGAACGGCATGCCTTGGACTCCTGCAGGTCGGCCCAGTTACGATGCTGAGCGTGGATTAGCCCTCGACGGGATGGTCTGCGCATGGTGGTTTGATGGACAACGCATGCACGAACCTGTTATTCAACGAATATGTCGAATGATTGCCATGCCGGATACCCACCCAAAGTGGCCTGGGGTATCCGAAAATGTTGGAAAAGGCGGTGGTGCAGTCGTCCCACTCCTCGACAACGACCTTTCGATGGGCCTCAAGAGCGATCTAAGTTCGTTCTGGGTCCACCTGTTTACTGATGAATCTGCAAATCATCCAAAAGTTCCGAAAAAATTCGACCTCACGCTCACGCCGTGGAACGCTGCTATGTCCACTGCCCGGCAAGCCACTGCGACTTATGCAGCAAACATGGGCTATGACATTCTTCGCCTGCACGGCACCAAAGTCCAAGGGAAACTGGACGACGAGGACGTTACTGGGACAGCATACTTCCAGAAAGTCTGCGTCCAAGCGCCCTCTGTCCCGTGGTATTGGGGAATGCTGCATCTGAACGACGGGTCGTACATCGATTGGTTTTTGCCGCACGTAGCGTTTACTGTAAGTGCAAGAGACAATCGACCATGGAAAAGACGAGATCTAGGACATATCGGGCTATCTCAAGGCGGTCTTTTCCATGACCCCGTGAACAAGCGTAGTGAGAAATTCACAAATGTAACGATTCTGAAGACCGCTTCGGATCTCACCGAGGGTGAGCATGGGCACACGCCTGGCGCGCCACTTCCCGTTTTTGAAATCAAGATGTGGAACGGTAGGACAACAATTGAATTACGTGTGAAAGCAATTGAACGAGCTCATTGGACCTTCAACCAGCCAACGAGAGGTGGCCTCAAATCCCACCTCACATACAACGAATATCCGCTTGAAATGGAATATTTACGTATTCGTGATGAATTCGGAGTCCGAAAGGAATCAGACTATGAGTGGGCTCGAGGAAACGCTGAGCACTCTTGGGGATTGCTGCACTGACACCGTAACACACGAAAGGTATTCCATTCCGTACCACGGTACATTGGGCAAGGTATTATGTGCGAGGAGCGATAGACATGGAAGAGGAGAGATTGCTATGAGCGAAGAATCCGATGCCGCAGATACGCCACCAGCCGATGTTCACACCACGGATGAGGCCAAGAAGGAAGCAGAACAAGCACGGCTTGCCAAGAAATTTCGCCTCATTGCGGGTGAGGAAGTTCTTCTCACCAAACGCCCGAGTACATTTGCGTTCCTTGGGATGTATCTCCTTGGGATTTTAGTCCTCGCTGTACACTTCCTCTTCGACAACGCCAACTCCTTAGGGAATGATGATTCCAGTGGTTTTGTCACGTTTGCCCTGTTCATGATTAAGATCACCGGTGGCGAAGAATATCCATTTGGCTTTGTGTTCATCATGCTGTTTATCACTTGGATGAACAGGTTGGTCAATGTTTCAACATCTGGTCGATGGGTCACTATTGGCCTACTCATCATATCTCTAACACCTATGGTCATTCAAATTGATGATGTATTGTATTGGGTCACTGACCTGTGGATGGATGAGCCAATAGGCGACTTCATACCAATCGGCCAGTACAGTTACAGCCTCTTTGGAATTGGATTTGTCTCCATCTACATGGCACTCACCTACTATTATCAGCGAAGTTTTAACTATGCTGTCACCACTGATGCTGTAATTTTCGAACACAGTTTCCTGCTTTCCAGATCACACCGACGAATTCTCTTCGATCGCATCTCTGAAGTCATGGTTGAACGAACTCCTACCGGTACGCTCCTCGGATTTGCTACCGTCACAATATTGACCGATTCTGGAGTCGGAATCGTCGAAGAAAGCACAGGACCTGGCATCGCAGGCGCTATACCGGGAACGACTGAAAAAGAAGGTGATTCAACAGTTGAGAAAGCTGGCAAGGGTATTTTGCGCTCCGTTATTGGACTGCTCACCTACCAGCGAACAATTCGCACTGTCCGTGCAGACCCGAAGCATTGCATGTACAATATTCGCAACTGGACAAATGCAAAGGCACTCCTCAACGAAAAGCACAAGGAACACAGCCAATCAAACCTACTTCGTGACCTCAAGGACACTATTGTGTCCACATCTGAAGATTGAACAACCAATCTGATTCGGCGAGCGTTTCAAAAAGTGTTTGCCACTCCATCTGCTTGAGGCGAAACAATGAGCGACGAAGAAGTACTGCAAGGACCTATTGAAAAATTGCGTGGTGGCGACCTTGATGGTGCCCTCGAAGAACTCGATGCTCTGATGAGCAGCAACAAAACCAACGCTCAAGTTCACCACATGTACGCGGAGTTTGCGAACATGAAGAACGCTGAGGCGCAAGACGATGTCATCCCCGGTGGAAAAATTATGATGGCTTACAAGAAAGCCATGCAATTGGATGAAGAAAACATGGAATACATTGGAGACTTCGCTACATTCGCACTCGAATGCCGTAGAATCCCTGTCGCTGTTAAAGAGTTCCAACGCTATGCACGACGTCTCGAAATCGAAGATATTCCGGTCGACGAAGTCTTGTTTACTGCAAGTCGTAACATTGTCGATGCGATCGAAGTCATGGACCCGAGTAAGAAGAACCCAATGGTTCAACCATGGTTGAAGCAGGCTCTTATTTGGTCCGTTGGCGGATTGGGATACTCCCCTGAAGATGCAGCAGAAATGCTGCTACGTGAAGAGTGAGGCGAGCAAATGACGAACCCGAGTGTTCGTCTTGCATTTCGTATCGGCTACCTTGGTGACGGTTATCACGGCAGTCAGATCCAACCTGATGTCGTTACAGTTCAAGGTGAACTCATCCGTGTTTTTCGCAGCCTAAAATGGCTTGACCCAGCGTCAAAAGAACACAATTTAGTGCTGTCGAGTCGAACCGATGCTGGCGTTCATGTCCGCCTCAACGGCGGAGTGGTTCATATCGATGAGGAGTTGTGGAGCGCACTCACACCTCGAAAGATGATACGAGCGTTGGATGATCGATTGCCAAAGGACATTGCCTTCCTTGATGTAAAACAAGTCAGCGATGATTGGAATCCGCGTATGGCAAATCATCGTGTGTATCGCTACAGACTCGAGGGCCTCGAATTTTGGAAATACCCTGGCGAGGAATTTACGGAATGGCTCAAATTGTTCGAAGGAACATACAATGCCACGAACTTTGCTCGCCTCGAAGAAGGAAAAAATCCAATGCGGACAAT
>JAQXFL010000082.1 GCA_029250345.1 Candidatus Poseidoniaceae archaeon
TGATTGAGCCATCGGTGATTCCTGGAATGACGACTGGAATTTTATGTTTGTAGGCCCAGTAAATCAACGAATCTGGAGTGCCAATGCGCTTGCCAAGTTCCCAAACGAGGTGTATCGAGCCAAAACCGAGCCATGCATCAGCTCCGGTTTTTCCTGTTTCCTTGAGTCGATCTTGGTACATTTCTTCAAGCACCGGGGTGAGGACATCTTCAATAATCTCGCCGTACGAGGAATTTGGTACAATGACGTTACCGAGTCGCATGAGGGAATGCTCTCCAAGTTCGATGTCATCCAACTCAAAGGCGCCGTGGTAGTAGTGCTTGTGCGAGCGTGCGATGTCGTGGTCGAGCATTCCACATGTTGTTGAGACGACGTTAAACATGTGTTGCTTCAGTGCCTCGACGAAGAATCCTCGAGTACCGGTAGCGCACAAACACGCAGGGAATGAAAGCCAATTGCAGACCTTCGAATTATCTCCATTGACATTGTCCACTTCCTTCTTCATGTCGAGGAGGATATCACGAGCAGTCGCCAGTTTCGTTGCCGTAAACCCCCCTGCGCTTGCCATTTGGTCGAGTAAAGAACGAGGCGTTGAGATGTCTGAGAAAGCGTAGTCGACTACAGGGACATCAAAATCATCGGGTTGAATCGCCATGTGTCGTCCATCCCTCCCTTGTTCAAGAACTTGCCCTTACGGCTTCCCACACCCGTAGGGTGTGTATTCTTACAGGCGTTGTTCCAGTTCAAAGACACGGTCTCGCAGACGTGCAGCCTCCTCGAAATCGAGGTTTTTGGCGGCTTCTTTCATCGCAGAACGCAACTCACCGAGCAAATCTTGGATCTGAGAGGGTTCGAGTCCAGAGAGCACATCATCTGGCTCATCATATGTCAATTGGATATTTGATTTTCCAATTGAATTATTTGAGTTTTGACCCGATGAACCATCTTGACCATCACCTGCTGCCCACGCACCCGCGCCAATGTTGAGCTTCTGTGCCCAATCGCCTTCTTTTCGACCGCCTTTCTTCGCGATGAGACGACGTGTGCCATCCTTTGAAGTTGAAGTTCCGGCAATGAGGTCATCAACATCCGAATTCATCTTTGGAAGAGCCTTTTGAATTGTCTTAGGGACAACGCCGTTCGCTTCATTCGAGGCTTGTTGACGTTCTCTTCGTTCCAGTGTTTGTTGAATGGATGCTCGCATTGCAGGTGACATGCTGTCTGCATAGAGCAAAACATGGCCGTTGACGTTACGCGCAGCACGGCCGATGGTTTGGAGAAGACTTCGTTCATTACGCAAAAATCCTTGGCGGTCGGCATCAAAAATCGCTACCAAGCTCACCTCTGGTATATCGAGGCCTTCGCGAAGCAGGTTGATTCCAACGATGACGTCGATATGCCCAATACGTAGCGCATTGATGATTTCCGTTCGTTCAATGGTATCGATTTCGGAATGAAGGTAGTGCGCTTTTACTCCCATTTGGTTGAGATATTGTGAAACTTCTTCAGCGAATTTGATGGTGAGAACGGTCACGAGTGTACGCTCACCCTGCTCTATCCGAATGTTAATTTCAGACAACAGATCTGCTACTTGGCCGCTTGTAGGGCGCACCTCAATTTCCGGGTCAAGAAGGCCCGTTGGTCGTATCTCCATTTTAGCAATACCATCGATATGTTGGACCATGTGGTACAGACTTTCACTATCGGGGTGTTTCTTGTCTCGATCTGCTTGACCAGCACCGCCGCCTGACTTCGCGTGAAGCAATCCATTTGGCAAGGATTGCCCGGTAATTTCGCACAAGTGACGCAACTCTCTTTCACCAGGAGTTGCCGAGACATAGACCATTTGAGGTACGAGTTTCTGAAATTCTGGAATCTTCAATGGACGGTTATCTGCGGCAGTAGGCAATCGGAAACCGTGTTCAATGAGGCTTTCTTTACGTGACCTGTCGCCGTAATACATTCCGCCAACTTGCGGTAGGGTGACGTGCGATTCGTCCATGATGACAAGGAACTTGTCCGGATTTCCATGGAATTGCTTGGCACACGCCGCAAAGAAATCGAGAAGGCAGTACGGTCGTTGACCTCGCTCTCTTCCGTCGAAATGGAGGGAGTAGTTCTCCATCGACTGGCAATGTCCTATTTCACGAATCATTTCCAGATCATAACGCGTCCTTTGCTCAATCCGATGCCGCTCCAGTTCATGGCCGAGGCTGGAATAGTGTGCAATACGGTCATCGAGTTCATCCTCGATGGAGCCCAGAGCAGCTTCATACCGTTCTGGGCTGGTCATGAAAAACTCCTTTG
>JAQXFL010000049.1 GCA_029250345.1 Candidatus Poseidoniaceae archaeon
AGCAACCAGTGGATGTATCGCGGGTCTTCAGATTGAACTTCAAGGATATCCCTACCTCGATGTCTTCCGAATGCGAGTATCATTTGTTCTCCATCTTTGCGGATTTTCCCAATCTGATCAACTGGTTCTAAATCCCCTAAACCCCGGCCTAATTGGCTCGCATCAGATGTGATATTGCCGTGAACAGCCCAACGTTCGAGTTCTTCGAGCGAGTGTCGAAACGACGGCGCATGGTCGACAGAAAGCCGCCAAAAAAGGAGCAAAGATGCGGCAGCATCAGCAGCTGCAGTGTGTGCATTTTCCAACGAGATGCCGTGCCGCGCACACAACGCCCCAAGGTTGTGTGGGCGAGGAAGCTTGAGTCGTCGAACCAGTTCATAGGTATCCATGACTGCTTTTGGGCGAGGCATACGCTTTCCAAGCCTTAGAAATTCGCCTTCAAGCATTTCAAGGTCGAATTTTCGGACATTATGCCCAACGATAACCGCACCATCAATCAGTTCTGCGACTTCATCGACAATGGATGAGAACCTTCCTTTTCCTCGTACGTCACTGTCGTAGATGCCGTGGACGTTGCTGGCTCCATACGGGATTGGCCGACCAGGATTGATAATCTGTTCATAATGAATCGGTTTGCCGTCGGGAGCAGCGCCAATGAGGGCGATTTGAACGATTCTGTCCGAGGAAGTGGAAATGCCCGTAGTTTCCAAATCAAAGGCGAGCACTCGCTCACCGTCAAGGATATTGGGGGCCATAAAGAATCAACAACGCTGACCATCCTTGAACATCTCGCTGTATTCTCAAGCAACAGCAAAGCCCATACTTGGCCTCCGCTACCGTTGGAACATGGGCTTCCTCGACCGTTTCAAACAAGCCTTTGGTTCCAAAACGGAAATATTAGATTCGAACGAAACGGAATACCGAGACCCCCTCGAAGAACAAATGAGGGAAGAGCACGCATCTCGCCAACAAAGTGTCATTGATGAAGCAATGGCTGAATTGGAAGGCGAAAATCAGAAACCCAAGCCCGAACATGTCTCGGATTCGCCACCAGACTACGACGTGGGTGTCGTCGAAGCAGAAGACTTGCTTGCGGAGGAAGAAACCGAATCGGACCATTCATTGCTGAATATTATTGAGCACGAGTCCGTTGAAGAAATGGGCGATCATCTCGAGTCAGTAACGATTTTAGGGGATTTACCTGAAGAAGTTGAACTCTGACTTCAATATCGAACTCTCGAAACCGAATCGTACCGAGAGTATCGCCCCAAGCATTAGATAGGGTGGGTATTCAGCAATTTCCATGTGGCAAGGAAAAGCAGGGCGTAGGCTCCGTACTCTTGCCATGGTTGGTTTACTTGTCTGTTCAAGCCTTCTTGCCGGTTGCACCAGTGGGCTGGATTTCACTGTCGACCCACGGGCAAACTTGACAGCATACCCTCTTCAAATCCAAGAGGGTGAAACGGTCACTTTCGACGCACGAGATTCGGAACCCATCGAAGGGGTCATCACCGATTACCAATGGGATTTTGGTGACGGGCAAACCAGTGAGACAACGACAGGATTTACCTCTCACCGATATTCTACATTTGGCATTTTCACGGTCGAATTAACGGTCATTAACAGCCAAGGTGGGGCGGACACTGCAACGACAACAATCAATGTTAACGGGGCACCAATTCTCAATCTTACCTATCCTGAATCAATACGGTCTGGCGATTCAGTGCTGCTTGATGCGAGTAAAAGCATGGACCCAGAGGGCGACCTTCTTCGGTACGCTTGGGATTTGAATTGGGGCGAAGACAGCGATGGCGACGGCGATATGCGAAACGACATCGACGCAACAACAGAGACAGTTCTGTTGCCTACCAACCGCTCTGGAACTGTTCAGTGCAGCCTAACCGTGACCGATTCTGCTGATGCCTTCATCAAAGAATTATTTTCTCTTGAAATCAAATCCCGAAAATATGAGGTATCGTGGGAAACGGAAGAAGTAGAATTCACCTGGGATGAATACCTCGATCAAGGCCAGGAGTGGCAAGGAAACATCACACCGGGCGCCGAAGGCAGAGTCATCAGTTTCAACGGTGTGCTTGAACTCGAACAAGATATCCTCGCTCCACAAGACAACTTCACACTCAGTGTATTCATCGTCAAAGATAACTACGAAAAGAACGCACAGACCAATGGTGGAAATTTGACCACAAACGAATCAGCATCTGCTACGCTTTCCGCTGACAACATGAATCCATCCGGTGAAAACGGCATGTACGACTCGGATTCAGAGCAACAACTCCTCGAGCAGTTGTTGGGTGCTTCCGGCACTCGTAAGGGCCAAGGCACGTGGGTTTGGTCCGTAACTGCCCAGCAAGCAGACCCTGACCCGTTGTTTGAAGGTACGCCAGACCCTGACCCGGGTAACGATTGGACGCTAACGGTTACCGTTACGATTCTCGTACCGGTCCTCACAGAAATCGCCTATGAGTGATCACTTTGTTCAATAAAAAGGTGTAAGAAGCGGGAGCACTTCGGATGAGTTGATTGCCATGGTCGATACCGTAGAAATTAGCCGAGTAAATATTCGCGATTCCCTCTCAGTCGATGTTTCTGTATGGATGAATCATCCAAACGACATGGATTTCCGTCCGTCTCTTTCTGTTTCAGGAACGACTTTCACAATCAGCAGCCAGTCCGATGGCTCTTCACTTGCATCGGTTGAGTTGGACGAAGCTCAGATGGAAGCAGTTGTCCGTGATCAGGCTGCAGAACTTCGAGTTAAATTTCAAGTTCAAGGGATGCATGGACGATTGAAGGATATTCACCCAATTATTGCTGATGGTAAAGCCAAGAAACTGGCCACTGCAAACTGGAAAACCACTCAAAACGTTTCATTTGAGTGATTTTGTCCCGTTGGGACTGCCACGGTTTCTTTCATATGGGTTGACAGAGTTTTTCGATTTATGACTCCCCGGAAAAAAGGCAAAGGTTCTCAAAAGAAAGCAAGATTTGAACGGCTCAAGAAAGAAATTCTCTCCTTCGTAGGGGCGAATCCAGGTTGCTCAGCCCAATCGATTGTAGCGAATTTGAGCCACGACCGCGCGATGCGAAATCATGGACTCACCCCTCGTAAAGTCGGTTTCTTCATCCCAAGACATCTATCAGATTACCTCGTGTGGTGGCAAGATCATACTGCAGGACGTCGAGTGTACGGTGAGTTTGGTTGTACAGAAGCACTCAAAATTCGAAAAAACTAGAGATTTTGAGGGGGTTTAACTCATGTATCTTATCGGATGTGCGTAAGGTATGGGAAAATCCGTGGCGGCGTATTTTGACCTTGATGGAACGCTCTTAGACGCTTCAAGTGAAAAAACGCTCACCGCTTACCTTGGTCGAAAGCGGCCGTGGAGAATCCCTTATGGTGCGGCAGCGTGGACGTTCGGGCTCGTTTCGAACCTGCTCCGAGGTCGCGCTTTTTACGATGCAGCACGCAACCGTGGGCATTTTTCACTTGCTTCATGGTCCGTGCTTGAAAAGTTTTCAAATCAGATCGCTACGAACAATCTTTCTTCCAAAATATCCCAAGAAGCACTCGATTCTCTCAAATGGCATAAATCTCAGGGCCATCGAGTGGTTTTGGTAACCGCCACCATTGCGCCGATGGCTGAAGCCATGGGGGAGGTGCTTGGAATGGATGCGATCTACGGCTGCGGCCCGGATGTTCGCGAAGGTGTTCTCAGCGGTTCAGAGCGCGGTTGGTCCGTTCCTCGACGCAAGGGGAAAATTGCTGTTGTTGAAGCAGATGCAATGAAGCATGGTCATGAACTTAACGAATGCTATGGCTACGGAAACACCATGGCCGATTCATGGTTCATGCGGATAACTGGCAATCCTATCGCCATTAATGCCAAAGGCTCTTTCCGGAAATTTGCTGAAGAGCAGAACTGGGAAATGCATGACTGGAAGATGAAATCTTGATGCAGCGGTTGCACTCAAAGAGGACAAGAGCGGCCCCACCGCGATTCGAACACGGGTTGCTGGCTCCGCAAGCCGGCGTGATATCCAAGCTACACTATAGGGCCTTGTAGTCGGGCCACTAACCGATTGGATATAAGCGCAACGGGTTGCTTTTTGGGGGTTCTTGGTGGACTGAATACAAGCCTTCATGGTGCAAAGACCCTTGGTTGATACATGGCGGTTCAACTCTCAAGGCGCGTGGATTTCCCTATGATTGACAGTGCTCAGATAGCCTATTTTCCACGTATATATGACCTAGCCCACCGGTTTTTTGAGGAGTGCTGGGAGCCTATTTGCGGTATACCTTACCCTACAATGCTGCTTGATCGGAAAATCGGTTTCCCGATTGTTCATATTGAAACTGATTTTATCACCCCACTGCGATATGGCGATACCGTACATGCTACCATTTGGCTTACCAAAGTCGGCTCAAAATCGTGCACATGGGCGTACAAGTTCCACAATCAAAACGAAGAAGTAGTTTGGGAATCTTCTCACGTCACGGTATGCGTGGATATGGACACGATCTCTCCGATGTTGATTCCCGAGGATATCCGGAAAGGCTTACTGAACCATACTTTGGAGGAATCTGCATGAATGAGTCCGAATCAGAAGTTTTGCCGAAAAAGCAAGATGAAGGTGTTGAACTTGGGTTTTCGATGCGCATGGATGAAAGTCAGTCAGAGGCAGAACTTCCTCCGGACTTGTTTGCAGTTCGCCCTGATACGAAAGGACCGAGAACCGTTGGAGTTCTTCTCATCCTCGGCGCATTAGTTCTGTTGGGACAAGCTTACGGCGATGTTGGACTTCACAATGCAGCAGACCTCTCTGATGAAGAAGTAGGATTGATTCTCGAAGTTCCAAACAGCCAAGGAGACGGCAGCAGTGAAATCACTACAGAAGAGTACCAAACGTTTCACGATGCTGCGCGTGATTCAGGAGGCTACGCTCTTCGAGGTTACGGACTCGTCTTAGCAAGTCTATTGCTTATTAGCGGTGGAGTCTTGTTGATTTTACTCAATGGTCTGGGGGCTAAACTTGCTGTCAGTGGGGCAGCCCTTGGCTTGGTTTCCGGCACTGCTGGCAGCCTCATGGTGAAGGGTGCAGCCGATGCCCATTTGGAAGGCGTATTGCTGTTGACCTACGAAATTACGACCTATCTATGCGGTGTTTGCATGGTCATGTGTCTTGGAATTGCGGCCTTGCCAATGATCAATGCTAGGGCACGACTTGCACTCTATCCAGAGAATAAAGTCACATTAAGTACGAAAAGTGAATGAGGGCTACTCTGAAGTTGGGCGTGGCCATTTCTTGGAAAGCACTTTCTTCAAATCATCGTCCATAGTCGCATTCCACCAATCACTGCCTTGCCAGATTGCGTATCTTCCACGGATGCCTCGTAAATCCGCTCCATCAAACTTGCAATTTCGGAAATTAGAAAGATTGAGTCTTGCCTTCCTCAAGTCTGCTCCACGGAAATCAGAGCCGTCAAAAGCGGATTTCATCAAGTCAATTTCAACCATGGACGCTCTCTTAAAATTGGAATTGGTAAAATCGCCCTCTGTTAAGTCAGCATTGTCCAGTATCGCTCTGCGGAAATTGGAGCCAGAGTGCCTTCCCTTACGCAGTATTGCTTCTTTGTGGTTTTGAAAGGACCAATCCAAGACAACGGATGCTTCGCTCTCTGATTCACGTGGGTCATCGCCGCCACCGCCTGACATGACCATTTGAAATCCTCACTTGGTCGAACGTTTGTTCAGATGTTCTTGGCCTTCGGGGCTGAGCACAGCATAGCGGTTCTTGTCTTCGCTACCGCTTGGGATAATGAGGAATTCACGTTCACGCAGTCGATTGAGGTAGAGAGAAAGATTACCTGGCGAGTCGATTCCAGCATCATCGAACAGTTGATTGATGACTCGAGGAGGGCTGTCCATCACCTTTTCAACATCCCTAAGGTAGTGTATTGCGCCGAGGACTTGGTCTGGTTTTCTTTTGAGCGAATAGGTGTCGATTAGTTTTTTGAAATCAGAGCCTCTGCTCGGTAAGCCAGATTTTTTTGCAGCATCAACAGCGGTATCCATTGCCTCTTCACGGGCTATTTTCAACCGTTCAATCATGATGCCCCAAGAATCATCTTGGCGCAAGTGTGAGAGCCTTTCTTCGATTTCTGTTGGAGAGCCATCCAACTCAAACTCAACGTCGCCTGCAGTTACAGATATCTTAGCAGACCTATCCAAAGTGACCCCTCTTCACAATACTCTATTCATACGTCTCACTTAATCCTTTAGCGGGATGCATCCGCCATTTTAGCCGCTGAATGAAGCAAGGCTTGAAAACCTCAACTCCTTCTTTCTCAAATTACAAGAGGGCATCGCCCTCCTCTGGAGGCCTCAAAATGAAATTGAATCGATTCACAACATTCTTTGTTTTCTTTTTACTTGTTTTTGCTCAGTCAGGCGCCTTGCTTTCAGCCAGCGCAAACGGCCAAGCCGGCTCTATCAATCTCTTTTCAGACGGCACTTCCGCAATCACCGTGCCTCTTACAACAAATCAAACAGATACGAATTTTTCAATTGAAGTTCCGAGAAATGTGACCTTTGAATCAGCGCAATTTTACATCAATGTTGACCACAACGATGCCTCTCCAGGGCAAGTGTCGCTGGACATCAATCAAGATGGAATCAAAGAATGGGCGTTTGAAGGTGTTGGGTTCGGTGACATCGGACATCAAAACACTTTCTCGAACGACGATACTGCCGAAGACATCTACTCCATCGGCGGTGCTTCATCAACGCCAATATATGTCCCTCATATCTCCACTATTCAAAGTGCAGTTGCTTCGTTCACATACACATCAGAAGTTGTTGCAGGATTGCGGCAGATGGGACAAATCACGACCTACGAATCCGGTGATTTCGATAACGACAGCCGTGAGGAAATCGTCGTTTTATCAACTGTCCAATCTGTAACGAATTCTTCCGCCGCTCTTTCTATGCTTGATTGGGACCCAATAAACGGGGTGACATCTACCTCGTGGATACCCACATGCGGCTCCAGCAGCAGCCTTTCGGTTGCAGACATCAACGGCGATAACTACTCTGATGTTATTTCCGTCGCTCCGACTGCAGATCTTGCATGTGTCCATCTTTTCAATGCCAGTTTGAATACCTTCGGCAATGCGTCGGCAGTGGCATTGAGTTCCGGACTTATCTCAGCACTTGCTGGCGATATCAACGGGGACGGAGCGGCAGATATTCTCTCAATCCATCAGAACGGAATTGTATCAATCCGTGAATACGATGACCGACGCAATTCGTTCTCAGACAACGCCACGATTACGCTTGACGAAAACGGTACATCATCTCCTGCACAGCTTGTAGGTTTGGCAGGTGGCTATCTCGAGGGAAGTCAAGGTGATTTTACCGCCGTTGTTTCTGATTCATCTGGGTATTCAAATCAACTCATTTGGGCCAGTGGCGCCGTATCGGCAAGCGGGGACACCATGGACGGTCTCAGCGATGATATCGTACTCGGTGACATCGATTTAGACGGTGATGTGGATATTTTCTCGTCAAATTTCCAAGGCTATACTATAGCGGAAAACACGGCGACTGGATGGTCGACATCCTCTGTATTGACGAACTTAGTTTTAGAAAACACGACCATTGCCGACCACGATGCTGACGGTGTTGTGTCACTTTTTGTACCGCAGTTTGGTTCTCTTGATGGTAACGCCCAGACATTGGACGGAAACCTAACGTTGTACAACATAACCCTGTCTTCAATTAGCGCCACTACAGAATCTCTCGAGCCGTGGACATACCCAACAGATTCCATGTTTGTCGATATGAACAGCGATGGGCAGATGGAACACGTAGTATCTGCTGGCGAAGATACAACCCGTGGCCTGTTTATCGGTGCATGGGAGTCGGTAGGTGTGGACATTGACCTTGATGGTCAATACGACTTAACTGCGGAAGGATACGCCGGTGATAATGCATCGGGTACCGAGCCTCTAACGATGATTGACGAGCTTGGGGCAATGCCAACGTTACTCGCCGTTCAATCTGCAGGCCAATCCTCGCAGCCAATGTACTACGACATCGAAATGACGCCACTCGTATTTGATTTCACAAGCGTTGGCCATGGTACTTTCAACATCAGTTCACTGGATATTGGCTATGACATGGATTTCATCGTAGAAAACAATCCTGCAGCGCAAGGCAATCTTACCAACGTCATTAATCAACTCCAAACGGCAGGTGCAGGCACCATTGTGATCGAGTTGCCATTTGTTTCGACTAAAAACGGCAGTTTGTATGCTTCGAACCTCAATGCAAATTACATCCCAGGCGCTCCAAATCTTGCATTGCCAACAGACCCTGTTTTGCAACTTGAAATGTTGACTTTCGACACGGTAATCTTCTCATGGCAAGACGAACTCGAATTCGGCGACGGCTTCGTTGGATTTGAAGTGTTCAAGGTTTCGTCGGGAGACAGTTTAGACCTTAACAATCCAACGTTCTCAAATGAAATGAATTCGACAACCGATCAAGATGTCTTGCCAGGAGATTCCTATGATTATGTTGTCCGCTCACTGCACCTTTACGGAGTTACCAGTAACCTTTCATCCCGTCTTACCATCACAATCCCCTACCCTGCGCCCCCTTCTGCTGTTCAGGGAATGACGGTCGTCGATACTCCCGACG
>JAQXFL010000003.1 GCA_029250345.1 Candidatus Poseidoniaceae archaeon
GGTGACTCCAAGCGGTTGTCGCAAGGTGTAATTGAGTCGGTTACCGGGGACTGGAATTGTGCTTCCTTCAATTTTATCCGACAAACCTGCAAAGTATTCCAAGGTCCAAGCACCGTAGCGGATTTCGGACAGTGCTTCACGGAATGTCTTACCGTTGTTGTTGGATTCGATCGCTGCAAGTTCCTTGGCTTTGGCGTAGGTTGCTTGAGCCATCTTGTTGAGAATTCGTCCACGTTGCGCAGGGTCCATAGATTTCCACGAAGGGTCTTCAAATGCGGCACGTGATGCGTCAACACATCGATAGACATCGTTGAGGGTTGCTTTCGGCGTTGTCGCCATGACTTGGCCTGTAGCAGGGTTGAGGATATCGGCGGTAGCCCCATCCTCAGCATCACACCATTCTCCACCAATCGACATCTGTTCTGCGCTCATGAACTGCTCCAAGTGCTGTCCCCTCAAAGGCATTCGCTTTGGCTCGGCATGTACAAAGGATGCGTAATCAGTGGTAGAAGGCGAAAAGACTCTTGAAGCAGGTTCATTGTGCTTTGAATATGGCTCGAGATGTAAGTTTGGCTGATGCCGCTGCTCGAACCATTGCCGACCGAGCACCAAGATTGTTGGTGATTGCCGGTGCAACCGGCACTGGCAAATCCACTGCGTCGGTTCAACTCGCTGCAAAGAACAACTTCGCACGGTTACTTTCAACCGATGCCGTTCGTGAAATCATGCGCTCATGCGATGAGGAGCGAACCCAGTCGGCCCTTCATCGCTCATCGTTTTCCCGTGGCGATTCTGGTGAACCGGTCCTCGATTGGTTGGAAACATGTCAGGCTGTTGAAACCGGCATCATTGCTACCATCGACCGAGCCCGGCGTGAAGGCATTGACTTGATCATCGAAGGGGTGCACATCAATCCAAGTGAACGCTTACTGCGCAGTTGGCGCGAAGCCGGTGGAATTGCAATCGGTCTGGTGATGACTGTTGGCGAGGAAGACCGGCACCGTTCGATGATTCGTTCACGGGATGCTCATTCGTTCCGTCGAGCGGACCGTTATTTGGCGGCATTCCCTCGCATACGTTCGATTCAAAACGGTTTGATTGAGCGAGCAAAAATAGCATCATGGCCCGTTGTTGACCTCTCTCGTGTCAGCAAGGATACTGAGCGCATCAAGCATCTCATGGACCTTGCTTGGAACGAACACACGCAGCGTCGTTAAGCGTGCGTAATGTCAAACGACACCGGTACGGTAAGCATGGCTGAACCATCGGAGATTCCGAGTTCTGCCTCAAAGTGCAAAGTATTGGCAGAAGTTTCGTTGACTTGCATGTCAATGAGTTTGATTTCGATACCTCTCAACTCGCCGTGATGCAGAATGTCGTCATGGACGCTCTGGAATGCAATCTCTCCAGCTTCAAGCGGTCCAAGTCCTCCATCAATCCACAGTTGCGTTCGAGCTTCGGTAAGTTCAGGCACGGCGTCGACGACTTCCAGCGATGTGACCAACACGCCGTCGGATGCCGTATCGTGGGGCATGGTCATTCCAGCGACTTTAACGCCAAAGATTGCCATGGAGAGGAGAGACATCAGCAATACGACTCCAGTGGCAAGCAACATTTGTGCCGCATCTCGGTCTTCACCTGAGCGTTCATTCAGCGTACGCATCACGCACCGCCTCCTCGATTCCAGACGTCAAGAGTGACCGTCCAAGAGTGCTCGTCATTCGCCAATAAGTGATGAACGGTAACCGTTTCACCAGCAGGCGTACCTGTATTGCCGTAGGGGGCAGAAGTGCCGCTGTTCTGTGCAAGCCAGCAGTTGGCTTCTTTTCCGGCGACGATGTAATCTTGGAGCAACTGGCATGCTTCATCTAATTCGCCGCTCTCAAGTAACTCACTCAGGCGATTCTCGCCCGAGACTTCCGCTTCAAGTCCAATTCCGTATCGAAACGCGTCATCTCCTGCAATTTCCAACGCAGCATCATGAGCAACCGATGGTGCATCCGGAACTTGGATACGAATCAAGAAGGTTGCAGACATGAAAAACAGCCAAAACAGCGTCAACATCTCAAGGATGTGGATTTGGGCTTCTTCGTTTTGACGCATTCAATCACCCGAAGAACAGCGGCGAAGGAATGAACGTTCCAGAAGACGGATTGAGTCCTGGTACTTCGGTAATACCGATGAGATTCGGTGTGAACGCTAAGAAGTTGAACACGACAATGGAGACCAAGATCATCATTCCGGAGTGCTTGAAACCAGTGGAGAACCGACCGGTTGACATGAGGCCAGCCATTGTACCGTTACCGACGGCCTGCATGGTTACGCCGTAGTAGAATACAGTCAGGAAAAACAGCGGGTCAATGTTACGAATTGTCATGTTACCAATCGTCTGACCGCCACTGTCACCTCCGTCTTCACCGCTCGAATTCGAGCCGGCAATAGCAGGGATAAAGACAACAGCCAGTGTGACGATAACGCCGAGGAAAACGAAGTAAGATGTCCAAATGACCGCAATGTACGAGCCGATTGCACGTTTCCGTTCACCTTCTAAGAACTTCAATTCCCGAGAGTCGTTTGCTGCAGTGACAAGAATATCAGAAATCTTTCCACCCGCACGGTCAGCTTCTGCAATGAGTGCAATCGCTCGCTGAACCAGTGGAGTACCAACTCGGTCTGCGAATTGCTTGATGACATCACTGAACTTGATACCCCAACTGAGTTGATCGGACATTTTCTTGACTTCGTCGTTTAATGCACCGTATTCTGAAGTCGCCAGCGTTTGAATCGCAACGGTCATCGAAAGACCACCTTTCCAGTATTCTGCCAAGTCACGGAGGAAATCAGGGAATTTTTCTTCAACTTCGTTCTTTGCGCCCTCAACCCGCTCCCAGTAATATGAGGCGGGATACAGGAAGAAAAAGAAGGTCATTCCAAAGAAATTGAGGAAAATGAAGGGGCGAATGGACTTAACGCCAAGGTCCAACTCTGGGCCAAGCCAGTAGGATTTGTTGTTCATGTTCGATGGGATGCCGTCGAAGTAGTGAACCGTGACATCAAAATTCATCTCCGAAATTCGCTTTCCTTCTTCGAGGGAGAAGGCAACGAGCTCGTATCTTGTATCCGGTGGGATGTTATCGAGAGTTATTCCACAACCGTCGTTGTCTGGATTGTTGTCCGTATCAGTAGTGCCACGGTGACTTTCAAGAATGTCACCGTCTTGTGAACGAATAGCGACGATGTAGTCGGTCGGTGTGTCGGCATCGACGCTGCAATTGAGCCAAAGTGGCTGAAGCACCATGACGCCTCCAGTTTGGTCAGAGTCAACGCCTGGAACGTCGAAGTTCTTTCCTTGTTTGGTGAACGTTCTCCATTCTTCTCCCTTCCATACGACTCTATCAGGAGCGTCTTGAAGAATTGAGCATGATTGATTGGCCGAGTAGTCTGGCTTGATGTTGGTGTTGAATTTCTCGCCGACTGAGTTTCCTTGGGAATCTTCGGCAGTGATTCCACAGTACAAATTGGTGAACATTGGTTCGCCGTTGGATGTTGGGATGAATCCAGAGTTGGTCGCCCATACAGTTCCGGTGCACAAGCCCAAGAAAATCGAAACAAAGAGAATAGCGTAGAGTTTCGTGAGCGTCGAATCGTCCTTTGGAAGGTCGAGTTTGACGGTGATCTTGTTCTTCTTTTTTGCCAACTTCTCACCTCCTCTCACATTTCTTGCTCTTTACTGCTGGTCCAGACTAATATTGCGTATGCAATGTGAATCATTGGCACGAATCCTAGAACGATTCCGTAGAGCATGCCTTCTGACATTTGCGCACCGCTGCCTGAAACCCAGAACATGATGACCAGCATAACAATCAGGAACAGTGGCATAGCAACAGCGACAACAATGTACGATTCTGCTAGAAGTGCAATCGATTCAAGGAACATCTGAAGCCGTGTTCTGTTTTCACGCATGTAGTGCTCTGCTCTGTTGAGGAAATACAATTTGAGTTGACCACCAGCAGTGAGGGTACCGACCATACCTTGGAAGAACTCCGTCAGCCAAACTGAAGCAGCCCGGTCAACACTCATCTTCATTGCCGTAATGAGGTCATAACCCAGCAGTGTGACATCTCTGTACACCATCGCAGCATCGTCAGCGACGTCTCCGTAGATTTCTTTGTTCATTGCAAGTGAGCGGAAAATCTTGGAAGGTGTTGCGTTTGCTGCAGACATAGCAGCGGTGTAGGAAGCAGCGTATGGAAGGTACTTCTCAATCATTGCACCTCGGCGAGCAGCCTCACGGGTTGCACCGCCCTTGTTGTACTTGAAAGCGCCAAAGGGGACGATAATACCACCAATTGCAACGATGAGTGCCTTGAGGATTGGCGGGAACACTTGGTATGCAAACCCGTCACAGCCGTTTCCAGGTTTGTTTGGGTCAACTAAATCTTGATTCCAGTATTCCCACTCGAAACAGTAATTGATGGTTGCAGGGTCTTGGATGCTTTCCCAATAGGCGATAACTCCGATATCTGGAATGAAGAACAACGAAACGAATCCCCAGGAAACTAAGGTAACGGCGATGGTTGTCATGATTGCCGTAGCAAGATAGACTTCCGGCATCATCGGCATAGCGCCTTTGACGAGGCTTTCGGAGAGAACTTTGTCGTTACGAGCACGCTTACGCAGGAAGCGACCGAGAACTCGGTTGCAAATCCTTTGCCATGTCGTTAAGTCCATCGAATCACCCTCTTTCTATTCAGCGAAGTCCGTCAACCCGTGCCATGATTTCTGTAGGTCGAACGTAATATTCAGTGACGATTTGAGACACTTGGTCTGCCTTGCGAATATCGTTCAAAACCATCCATTCAAGGATACGCTTTCGAGTACGCAGTTCACGTCGCATGTCGTCTTGAGAGTAGTTGAGTTTGACCATGATCTTCTCAAGAACGTAGGATTTTCCGCTGAAGATGAAATCATCACTGGTGACATCCCAACGGAACACTTCGTTGGTGATGATTTCAAGCGAGTTCGGGTCGATACCGACGATTTCCACAAGTTGCTTTGTTCGTCGGACACGCTTACCGTTAATACGGGTTTGAATCTGAATGCAACATGCTTCCAGTGCTGGCAGCAAAACACGAGGGATGTCAATCGGTTTGTTCTCCAATCGGTGAACAAGAGATGGAACAGAGTCGGCGTGGACGGTTGAATATGCACAGTGCCCAGTAGCCATTGCTTGGAACAGAACATATGCTTCAGCACCACGGATTTCACCGACAATAATGTATTCAGGCCGCTCACGAAGAGCTGCTTTGAGCAACTCGAACTCTCCAATGACACCATCAGTGGATTCTCCACCGAAACCTTGCCGTGTAAGACCCGGGACCCAGTTTGGCTGAGGGATGTTGACTTCACGGGTTGATTCGATTGAAACAATCTTCATTTGCCATGGGATGAAAATGCACATGGCGTTGAGTGTTGTCGTTTTCCCGGATGCAGTACCTCCGACAAACAGCATTGGGACTTCATTTTGGAATCCGATCCAGAGATAAGCGACCATCAAGGAAGACATGGTTCTGAACGCCACGATATCAGCAGGCGAGAACGGGTCGTCCTTGAAACGCCGAATACAGAATGCTGAACCACGGGTCGAAATTTCGTGGCCGAGTTTCATGACAATTCGAGAACCATCCATCAGCGTTGCATCCAGCAATGGGTCGGCAACTGAAATGTGCTTGCCACACCGTTGAGCGAGTTTGATAACATAGGATTCCAGTTCATGGTCCGTGTTCCAAACACAGGTGGTTTCGACTGATTCGAACTTTCGGTGGTAGGCAAAGATCGGAACGCCAGTGCCGTCAAGAGAAATATCTTCCACGTTGATGTCGTTCATCAGAACGTCCATCTGCCCGTATCCAATCAAGTCTCGTCGCAGGTAGTAGAAAATCTTCGACTTTGATTTTTTGTTAATTTTCATGCCGTATGCTTTGATTACCTTGTCCATAGCAGTACGAATGTAGGCTTCTGGGTTTGCATCGATTTCTTCGATGTTGGCCGTAAGAGAGCGGATGAAGATGTCGAGGATTTCATCTCGGTATTCCTGTTCTTTTTTGGTCATCGGTGGTTCGATGATTTGGTAAATAATATTGAGCGTTTGCTTGTCACGAACGATGCGCGCAAAGGCGTGCGGTGGCATGACTGGGTACTTATCGAGCTCGTCGTATTGGGCGCGTTGTTTGGCTCGCTGACGCTTGCCACCACCTTTGTTTTGTTTTCTTGCCATACGCGCACCCTCTGCCGAAGCATTTCATCACACGCTATGGCCGACTATAACCCTTGGGTGAAAACAACCCCGAAAACCGTTACCTGCGAGCAGAATATTTTCTCCAAAAGCGCCGTTTTGGACGCGGGGATTATTCCTCGTTTTCAAACGCTGAAAGCCACTCTTCACACGAGGCTTGAAATGCGTGAAGTTCGACGTTGTTGTCAATTAAATAATTCGATTCTGCGATGATCTGTTCAAGCCCCCAGCCACGCTCACGCTTGTCTCGAACCTCGAACGCTTCTCTGTCTCCATCTTCCGAACGGCCTCTGTTCTGAATCCGAGTGAATCGGGTATCGGGCGAAGCATCGACTGCCAGCGAGAAGAAGTTCTTCTTCCAGCGTTGTTCAAACACAACCCGTTCTGCAGTTCCTCGCATTCCTTCGATAAGGACAATCGAGTTGTCCTTGAGGTGTTCATCAACAGCATCTGCAAGCCGTACGGCAAGAACATCTTCGCCGTGTTCCGCACGTAGCTGAGCAGCAATTTCGCCAAAAATCCCTGGTGATTCTTTCAGTTCAAGCCGTCGAACTTCCGCTCGAACCATGTCGCCCATTGACAACACCGGTATGCCGTGTGAAAGCAGCACACTGGCGAACTCGCCTTTACCTGAACCCGGCATCCCGCAGACTGCAACGACTCGTGCCATGCTTGAATGGCGCAGACGAATGCTCATCAAGATACCTCCTTTCAACAAACAAAGTTGGCTGTTCAGTTCGAGAACTCGGCCTTGCCCCATCGTCGGTCCATCAATTTCCAAAGCAGGGCTGAGGCGAATATCAGGCCGA
This sequence comes from Candidatus Poseidoniaceae archaeon, assembly GCA_029250345.1. Taxonomy (GTDB): domain Archaea; phylum Thermoplasmatota; class Poseidoniia; order Poseidoniales; family Poseidoniaceae; genus MGIIa-L1. Next base: position 7,105 of record JAQXFL010000003.1, read on the forward strand.
CAGAGATGGCAATCATGCCTTTGTAGCCTTGTTCAACCGTACTCTGGTCGTACATGGCAGCGGTAGCAGCCAAACCATCTTGTGAGGCTCGCTCCCACCAGTTCCCATACAGCGAAACATCGCCTTGCGTGAACGACAGCAGGAACAACAGCAACAGTGGGACGACGGTTCCAATCCAAAACCAAATCATAATCGATGCATCGAAAATGGCCTTATTTGGTCGCAGCCCCATCAAGAAAGCAGTCAGTGCAACAATGTACACCGAGTTCGCAAACATGACAATGATGCTCGTTGGAAGTGCGCCCCATTCGTCCAATCTCCAAGCCATGAGCACGATGAAAATCAGTGATATCCATGAGGTTGCCAAGAAGTAAACCACGACTTTGGCTCGGATAAGTTGCGGGACTCGAAGAGGGAGACCGTTCATGAATTCCGGTGAATCAAGGATAGTAAGCCATGAGTAGAAATTGAATCCAAAGAATCCGAGGAACGGCGCATACGAGAGTAAGTTGATCGGAATTGGTGCTTCCGCAAAGTCAACCAGCCACGCCATGCCGAGCAAAACAAGCAGTGGAATCGCATAGGAAACGGTCATTTTCTTGAGCGAGCCTGAACGGAACAAGTCAACAAATTCTTTGGCTACGATAAGACGAATCTCTCCACGGCCAAGGAAACGAAGTCGATTGTAAATTGGAAGAAACAATTCTTTTCGCTCGACCACTGATACATCAAAGTCATCGATGATAAGGGTCGAAGAAATCCACCCCAAGCCAATACTGCCCACAAGTGCAAGCAGAGCAGTGACGGGACTCTGAGAGTTCTGAACGCCGAGACCCCAAAGCATTGAGCCTATGTCGAATTTCCCCAAACCGATAGCAATTCCAAGAGTGACTATTGCTGCGGGTCCAACGATGGTATACGGTCGTCCTCGCATCCACAGTGCAGATGCGAAGAAGGCGATAGCGAGGCCTTGAGCCAGTGTGATAATCATCGCCAACCACGTCCACGGCAGGCTTGACCATTCCAGTGGAGTCGTAATGTTGGCAGCGGATTCGAGCAGGATGCCGAGCGCCATTCCGGAGACGACGGGTGTGAGAATCAGCATGACATAGAAGCACAAGTCTTTGACAAAGTAAGCAAAGTGGGCAACGGAATTTGGTAAGGGTTGCAGTGCCGGTGCGGCAAGCAGGTAATTTTTGGTTCCTGCACGGTGAACGATGGCGTCATGACCCATGAATGCAAACGTTCCCATACCGAGACTGAACATCAACAAAGGAAGATGAAGAGCAAACCGAAGTTCGCTCCAAGTGAAGGTCTTCGATTCCAAATCGCTTACCTGAGCTGATGAATCGCCGACCAAGAATTGCAAGCCAATGGTCGTCACTGCGGTGACCAGCGTTAACAACAGCGGAAACAACACGATTTGACGCTTTTTAGCGAACTCGATGCTTTTTCTTCCCTCTTCTTTGAACATCACTCGGAAGGTAGCGGAAAAGGCATTCCAGCCTCGAAGCGGTTCATGCAGGCGTTGCTCGTGTGAACTGGTGCCGAGCGGTTCTTGGAGCGAATGCTCTTCCCCAACCACTTCTTCCCAATCTCGAGAAACAACGCTTACTCCGGGCACGTTTACTCCTCCTCGGTATCTCCGTCTTTGACGCCTTCATTGTTCAACCGCTCAACATCTTCGATTGAACGTCCGACCAAGCGGATGAAGACATCTTCAAGCGTCTCTTCATCCGAAGTTTTCAGTCCCTTTACTGTGCCAGCTGCGAGAACTTTGCCGTTGTTGATAATCGCCATACGATTGCACATACGCTCAGCCATCTCAAGAACGTGAGAACAGAGGAAAATTGTCCCGCCGTTCTTGACATGTTCCAGCAGCCATTGGCGGCATTTCCGCTGATAAATTGGATCGAGATTTGCAAACGGTTCATCGAGGAACAGGAGTTTCGGTTTGTGGATAAAAGCCGCAGCAAGCATGACTTTTTGACGCTGACCTTTGGACAAGTCCTTGCACATTGTGTCTCGCTTCTCGTCCAGTCCAAACCAGTCAATCCAGTATTCAACGCTTTCATCGATGCTCTCCACGCTTCGTAACTTGGCCACAAATTCAAGGAATTCAACGGGGGTGAGGAACGACGGTGGGGATTCAGATTCGGGGACAATTCCAATGTTGGCTTTGACCTTCTGTGGGTCAGCGACGGCGTCGACACCAAGCACTTCAATTCTGCCTTTACTCGGCCGCAGTTGCCCGGTAAGGAGTTTGATGAAAGTTGATTTTCCCGCACCGTTTGGCCCGAATACGCCGAAGAACTCACCGGCATGAACTTCGACGTTCAGTGGATGTAGGGCGATGAAATCGCCGTACTTTTTAGCCATGTCAATTGCCTTGACGAGAGGTGCGAGCGATTCAACCATGGGTGGTGTAAACGGTCGTGGTCTTTGAGTTCTTGGTCTATGGGCATTGAACGGTGAAATGATGAACTGAAACCGTTTGGAATCACCATGAGCGCACCCCAATCGGATGTATTGTCCATTGAAACAATCCCAGTAAACAACGAAGCAGACCTCGGTTCTATCGCCTGGGTCACCATCAACAGACCGGACAAACTCAATGCACTCAATGCAGATGTCATGTCCAGTTTGAAGGCCATGGTCGCATGGGTCGAAGCAACAGATTCGGTTCGTGTTGTCGTACTCACCGGTGCCCAACCAAACGAACCAGCCGAAGGCAAGCGTGCTAAACCGAATGCATTCGTTGCAGGTGCAGACATCACAGAATTCGTTGGCAAGAAAAGCGACGACATCCGAACGATGTTTGCTGACAATGCCGTCGAAGCGTTGTGGAACCTCAGTAAGCCAACCATTGCCATGGTTGATGGTTTTGCTTTGGGCGGTGGCTGTGAAGTTGCATGCTCGTGTGATGTACGAATCGCCAGCGACCGTTCTCGCTTTGGAACGCCTGAAATCAATCTTGGATTGATTCCTGGATACGGTGCAACGCAACGTCTCGTTGGCTTAGTTGGCTACGGTAAGACGATGGAGATGATCATGACTGGCGAGATGGTCAGTGCAGATGAGGCGCACCGAATTGGCTTGGCCAATCACGTTTGCACTCCAGATGAACTTCATGCGTTCACGCTCAAGATGGCTCAGACCATTGGAAGCAAGTCCTCCAACACACTCCGAGTTGGTAAGGCGACCATTCGTGCAGCGCTCGATGTTGGATTGACTGAAGGTGTTGCCATCGAGGCTGAAGCTTTCGCTAGCCTGTTTGATTCGAAGGACAAAGAGATCGGCGTCAACGCCTTTCTCAATCGCTCAACCCCCGAATGGGAACATCAGTGAGCGTAGGTCGCTACCCTTCATGATGGCTTTCGCCGCCCTACCTATCGGCTACGGTAACCGTTTTCGCGAGCGAATTCGCGAAAGTGTGGCATGTGTGCAGCATTCTTGTTCACGAAGGCGCGAGGCATGACACCATCCCAGCGGCCGAACGTTTCGTTCCAAACGCGGTTGCAGACAATGGACTGCAGTTCGCGAAGCAGGCGTAGGTTGGTTGCATTCTTGGCAGCTTCATTCGCACAGCAAGGACCCTTTGCGTGAGCATCAGCAGCAGCTGCAGCCTTTTGCTCTCGCTCGAGTAGCTTTGCAGCAACCCATGCCAGGCGAATTTCTTCTGCGCGCTCGCTGTTTGCTGTCGCTGGTCCTTTGTTGACTCGTCGTGCAGTTGACTTGCGTCCAGTACGTCGGTTCTTACCGTTGTGGTGGGGCTTAATATTTCGGTTCGTTCTCATGATTCTATCTCTCCAATTTTGCTTATGGCTTTGCCATGGCTTAGCCACAACATTGCGATTTCAGCGCCTTGGAGATTATTCGTTCATGTTTTCACCTGGATGGATTGACTCGATATCCTTGTCTTTCCTACAACCGAGATAAGGGGCGACACTTTATCAAAGAGTTGCGGGACATCCCGTTTTTGAGCGTTTTAGGCGGATTTAGAAGCCAATGACAATTTCCCAAGCGATAGCAAAAATCGCTACATCAGCACACGCATGCGCGACCCAAGCAACCCAAATGCTACGGTATTCGAGATACAACCATGAAAATATTGAGCCTCCAATGAATACCCCTAAGGATGCAAGCAAAGCACCCACTGGGTCGAGGAAGACAAACAATGCAATCGAGTGGTGAAGGGTGAATATGGCTGATGAAATGAACGTAGAACGCCATTTCCCATCAACGAATTCTTCGACTTTGGATGTGATAAACCATCGGAATACATATTCTTCAAGAACGGAATTAATGAACACCCAGAACACGATTGCAGCAGCGAACTTCCATGGAGTTGTGAGTCCTACTGGATCGAGTATTGAGATCAGGACCTTCGGTTGCAACATCTGTTCTCCGAGCAGAAAATAAGCCAACCACACGACAATCATCATGCCAGCGCCGAGCAACAGGGACATGCCCCAGCCGCCTTTTTTTGCAGGTGACCAAGAGAACGCTTGCTTTTCAATTTTCAAATACCAAAATCCAGGAAGTCCGAACATCCAGAGTTTTGTGAAAATAAATACGAACACAGAGAGAATTCCCGCTTTGAACACATATCCGGTTGTGACTGAAATACTCGGGGCAATGCTCACCAAGATTAATCCGAGCAAAGCCGTATTGCGTGCGCTCAGGCCCGTTTTCCCATCCAAGGTGGCTTCACTGGACATGACCTTTCAGGTTGACTTTGAGCAGAAGCCACTTCAATGTTGACCCGTATTGCGGCTCAATCGTTCATTTCTTTTTTCAACTGGGCTAATGCACTGCTTGCATCAGGCTTCGGGAGATCCGGCAGTGGAAGAGCTGTTCCATCGGCGCCCTTCAAAGGAGGTAGAGGCAATCCATCCGGTCCAAGCAAAGGTGGAAGCGTTGCCTCAACCTTCTTCTTTACCTGTTGGAATCCATCATCGAGTGGTGTGCGAAGTTTAAGAATCCGGGCTTCATCTATTCGAATAAATGTGGCACCGTAGACGTGGCCTGGTGCAGGGTGCTCTGGTGAATCGAGTACAGAATGACCGTGGCCTGGAGTCTGCAGCAGTTTGACAATGTCTTCACCAGAAGTTTGCTCTTCCCACATCCTTGCAGTGGAAGCGCGAATGTCCGCCAATTGTCCTCTGCGTCGCATTTCGATCTTCTTTCGAATCTTATCGTGCTTGATTTTGCGTTGAGAGATTGCCATTTCAATATCTGCATTCTCAACAGATTCAGGACTGACTTCCACCACGAATTCATCCGCAACGTGGACATCTTCCACTTCCACCGTCACTTCGATGAGTTCTTCCCCAGAGGTATCGAGTTCTGCAGCCAAAGTCGCTGCAACCACTTGTTCTTGCTTTTCTTGAGCAGATTGGATTTTTGCCAGTTTGCGTTCACGCAATGTTGCTCCATCCAGTTCGTTTTCCGTAATCGGTTCTGGAATGTCGATTTCGCTGTCTTGCCCAGCGATGGATTGTCCTGCTTCTTCGATGGGCACTGCCATTCTTTGGACAGGTCGAGCTTGCGCATACGCCTGTTTTTTGGGTGAACCCATGGTAATCCACGCGAAAGTGAGCAAGAGGATTGCTGCAATGCATATCCATTGGAAATTGGAAGTGAGTGTACCTGAATTCGTTAGATAGAACGCCGCAATACCGAGGGCAGCCAACCCAGTAACAGTACGTCCGAATCCCATGTCCCTCACATCCATCCAATTGGTTTTGACTTATCATGCTGATGGCAATTGCCGCAACAAGTCATTCAATGCCCTTGTTCGGTGGCTGTAGACTTGTTTTTCATGCATTGGGATTGCCCCAAAGGTCTTCCCATGGGTACTTTGTACTCCATAGTTGCCAGGTTGAAGTGGTTCTCCCAGTGCATCAAGGTCATAGGGAGTGAAGATGGGGTCGAAACCAAATCCTTCACCTTCGCTGCTCGCAAGAGCGATCCAACCGGGGCATCGGCCGTTTCCGTAGAGGATTTCACCGTTGTTCCACAATGCAGCAACAGCTTGGAATTCTGCTGAGCGCAATTGTGCCGACTGGACGGTATCTTCGCTCTTCAGATGTTCGAGTAATTTGAGCATCCCATTGCACCCAATGGTCTTCAGGGCGTAGGCTGAAATGACGCCGGGGAAGCCGTTGAGAGCATCAACAAACAAACCGGCATCTTCGACCATGAGCAAATCGTTTGAATCTTCGCCACCGGGTAGGTGTGCGAGTGCTTGCGATATTTTTGACTGCGCAACTTCTTCCAGCGTGTCGGCTTGAGGTTCGATGATTGTTCCTTTTTCGACGATAAGCTGCTTTACCTCGTACCCCAAAGGTTCGAGATGGTTTGTTGCTTCTTCGAGTTTGCCGGAGTTCCCAGTGAGGAACCATACAGTCCGAGCCATGACTCTGCTACGGCTTGTGCATATTGAGGTATAGGTTCGAAACGTTTGGTGGTGAGTTGAGCCAAGGCGAGGCTTCAAGTCCTTTGTTGGCAAGCACGGGCCATGTTGCAACAGATTGGACTGGTCGCACTTGGTGGAGCATTTGGGGCAGCGTTGCGTTATGCCGTAAGCGAGTTCTTGACTTCAGATTCGTTCCCATATGCGACACTTTCTGTGAATCTCGTTGGTTCGTTTTTGCTCGGTATTCTCGCTGTTGGGCTGGCTCAAAACCTCTTGACAAGCAACATGGCGTTGCTGCTTGGCACCGGTGTCCTCGGTGCGTTCACGACCATGTCGACCTTTTCGGTTGAAACCATCCAGATGTTTGACCAAGGTGATACTACATCAGCCATGGTTTATGTTCTCATCACCATGATGTTGAGTCCAGTCTTAGCGCTCCTTGGCTGGAAAGTTGCAGAATCTGTTTTTGCTTGATGAAATGACTTTATGTAGGACTCCGAACTTGTCACTGCTACGGAAAGCGTGACCGTTGGTTTTCGTTTACCCTAAGAGTTGATACAATGACAGAACACAACCTCATAAAAACGCTGAACGAAGCCCTCGGTTGGGAACTACGAGCTACAAACATGTACGCTCACTATGCTGCAAACATTCGCGGTATTCACCGCCTGCAACTTTCTCCTATGTTCACCACTGAAGCAACCGAATCAACCATGCACGCCGACATCGTTCGCAAGGCGATTGTCAAACTTGGTGGCATTCCAGTGACCGAGCGTAACGCACACCCAATCATCCACACCACTCTTTACGACGAAATGCTTGTTCATTCATTAGACACTGAAACCAGAGCAGCGGCAGTGTATGCCTCAATCATGCTCGAAATCGATTCGGTTGGTGACCAAGAGATGTACGATGCTATCGAACAAATCTATCTTGCAGAGTTGCGTAGTTTGGAAGAACTTCGCCTTCTCATGGAATAATCATCCATGGTACCGGACTCTTGATCGAACTTCGTCAAGCCGCTTCAAGACTTCAGCAGCGGTTGGAACTGCTCCACCTGATTGTTCAGGCGCAGCGCCAAGATTCGCTTCTTCGGCCGCATATCCTTCGAGTAATGTTTCGATTGCATCTTCGTGCTCAGGATGAGAGGCACCAAGAATTTCATCGATGACGTGAAGGTCGATTCCGAACCGTTCAATCTCATAGTCAATGGCAGCCAAGCCGAAGTCAATCAGCGAAACATCGCCGTTCTCATCGACAAGTATGTTGTTGGTCGAGAGGTCACCGTGAGTGATGGCTTCACGGTGCAATCGACGAATCAAACGGCCAGTATTGCTCAGGGCGGTCGCTATGAAGCTCGCCGATTGTGTTGAATCTCGCAACACTTCAATGAGTGGAAGCCCGGGCATCCGTTCAAGAATCATACGACCGTTCTCTGGGTCCAGGTCCAAGACTGCAGGTACTCGAACTCCGCTGCGCTTGAGGCGGATGAGCAGTCGTGATTCACTCATCATTCTGCGATGGCCCAGGCGATGGTCCAAGTCAGGATGTCGCCATTTTCTCGGACGGCGCAGTTTACGCACGGCATCCACGCCCATCCATGTCCCTGCCCACACTTCCGCTTCTGCACCGAGGTGCAACCGCTCAGTCGGTTCAAAGGCCATACACAGCGCTCAAGGTCCCTATTTATCAACGCTTCAGCAAAGGTTTGTTTCAAAAAGGACGGCTTCGTGCAGTAGTTGAAGCGCATGACCGTATCACTGCCAATGTGTTCCGTGGATTTCATGGATACCTCTCTTTCACCTGAAGAGCAAGCGATTGCCGACAGGATTGAGGAATTACGCGCTGAACTTGGCGAAGAGTTGCTCATCTTGGGCCATCATTACCAGCGAGACAGCATCGTACAGCATGCAGATTTCCTCGGCGATTCGTTCATGCTCAGTCAAAAAGCGGCCGAATCGGATGCCAAATACATCGTCTTTTGTGGCGTTCATTTCATGGCCGAATCTGCGGACATCCTCACCAGTGATGAGCAGGTCGTGGTGCTGCCAAACATGCGAGCAGGTTGCTCGATGGCCGACATGGCTACGCTCACTGAAGTCGAATCGGCTTGGACTACTTTGCTTGAAGAAGCAGGTCTTGATGATCCAATCGACCGTGAGGATCCAACCGCTGTTGCGGGCTCGGGTGAGAAATTCCTCGTTCCAGTGACGTACATGAACAGCAGTGCGGACCTCAAGGACTTCGTAGGTCGCCACGGTGGAATCGTTTGTACCTCAAGCAATGCACAAGGCGTTCTCAATTGGGCTTTTGAGCGTGCAGGTAAGGACGGTGCAGTTCTGTTCTTCCCCGACCAACACCTCGGCCGTAACACTGGAAACGCAATGGGGATTTCTCTCGATTTGATGCCCACATGGACGCCAGGAATTGGGGCCATGGGTGAACTGAAAGGCAGCCGAATTATTCTTTGGCACGGTTTCTGTTCAGTCCACAAGCGATTTACTCCTGAGCAGATTGTAGATTTCCGTTCACGCCACCCTGAAGGAATCGTCGTCGTTCATCCTGAATGTCCGATTGAAACGGTGGAAGCCAGCGATGCCAACGGCTCGACGCAATACATTCGAAACTTCGTCGGGCAACAAGCCTCAGGCTCAAGCATCGCTATTGGGACTGAAATCAACATGGTGGCTCGACTGGCCGATGAGCACCCTGACAAGCACATCGAATGCCTCGATGCGGAAATCTGTCCTTGCTCAACCATGTACATGATTCACCCTGCCTACTTGATGGATGTTCTCGAGCGAATCGTCGACGGTGAAAAACCAAACCAAATCCAAGTACCACCAGCAATTCAAGAAGGCTCATTGTGGGCACTTGAACGAATGCTAAGCATCAAAAAGTGATTCTTCCTTTTGAGCACTGTTATCGGAACTTCTCATTTCCGATTGCCGTTGTACGACATAAGCGAAGACCAAGAGTACGCCGATGACGATTCCAATTTGGAGAATGATGTTGGAGTAGACCGTAATTTCAGGTTCCCATGAATGAATATGCACTGAGATTTCGCCATCTTCAGATTCCTCAAAATACACCAAATGATGTTCGAGAACTTTCGGGTTCCATTGATGCAGTGAATCTGCAGTCAACGATTGCGTTTGATTCTGAGTGAGGTTGACGTATTGAATCTCACCGTCCATGTATTTCTCAAGAGGGTTGGTCGGGTCAAGATGGTCTCGTATCGACCAAGCCAGAATGCCGTTTTTCATCGAAGGGTCACTCACTGCGTATTTTGCATCGCTGGCCAGCCACTGTTCATCTGTTGAGCGATTGTAGACAACCAAGCGTTCTGTTGCAGTGACATTCACTGTGACGGCAAGGTAGGCATCATCGTAGACAAAGTCGGTGATGGTGGCGTTTTCCATATCTGCTGGAGTTCCCCATAATTCGAGGATTTCATCTTGTTCTGGAGGTCCGCTCGCATTGATTTCTTTGATGGTGATAGACCCTGATGAACCGATGCGAGAGAATTGAATGTTGGTTGGTTCATCTTCGAAGACCATGGCAAGTTCAAGCCCATTGGCACGGACAATTTCGATTCCTTCCGCTTCAAAACCGAGCGTCTCTTCGTTGCCCTCAAGGTCAAACGCTCGTAGCACACCGTCGGATTTGGTAATGACGTATTTGACATCTTCAGTCCCGGTAAGAATCACATCGTCGACTCTCGGCATGTCCATGGTGATCATTGGTAAATCTGAGATACTGATTGTATTGAGGTTGTATAATGACAGAGCGGTCTGATTGGATACCGCCATCAGGGAACCTGAAATGGTGTAAGGAGAATCTATCTCGATGCTTCCGTTCAACACTTCCCATGTTGTGTCAAGGTCAGTCAAGTCGTGAATCACCATGATTGGGCCAGTGCTTCGGTTGTCGATGGTTGCCATCCAACCATCATCGGCGGCAACCACTTCAGGTGCTTCGATTCCACCAGCGGGCAGCGATTGGTGACTCAATTCCCATGTGATAATCGAAAACATCAGAATGAATACAAAAATCGCCATGCGTCCAGTTTCTCTGCTGCTCGGGTTTCGATAGCGCTTGAATGCGGAGGAGAATCGACTGGATACAATCGAATAGGCCTTGTTTGGATTTGTCAACAACGTAACGATTCGTGCATTCATTGTCCGCTCGTCAAACACTTTCCACCAACCGTTGGAGGTGCGGTCGGCAAAGGATACAGCCAGTGCAGCGATGAGCATCCCACCAATGATGTCCGAGAACCAGTGGATGCCGAGATAAATAATGGCAAAAGCAGTGACCAGTGTATACGTCAAAACCATGGCTCGATATTTGTTCCATCGTCGGTCTTCATCAAACCGAGTAAGGCACAACCAAACGGCAAAAGGAATGCCAATGTGCAGGGAAGGCATGCCGTTTGTAAACGGGTCGATTCGACGGAACCAATCGCTGATTTCAGGTGTTAAGTCGTAGGCAAGCGTCTCCATTCCGGGGACATAATCACCGGTGACTCGGACATTGAAAAACAGGTAAAACGGTATGGCAAGTATGTAGACCCAAGCGATGCTCAAGGTCATTCGGTCAGCAATCCAACGGTCGTCAAAGAAGGCGAAGTAAAACACCGATACATAGCAAATGAACATGAAACCTGCAACATAAAAGTGGGTCAATGCCACGGTCAGCCACTTTGCTTCAAAGGTCTGTTGAACCTGCAAGACCAAGCTTCCCTCGATACCGTAGATAAGCGGCGTCATGTCAAGTCCAGTGTTGGCAATGATGATTCGGTCGACTTGGTCCAAGAGGTCTTTCGAGTTGTAAATAATGAACACAATGGTCATGTGAACCCAATAGCGTCGAAAGAAGTCAATGAATGCCGGTAGGGTGACTTTGACCCACGGCGGTTTGAACACCGGCATGAGGAGTATACCCAGTGTCATTGCACTGATCATCCAAGTCAAATAGATGCCGTCCATAGGAACCCCAACCCCTACGGGGTTGTCAACTGCACATGAAACCTCGCAGGTTTTTTTTAGCAAAAACCAGTAATTGTTCACCAAGCACCGTGGACGTATGGCTTACCGTTATCTGGGTCTCTGCGGTTGGCCAAGTCCCAAATTCGCTCAAACCGGTAAATACCGCTTGAACATCCTTGCGTCCATTCGAAACCCAAGGCGTAATTACCAACGATTCGAACTTTCGGTTTTTCTTTTGGCAGTGCTTCGACTTGACGGCGAAGCGTTTTGCTTGTCTCGTCTTGATTGCGCATTGGTGAGCATTTGGCACATGGGCACGCATGGCGCAAATCGTCGTAGGTAATATCGAATTCAGATTCGTCGGCATAGGTGAGCTGAACATCAAGTTCTCTGCGCTCAAACCGTGTCATCTTTGGCATATCCTCAGACATAATTCCACCCTCAAATAATTTCAAGACCGACCGATTCACCGTCGATAATCTGTTCTTGAAGTGCGGCTACTACGCCGGCAAAAGCGATGGCTGATGCGCCTTCAGGATCACTGACGATTCGGTGAACACCGTCGTCTCCGCCGCGAACAAATCCTGGGTCGAACGGAAGTGCTCCGAGGAACGGTACACCAAATTCTTCTGCGGTTGATTTTCCACCGCCTTCTTTGAAGATATCCAGTGTGACGCTGAAGTTTCCTTCTTCATCCGTGGTTGCCTTCAGTGTCTTTCCAGCAGGTGCTGCGATTTCGATCTCCATGCCCGGTGCTGCTTTGCCAGAGACAGTGTATCCGCTCATGTTTTCAACGACGCCGAGAACTGGAACTTTCAGAGACTCGGAAAAGGTAATCGATTTACGACTGTCAAGCAATGCGACATCTTGTGGTGTAGTGACAATAACCATTCCGTCGATATCAGGCAGGGATTGAGCGACAGTAAGCGGTTCGTCAGATGTGCCTGGCGGGAAGTCGATAATCAAGTAATCCAAGTCGCCCCATTCGACGTCACCGATAAATTGCTGGATTGCACCGAGTTTGATCGGGCCACGCCATACGACTGGAGTGTCTTCATTGTCAAGCAAAAACGCCATCGAGATGACCTTGACACCGAGGTGGCCTTGAGCAGGGTGGATACGACCGGATTCAACATGCAATCGACGTCCGTCGAGCCCCATCATTTTCGGAACGTTTGGTCCAGTGATGTCGATGTCAAGGATGCCAACCGAAAGGCCTTGTTGGGCGAGGGAGAGAGCGAGTCCAGTAGAGACCGTTGATTTCCCAACGCCACCTTTTCCGGAGAGAACCATGACTTTGTGCTTGATTTTCTTACCGATTTCTTGCATTGACATTTTACGCTTCATCTGGGCGTATGCTTGCTCCATTTTCTTCTGCTCTTGAGGCGATGGCTCTGCAGATTCTTCTGGGGCTTTCGGGTCGTGCGTTGATACCGGTGAATCCGACATGTGCTGAGCACCAATCGGCTCTACTTCAACCCATCTTTGATGCCTTGTCTTGTCCAATCACCTTACGGTCGATGAAATGAACTGCTACAGCGATCGCCAGAAACAGTACGGTTCGGGTGATGTCGAACGACTGTTCGGCGTACGCCCAAGCCAAGCCAACCGCTAATGGAAGTGCGAAACACAATCCGATGGTGTTGGCGCGAAGTTGAGCTTCCGTACCTTTGATTCTTCCAGTCAAACGGATGCATATACCCACGCTAAAAGTGAGGAGCGTGATGAGCGCTGCAACCGTTCGAAAAGCGAGGTCCATATCCTTGGCAGCTGCAACGATATGAGCAAGGAAAAGCACAGCGTAAACCGTGGCAGTGATACAGGTTGCTCGAAACAACCCGCTGCCTTCATCTTCCATGTAATTTGCAACGCCTCCTCCCTTTAGACTGTTCTTACCGTGAGAATGAATAAATACACTCGAAGGTATGGTACATCATGCGTCTCTTGTTTGTCTGTGTTGGAAACTCATGCCGCTCACAAATGGCAGAAGGAATTGCTCGTTCGATGGGGCACACTGCTGATTCAGCGGGAACACATCCTGCAGGTGCAATCGCTTCCAATGCGGTCAAGGTGCTAAAGGCGCGAGGGATTTCTTCTGAAGGCATGAAACCAAAAAACGTCGATGCCTTTTCGGCAGATGATTACGACATGGTCATTTCGATGGGGTGTGGAGTTCACTGTCCGTTGATGCCGATTGACCAAGATTGGGAACTTGAAGATCCAGTGGGGCAAGCACTTCACGTCTATGAATCGACTGCGGATGAAATTGAACGCAGACTGAGGCTGTTCGAAGAGTAGTCACTCTTCTTCACTCGGAACTTCGCCGATGCCGTCCAATTCGATGGTCAGCACACTGACCGTTCTGTCTTTCTGTCCTTCTTGAGTGAACACTTCCGAGGAGCACTGGATCTCGCCGATGCTAACCGTTTCCGGCAGTCCCTGTGCAATGATGCCGTTACGGCGTCGACAGATTTCCGCAACGTCAACTGCTCTTCCAATCGTTGCGCCACGGGCAACCAATTGCAATTCACGTTCTCCTTCTTCCATTGCCATGACGACCGCCCGTACGTAAGCGTGAAGTGGTTTTTTGCCGATAAAGATTGAACGTCGCTCTGCCATGGAACTCCCCTAATATGATTATTAAGGCCACAGCCGTTAATACTTAGGGACGCCCTATCGTTCTTGAGAATTGAATATTTGCATGAAAAACGCTTTACTGCGTTACAAAAGTGCGAGCGCCGGGATTTGAACCCGGGTTCAAGCGTTGGCAACGCTCGGTGATAACCGCTACACTACGCTCGCAGGGATATTCACCCCAAAGAACGGGGGTATAAACGGTTGTCGGCTCATCCGTGTGCTCACTTAAATCCGAAACGGTCTTCCCCATCTTGGTTTTCTGGTCGGTTTCGAATGGAAACAAAGATGACAGCCGCACCAGCAATTGCGCATATGGCCAACAAACCAACCAGTACGCCAGTGGAGATGAATGAACCTTCAACGCCTGGTAAAATACCGTCGTCTTCGGTCAGTTGCACTGCCAAGGATTCAGTTGGACTTACCTTGCCGAACACATCCGATGCCTGGATGAGAATTTCATGCGTGCCCAATGGGATACTGTTCCGCACCTGCATTTCTACGGAGTAAACACCGTCGCCAGCGACTGCATCGCCGTTGGTTCCATCATCGTACATGGTTTGCCATGTGTCTGATGATGTAAACGAAGTAAACACGCCAAGGTTCGCTCGTGCAACAAGGATTCCATCGTAGTCGTTGATTGGAACTTCCAGAACAACGGTTCTGCTTTGCTCTTGACGGATGATTGAAAGAACGCCAGGGTTGGTGATGCTTGGAGGCGTATTGAGGACGTTGATGCTGATGTCTTCCATGACTTGATCCGAGATATGGTGAGGCCCATAGATGGCTTGGAAGCTGGTGTTCATGCCATCGGCATGCCACAGCGTGGTGAATGTTCGCTGCCCTAAATTATCCGTGAGAACAAAGGTAAGCGCTTGTTGTCCGGGTACGGTTGATTCTGGCACTGTGAAGTTTCCTGCCCACACTCCGTTGGTGTTGGTAAGAGGGACAAGTTCACCCCCGAGTTCTCTCAAATCAATCTCAACGCTGGAAACGCCGTGACCGTCGTAGGCTTGTGCATTGACAATCATGACCGCTCCTCGTGGTCCTGTGTCCGGCAGTATTTCCAGAGCATGCAGGCGTGGCCCTTGGTTGACGACTTCGATGTCTCCAGTGCCTGTTGCGGTAAGTCCCCACGCATCGGTTGCAGTGACATTCAGCGAGATGTTGCCAACTTCCAAACCTTGAACCAGGATACGGGTGGAGAAACGGTTGTCTCCAACGGTCGCATCGCCATCCAGTCCACGGTCGTTGAGGACGGTCATCTCTCCGCCGATAGGGGAAAGGTCGACAAGGACCGATTCGATGTTAAACTCAGCGTCGCTGATGTGGGCGACAAGTGTTCCAACGCCTCCACCCTCTCCGTACATGACGCCTTCTGCGACGTACAGTTCAACGAGGCTCGGAGCGGTATTGTTTTCAGCTGTGATGACGGATGGAGAGACGATTCGCTCAACAACTTGTGACTCAGAGAAATTGGCAGATTCGTTGCCCTCGCCGTATGGGAGTTCCAACACTCTGTTCACGCTTGAGAGCAAGCCCATGAGAGGACCTTGATCGACGATGGAGCCGGATGCCGTTCCAACGTTTTCATACGCTCCGACCCAGTTGACGACATGAAGGTTGAATCCATCACGTGGGTCGTTACCGGTTGATTCTGCGGTGATTACGAGCGACAAACCATCTTGGTCGGCCAGTCGCACGGTGTCACCTGGAATGAGCGGAATAGGCATTAAACCGGTTTCTCGAGAGATGGTAATGTTTCCAAGAATCTCCTCGGTCTCGGGCTGCGTCGCATTCATCTGTTTCGGGCTGTTTTCTGGTCGTTCATCGCCGCTGGAAGGGTCAGCACCTGTTTCGACCCATACCAAACGGACCGTTCGATTTTCCCAATCGGATTGCACGACTTGGTAATCCCACGATTCATTGTGAGTTGCTCCAACGCCTTGGTCATCAAAGAAATTACCGCCGTTGATACCGGTGATGTTGAACCAGGTGTCTTGGTGTATCACGTTGACCATGAATTCAACCTGTGTAGCATTGGCTTGCATCCCTGACTCTTCAATCGTGCGCACAATACCAAACGTTCCTTGTGCATCACCAGTAATGGTTCCATCCATGTGCAAATCGTCAATGACGGTTTGACCGTCTTCAGTCAAGACATGGAAATCGTGAATCGTTCCGTTGATCGTGATACTGGCATTGTCATCTTCGTCATTCAGTCCAAATGTTCCCTTTCCAACCAGTTCATTCTTCTCAGCCGTTCGTACGCCTTCTTCCCATCGTTCGAGGACTGTAAGACCGTCAAGAGAGATGTCCATGGCAAAGTCATCTTCGGACAATCGCATGTCAGCGAGCGCTTCAAATTGAGTGTGTTGCAACTTTCGAACTCCGTTCTCATCCCAAGTTTCGAGGAAAAAGACGCTGATATCACCGGTGACATTGAGCGTTTCTTGGTCGTCTTCATCGGTGTCGATAATTTCCAAGCCTCCCGTTGCTTCAATACGCAATCGTTCGGACAGGTCACCGTCAATCATCGAACGATTGAACCAACCTTGAGATACATTGGCAGTGATTTCACTCACCGAAGTTCCGTCAAACGTGACCAGATGGAGCAGCCCACTGCCCTTGGCGTCGAACACTTGAGATGTCAAGACACCTGATTGAACAGTTTCGTTTTTCCATATGGAATCGAGGTTGAGGGTAAGATTGGTTGAGCTGTCGTCGGTGTTCTCAAGGGTCGTGAGCGTTCCGTTGCCAAGTTCCCATGAGTTGAGGACAACGCCTTCTCGCATTTGCCAACCTTGTCCGTTGAACGCTAGCGAGAAGCCTTGCTCTCCGTCTTCGGTCATGTAGGTTTGGTCGAGATCCCAAGAGGTCTTCAACAGCACTTCATGGTCAGCCATCGGTTGATTCCAAGTCCCAACAGTGAACGAGCGAACGGTTTCGAGCGGTTCTGTGAGTGCAGTTCCGTCCCACGACAAGATGCTGACGCTCACGGTCACTTCATCGCCCCAGGATAAGGTTGAGTTGGTTACTGCACGAGCGACCCGCTTTCCGTCAACAGATGACCACGAAATGAACGCTTCGTTTGCGAGTGCTTCACCGTTGCGTAGGTGTGTGATTTCGAGTTCAATTTGGTACGAACCATTGTCGGCAAAAGTGACCGTGTAAGCATGCTCATTGAGACCGTTATCGCCCTTTATCCACGAGGTATTGATGCTCGGAGGGGCAGGCTGGCCTTCAGCGGTTGCAGTGTAGACCAACGGAACGAGCATCATGGTGAACAACATGATGGCGAGCGCAGGTTTTCGAATGCTCATGGTAGGTTGTCGTATCTACTCCTCTTCAAGACTTGCGTCTACGTGCATTCGAATCCGTTCATCGCGTCAAAGATCGAGAACGTATCCAAACAACAACGGTGCAACGATGGTTGCATCGCTCTCAATCATGAACTTCGGCGTATCCACCGAGAGTTTTCCCCACGTGATTTTCTCATTTGGTGGCGCTCCGGAATATCCACCGTACGATGCACTCGATTCGCTGATTTGACAGAACCAAGACCAGAGCGGAACTTCTCGTTCCAAGTCTTGATGCAACAGAGGTACGACACAGATGGGGAAGTCTCCTGCGATGCCGCCACCAATCTGTACGAAGGCCAAAGGAAGCTGCATGTTTTCGTACCATTTCGTAAGATCAATCATGTATTCAATGCCGCTTTTGACAGTGGATGGTTTGACTTTGCCTTCAACACATCGAGCGGCAAAGATGTTACCGAGCGTGGAGTCTTCCCATCCTGGCACAAACAACGGGAGGTCGCTTTTAGCAGCCGCTAGAAGCCACGAGTTCTCCGGCTGCGCTTCATATTCATCTTCCATGACGCCGCTGTTCAGCAATTCGTAGAAAAATTCGTGAGGTAATTTTGACGCACCTGCAGCATCAGTCTGTTGCCAACTGGACAGGATGTGATGTTCGATCTTCCGGAATGCTTCTTCTTCCGGAATGCAGGTGTCGGTGACACGGTTGAGTTTGCTCTTGAGCAGAGCCGCATCGTCTTCAGCGGATAAGTCACGCCAATTGTCGATGCGGACATATGAATCATGGGCGACCAAATTAAACACATCTTCTTCCAAGTTCGCACCGGTGCAGGAGATTCCTGCGATGTGACCGGCACGGATCATGGGGGCAAGGCTGCGTCCAAGTTCTGCGGTGCTCATTGCCCCTGCCAATGTCAGGAACACCTTTCCACCGTTGTCGAGGAAATCGGTCAACGACGCCGCTGCTGAGGCCAATTCACCCGCATTAAAATGCCGATAATGCTCGTTCACAAAGTTTCGAACAGACATCTTATTCACCTTCATACAGAAACCGTTCTTGGTGATGCCGTCGCTTCAAGGAAAGCAGGGGCATACATTCCATTAATCGTTGATGGAGGATATCAGCGAGTTGATTTGGGTCTGCGTTTCCGCAAGTGAAGCAATCCAATGCAAGCCAACCCTTCTCTGAATAGCAGTGGGCAGAAACGTGGCTTTCATCGAGCAGTACGACTGCAGCAAAACCTGGCGGGGAAACTGTTCCGTCAAATTGCTCGACATGTGAATGGACGTTTCGGATATTGCATTCTTCCACGGCTTGTTCCATCAGTTCCAGCATCCATGCACCGTCGTCTTCCTGTTGACGTGCATAGCCGGTGTAATCAAGAAAAACATGGGCTCCGTGTGCTTTGAGTTGGTCCATTTTCTCACCTCTGTGTGTTTTCAAGCGTTTCCAATTGTGTTGGCGAAAAAGGTAGAAGATTCTACTTCGCGGTTTTTGCCAGCCTGCGTACCGTGTGCGGCCCATCGACCTTCTCGGCGGGCTTTGGTATGGGAGACGATGGCTTTGGTCGCCAACATTGCAGCGGTAAACTCGGTGAGCGGAGAGCCCTCATGCGCCACTATTTCGTTGACATCAGCACTGATGACGACTGCGTTCGGAGCGTTGAATACGGCTTGAATCGTTTCGATGGCTTGCCAGTACGATAATCCCCCAGGTACAGGAGTTCCGGTTGCAGGTACTAAACTTCCATCCAGTCCATCGATGTCAATGGTGAGGTGAACGGGTCCATCGAGAGTGGACAGTACGGAGAGCCAAGCTTTCCATGAATCATGCCCGTGGGTTGGAGATTGGGTGTCACGAGCGAAAAACGTCGTTATTCGTTCATCGTTTTCGATAATTTCAGCCTCTTCTTTCGAATACGCTCGAATTCCAACTTGCAAAAGTCGTCCAACACCAAGGTCTAAACTGCGACCTGCTGCACAAGCGTGCGAGTATGCTTCGCCATCCAACTCAGGACGCAGGTCGGCATGTGCATCGATTTGAACGATGGTCAAGCGATGAAGTTCTCCATCGACGAGTGGATGCTGGCCTGCTGCATGGACCAAAGGAGGCAGAATGCCGTGTTCACCACCGAGGACGACGGGAAAACAATCCCCTTTGTACCATGGCTGGAGATACGAACTGATGTTGTCAAGTTGTTCTGCAAGGCTTCCACCTTCGCCGTTCCACTCAGGGGCGGTGTAAATGTTGAGAGAAGCAGGCAGGTCAACACCAAGTTCAGCGTCGAACAATTCGACATGACCGCTTGAGGCAATGCATGCCGTTGGACCTTGTGCAGTGCCCTGCCCGTAGGATGTTGTGAGTTCGTATGGAAGAGGCAGAACTACCACGTCCACATCTTCGCCCGTTTCGGGCAGACCGAGGAAATTACCCTCAAAATAGTCTTCGCTCACAACCCCGCCGTAACACATGTGTTCTTGAGGCTTTTGTTTGATGTGGTTTAAGACAAGTCGCCGACTGGCTTGGTTGTCTGGGAGCATTGCTGCCCCCGGATATCCGGCTTTGGAGTGGCTAAAATTACTGATTTTTCTTTGTTTCATGAAAAAACGGCGATGGGTCTATATGGGTCGGATGACAATAAATTATACTGTCTGCAAGGAATTAAGCGGCGACGGGGGAATAAAAAATGACAATGACATTATCAGAACTCACACGAGCGATTCAACAGCACATCGATTTGGATATGGATGCTGAGGTCGCTCAAGGAATGGCAGAGCACGCACTTGGGTTCTTTGGATTCTACAATCGAATCATCGATAATGCCCTCGAACCGACAGACCGGAACTTGTTCTACATGTTCCAAGACTACGATTTGCTCACCACTGAATCCGAAGAAACAACGCTTTGGGACGGACGAGAATGGAGAATTCACTATTGGAAGTTTAAGCCGGACTTGCGTGAGCGAGTCGAGGCATACATGCAACGCAACCTCGAACCTGAGGAAATCGACCCGTTCGCAGATATTTACGGCGGAAAGACCGATATCAATTCGATCTGGACTCGAGAATCTGAGAAGGTCACCAACCCGAATGCTTTCACCAGTGACTGGTGAAGTTACCTGTAGGCAAGCGTTTTTGATGTTTAGACGGTAGGCTCGTCCATGAGAGTTGCTGTAGGCTTGGTCCTATGCTTGTTGCTGTCGAGTTTACCGGTTGCATCTGCTCAATCCGATTCAAGCGAAGATACAGCTTGGCCAGGTGAACCTATTGACGGACACGTACACATGACTTGGGCTGCATTAACCCTCGAAGTGAACGAATGGGCGGATAACAATCCTGACATCGTAGACCTCGTTAGCGTTGGCGAGTCCGAATTAGGTAAATCGCTGTGGGTCGTACGTTTGTCGGATTGGTCAGTCGATACGAAAGCCAACGGCAGTGCAAAAGAAGTCGTATACATCGACGGAGGCCACCATGGTAACGAGTATCTGGGGACCTCGCTGGCTTGGTTGACAGCAAAGTACTACATTGACGGATGGGCTGAAGGTAAGCAAGAAGTCATTGATGTTCTGCAAAACACCGAAGTGCATGTGCTCATTATGTTGAATCCGGATGGAAACGACATAGACACACGATGGAACATCAATCAGGTTGACCTGAATCGAAATTACGATCACTATTGGAACACTTGCCCAACCACTCAACCGGGAAGCAGTGCGTTCAGTGAGTCCGAAACTGCTGCGAATTCGAATTACATGAACACTGAAGTCCCAGATGCTGATTTGTACGTCACCATGCACACCGGCGTTTGGATTATGCTCTATCCATGGGGCAAATGGCCTGAACAACCTCAGGACTGGGAGCTGTACCATCAAATCCGAGAGGATGTCAACAACGACATCTCCAGTATCCCAATCCAAAACGCCAACCAAGGCTTGTACCCCAACTGCGGAACCAGCAGAGATTACGGTTACGGTGTCATGGGATATCCAACAT
This sequence comes from Candidatus Poseidoniaceae archaeon, assembly GCA_029250345.1. Lineage (GTDB taxonomy): Archaea > Thermoplasmatota > Poseidoniia > Poseidoniales > Poseidoniaceae > MGIIa-L1. The sequence goes on from JAQXFL010000003.1 coordinate 28,464, forward strand.
TCACCTTTGAAACCGATGATGAACAATTTGTCCCGGGTTCAGTTGAGAATCTCAACGAGCGGCTAGGAGAAGAATTGGAGGTCATGAAGTATTTGATTTCGAATGTGTGGTATTGGCGAGCACGATTGGATGTTCAATCACTCGAGATTTCAGACGATGAAATTACCATTGATGTCAGCAATTACGGGCAAGCATCTGCTGCGAATGCCACTTTACGCTATGTGGATGCGAACGGAGAACCACTGTGGGAATCTTCCTTCTTCACCGTGAACGCAACCAATTCCTCCGTGATTACACTCGACGGCCAGAACCTTACGATGACTGATGACGGTTCATGGGACTTGTACTATCAAGTCCGGGTTATCAATTCTTCTCGCTGGGTTACTGAACCAATTAACGCCTCGATTCCAGTGATAATGGAAAGTGAGGAATCGAATTTCCT
>JAQXFL010000116.1 GCA_029250345.1 Candidatus Poseidoniaceae archaeon
GTGGCAACTTAACACCGCAGTCAAGCGTCCAAGCGGTTCAATTCAGACCAAGTTGGTCTGAGGCTTTTCTCATCCCAACTTCCATTTTGGTTAGGGCTATTTTGGTTTAAGAACTGTTGAACAGCATGTTGTTATGTCCTACGAAATCGTGTCAAAACCAGATGTTGAGGTCGATAAAAGAAAGGGGTTTCTCAACCACCTTGGATTCATCGTTGTCCTTTCGGCAATTTGGATTATTATCGTCCTTCTACGATGCGTTTTGGTGGTTCTAAACTGCATCTCTGTCTTCGCCATCTCGACAGCCCTTGAGGAGATTCCACTCTCCGAAATCCTGTTGTCACAGGGTGAAGGTTCACTCGTCTGAAGCGTCTTCTGTTGACGGATACAACGGCGGATAGACAAAGTCTGGATTCTTGTCTTCATCCATTTGCACCACATAGACACCCGTCACCATTTCAGAGATGAACAGGTAGCCACGAGGGTCGTACTGCAATCCCCAATCGAAAGGAATCATGCATGAGGCCCAACAGTCAGCCATGTCATAGCCAAGGGTTGCCCCAGGATCATCAATCCATGTTGGGCCTGATGGGAGGTAGTAGCCCAAGGTCTTCGTTTCAGATAATTGAGCGATGGCAGGGTAGCCAATTTCAGGTGCTGGCACGCCGTCAACCCACACGAGGTCTTGCCAAATGTCGCTGTGGTCGGTCACCCAGTTGCCTGCGTGGTAGTGCGTCCAGTAGACGTTGCCGTTGGTACCAGTGTCACCGTTGTGCGGGCTGTAGATGTAACCGCCCGGGATGTAGTGGTGAGGGTGTTCGGTGCCGTCTGGAAGGATGCTTGAACCAGGGAGCTTCCACTTGCTCATCAAGAACGGCTTGGCAGGATCGGTGGTGTCAATGGTCCAGATGTAGCCGGTGTGGTTGGTGTTGGTACCGTATTCCGGTGCGATCATGGTCAAGTGTCGCCAGTTGATGCCGAATTCAGCATCGTTTGGCCCTGTGCCACATTCTGCGTCCCATGTTTCCATTGGGTCGGTGTCTTTGGCTCCGTTACAGAGCAGATGATCGTAAGGAATTGCGTAGTGAATCCAGCCGTTGCCGTTTAACGCACCGCTGCTACCACCCCATTCTTCGGAAGACATGTTTGCATGTCCGCCACCATCAGGGCCGTACCATCCATCGTCAGCACTCGGGCATCCGAGCCATCGTCCGACTTCATTGTCTTGCGGCCATGTGATGCCTTCTGGGTCTGGGACTGCCGGTGGTTCAGACACATCGACGATGCGCAGTCCTGCATCCCAATAGGAGATGTAGAGCAGTGCTTGGCCGGTGATGGGGTGAATGTGGAACACGTTGTCGTGGTTGAAGATTGAGCCACCGCATGTGGTCTCTGGTTCAGGCGAGTAGCCGCCCCAACGAATGATTTCACGGCTTCCGTTTTGTTGTTCGTCAGTTTGCGTTGGCAACCAAGATTCGAAACCGAGTGGCACGTAGAACACTTGTGTTCCTTTGTAGAAAGTTCCAGAATCGCCTTCGACCATTTCTGGATATGGGTCTGCGCCGTAGAGGAAGAGGTGGCATTCTTCCTGAGCATAGATCAGTGGTGCATTTTCCCAATCGCAATCAACATGCAGGTCCTGGTTGTGGAAGCCCGCTGGAGGATTGTTCCATTCTGCGACCTTGATTGGTTCGTTCTTGTTAGCGACATAAATCACATCCAATCGGTTTGCACCGCTGTTGGCATCGTCGTCTTGAGGAATTGGATCAAGGTCGCTGTTTGTTAGTTCGTGATTGACCAAAACCCAGTTGTTATCTGGCGTCACCTTGATGTCGATCATTCGACCAACTTCAGCATAGTAGGTTGAAAGAAGAACAATGTTGTTTGGCTCGGAGATATCCAAGATTTCGAATTGGTTGTATGAAGAGACATACGCATAGCAGCCACCAGTTCCGTCTGGGTTCTTGACGCAGTCTTCCATGAAATTGCCTTCAATGGAAATTTCTGACGAATCCCCTGGAGTCGGCCCGACGTTCTTGTACTCAGGATAGCACGGACGTCCGGCTACGTTGTCAAGCTCTGCAGGTGGAGCTACGTTACCATCGCAGTTGAGATTGTGGTAATCAATGAGTTGAATGTTATCGGTCTTTAATCGGTGCGCCAACAAATCGGTGTGGCTGTGTTGTTCGTCTTCGATTTCAACAACGGGGTCGACCCACGCTGATTCATTCGAATCAGTTTTATTGTTTTCATCGCCTCCGAGAGCAAGGTATGCCGTTGCAGAAAGCAAACTAATAACGACCAGACCAACGAAGGCGAAAGTGATAATCCTGTCAGCAGCATCGCTGTTTTTGAACAAAAGGTTGGATTTCATGAAGACAATTCACCGAGGGGTTGTATTTTAATTCGTCCATTGGATGACATGATTTATCTATCTGTGACTGAGCCTTTGGGGTATGCAACGAGTCGTAGCACCCCTTCTCGTGTTCTGCCTTTTCGCTGTCGTTTCGATCGCCCCACTACATGCTGGAGCCCACACAGCAAGTTCATTCACTGTACTGGTCAAAGAGAGCGGTTTCTCACAATCCTCACCTGAGATATTCCATAACGATTCGATTATTTGGTACAACACCGATAACGCGTCGAATTTGACACATCGCCTGGTTCACGACCATGATGGAGATGGCTTGTTCAACGGCAGTCTGGATTGGGACTCGGGTGAGCTTCACGCCTACTGTGAAAGAGACGAAAACAATACCAAGGTTGATGATTCATGCAACACAAGTTTCGTCCTTCAATTCGATGTCAATTGGACTGAAGGCGACTACGACTACCAAGACCTCCGTTCCGATGGATCAACAGTAAATGCCACGATTCGATTGTTCAAAGACATGGACAGTCACAACGCCTCAACTGCACCTTCAATCGGCAGCAGTTTCGGCGTCAATGATGACGCTCCAGAAGACAACACCCCGACCAATGAAGCAACGACGCCTGAAGACGTGTTGTTGTACATTGCAATGGGCACCGGCGGTGCAGCAGTCTTGCTTCTGGGACTTTTAGTTCTACGAAGACCAGAACATTCCGATTCCTCTGAATCTGAATGATTCAGAAGAGGGGAAACAGCTGCTCGGCAAATTGCCGTGACTTCGAATTCAACCTTGAGCAAATTTATGCTCTAGCTGCTTCGGCAGTCTTCTTGCGCTTTCGGTTCCATTTTTTAATCCGAGGCAATTGCCACTTGATGATTCCAGTCCAGAAAACAATTGCTACCACAGCTTGTCCTACAACCATCGTGACCCAAGGGTCATTGTCCCAGGCGTCAGTGTTTCCAGTGAAGGTAATTCGAGCGAAATAAGCAGAAATCATCATTCCAAAGAAAAGGTGGACCCAACGTAAAATTGTATTCCAGTTTCTAGCCATACTTATTCCTCAGGATTTTCTTCCTTGAACTTTTTCAATTTCGCTTCAAATTCTTCAGCTGTAAGTCCGTGCCATCCTTTGCACATACCCGTTGGTGATCGTCCACATCCGCATTTACTCATGTCATTCATTCCTCCTTGCCCATCGCATGAAGCATTGGTATTAAGAAGAAAAAGTTCCAAAGCAGAGACCATAGTATTCTGGTTGATACTTGGTTGTTGATATAGAAGGTAGAGTTGGTAGTATCATGCAACCACCAGAGCAACAGCCAACTGAGCAACAACTCCCTGTGTGTCTTCAATACAGAGGGAAGAAACTTGTCGACCTCTTAGGTAAATCGTATGTATTGGAATTACTCTACTATCTATCGTCAAATCCCGAAGCAATTCGTTTTAACAAACTGAAAAAAGAGCTATCAATTACTGCCACTACTCTAAGTCGCCGGCTGGAAGAACTTATCGAAGTCGGATTGGTTAAGCGTGAAGTTTTCGCTGAGGTCCCTGCGCGGGTTGAGTATTCGAAAACAGAAAAGGGGCATTCCCTTGGCCCTGTATTGAGAACACTCTTCGCTTGGGTTGAAGAAAATAAATGAGGCTCTTGAAGAGCAATACGCGTTCTCCAAGAAACAGATGTTCAAAAGCAGAACCTCAATCTCTTAACCATGAAGTATTCGCTATCGATTGCCACCATTGTCCTCTTACTGCTTCTTAGTGCGGCATCTGGCGCAGCATTGACTGCCCTCACGACCTCCAATTCCTCAAGTTCTGGTGACTTTTCCATCGATGCCCCTAATGTGTACGGCGTCAATGAATACACACTGGTTGAAATCGACGAAGGCGATAACGATGAAGAAGATGTCATCACTGAGCGACTCTTCGAATTCATGTTCGACGCCGTTTCTGCTGGAGACGTTGTCTCTTGGGACTTCGGAGACGGTAACGCCGCTACGGGTAACAGTGTCAGCCACACGTTCGCCTCCCCTGGCCTGTATACCGTCACAGCGACCTCTACATCCGTCGATTCAATTCAAACCGACACTGTTGAAGTGATCGTCGAAAAAACGGCATTAGTAGAATCCGATAACATGGAGTGTGTGTGCGCTCCAACAGCCAAATCAACGATCATCGACTTGGTGCCGTCTGAAGGCACCGCATCATACGAGGGCGTAGTCACCGTCGAGCATGACGGCAGCAGCGAATCGTGTGCACTGCGCAATCCTCTCCAAGAGTGTCACGTCCGCGTAATACTCGAACGGACTATCGACGGTTCGGTAATCGAACAAGAGATTCTTTTCGACGACACCTTCCG
>JAQXFL010000052.1 GCA_029250345.1 Candidatus Poseidoniaceae archaeon
TCATCCATCGCTCTCTTCGCTCGTGTTGGTGGCGGTATTTACACCAAGGCTGCTGACGTTGGCGCTGACTTGGTCGGTAAGGTCGAAGCAGGTATTCCAGAAGACGACCCTCGTAATCCTGGTGTTATCGCTGATAACGTCGGTGACAATGTTGGCGACGTTGCAGGAATGGGCGCAGACATCTTCGAATCCTTCGTCGGTTCAATCATCGCAGCTATGATTATCGCAAGTTCAGATGGCTTCGGTGGAGAAGGTTTCACTGGGGCTTCCAACTACATCATGATGCCAATTATGCTTGGTCTCATTGGTTATGTTGCATCCATTATTGGTGTGTTCTCAATGTTCGTTCTCAAGAACGGCAAAGACGCAGCAGCAGCACTTCGTAACACGACGTTCATCGCAGCGCTTCTGTTTTGGGTTGGCGGATATATCGCACTCGAAAACGGTTCAATCTTTGGTTTTGAATATTCAGGACTGGGATTAATTGATGTGACACCCGGTGTCATTCACTCCGTTGTACTGGGCAGTGTTGTTGGAATTGCAATCGGCCTCATTACTGAGTACTACACTGGAATCGAGCCCGTCTTTGGAATCCCAACCAAGGCCATTCCTCACATCGGTGAAATGTCCAAGACAGGACCTGCAACCAATGCTATTGCCGGACTTTCAGTTGGTATGATGTCAACATTCATTCCGATCCTCTTGATTGCTGCAGGAATATTTGGAGCAAATCACTTTGGTGGAGACGATTTCGGCCTCTACTGTATCGCAATGGCGGCAATGGGCATGCTTGCTACGGTCGGTGTTACCATGACCGTCGATGCTTACGGACCAGTTGCTGACAACGCAGGTGGAATTGCAGAGATGAGCGGACTTGGTTCTGATGTTCGAGCAATCACCGATGAACTTGATTCAATTGGAAACACAACTGCAGCAGTCGGAAAAGGATTCGCAATTGGTTCAGCTGCATTGACTGCACTTGCACTGTTTGCTGCATATACTGCAGCAGTTGGCGAACTTGACTTGACATTGACCAATCCAGAGGTCGTCATCGGCCTTCTCATCGGTGGCGGTCTACCGTTCGTCGTTGCTGCTATGACCATGACTTCAGTCGGTAAGGCCGCAGGAGACATGGTTGTCGAAATCCGACGACAATTTGCTATCATGCGAGAGGCTCTTTCTAAGGACAAATCGTTTGAGGGTGACCTCGAAGATGCAACAACATGGCCAGAAAAGATTGTTTCTGGAGATATGACATATCCAGACTCGCAAACCTGCGTTGATATCTCAACCAAGGCTGCTCTCCGTGAGATGATCGGCCCTGGTGTGGTTGCAGTTGTAGCCCCAGTCGTTGTCGGACTTGCTATTGGTGCTGATGCACTTGGTGGACTTCTTGCAGGTTCCCTCGTTACCGGCGTTCTCATGGCTCTGTTCATGGCAAACGCTGGCGGTGCATGGGACAATGCAAAGAAAGCAATTGAACAAGGTCACATTGATGGTGCAAAGAAAGGCGACGATGCTCACGAAGCAGCCGTCATTGGCGACACGATTGGAGACCCGTTCAAGGACACATCTGGTCCATCACTCAACATTCTCATCAAGTTGATGTCCATTGTTGCAGTTGTTTTGGCTGGCACAGGTCAACTGTGATCCTCTCCGAGCGTTAGACTCTTGAACAAAGCCATGTTGGACATTCTCATGGACAGAGGGTTACAAGTTGCCACAATGCTGCTGCTGTTGCTTTGCACCAGTATTCTAGCAGGATGTACGACCAGTTCTATGGATTCGAACGTTTCTGATTCAACGACCGTCGAACAGACCTTACTTCCTCAATGGGAAGTCGGGGATCAATGGCTCTACACCTTCATTACTCCACAATTTGGAGAAGACAGTGCTCGATTAGTCGTTGCAGAAATAGACGATGAGGATGGCGTCTACCAAGTTGGAATCTCTTCTGAACGTGAGGCTCAGCGCCACGCAGTCATCAACCACAACCCATTCCTTGGTCGAATGACTCTGGATGGATTGTCCGTGTATGAAAACGGAGAACCACAATCCGTGTTTTCATTCCCATGGACGGTCGGTGACAGTTGGACTTTCACGTTGTTCGGGCAAGATTGGACTGCTACGACCGATTCGATTAGCAACGGAAACGCTCGTGTTACTGCGACTTCTGCAGAAGGGCATGAAATATCCTATACTTTCAGCGGTGACAAAGAATTCATGGAAAATTTTGTTTGGCGTGACGATGAAGGCGTACGACAGTTACGAATGGATCTCAACTCAGCCCGTGATGGGTATTCCGGAGATGTCTTCTTCTATCGAGCGCGTGATTTACTCGATAATCGCTACGAGAACAGTGATCAAGAAGTATACGATACCTTCCTCGATGAAGGACATCCATCTGAGGGTGATTGGAACACCCTGGTTTGGTATCTTGATGTCGAGATTAGCCAAGGTGGATCAGGTTCCCTCACAATGAAAGATCACGCTGGGGCCTCCCCACTTACTCGAGCATGGGGCTCAGGCGCAACTGAAAAAGGTGCAATTGGAACCATCCCTTCGAACTCCGGTGAGTACTCTTTGACGGCTACGGTTCGAGGACCGGATTCCTTTGTTCACTTGCGTGTAGCTGGCGCACTCGTGTTCCAGTGGGAGTTGTGAGGAATTTCTTTGCCGACTCTCATCATGATGCATGGCATGACTGGCGATGCCAGTATGATGCGTCCTTTTGCTGAGAAGATTTTACCTGATGGATGGACGCTCATCGTGCCTGAGGCTCGCTATGCGCATCCTCGCCGCGGGCGTACATGGTGGAGATACGAAGACGAAGATGCCGATGCAACTCGCCGAATGACGCTTTCTCGGAGGGAACTCATCGATGTTGATTCTTCACTTTCGCAACTTGAACAACTCATTTCTGAACAGGCGCCACTTGGCCCGCTCGTTGTAGGTGGGTTTTCTCAAGGTGGCGCAATGGCCCAAGAGATGCTCCAACTTCCACTTGCAGACCGAATCGTGGGCGTTGTAGCCATGGGCACTCGATTGGTCCGTGAGATGGAACTCCGACTTCGTTTGGCAGAGTTAGAGCCAAAGCATCTTTTTTGGATGCATGGAGAAAGAGATTTGAGAGTATCAATCCAAGATGGCTGGGCAGTAGCCCATGTCTTTGAATCGGCAGGTTGGGCCATGGAGTTGATTGAACATCCGAAAGGACACATGATTCCAATGGAGCACCACGACTCGTTGAAAGAGTGGTTAACTGCTTTGTCGAAGATAAGGTTGTAGTTGGTCAAAACCACCAATGAATACAGGTTGCTCACCTCTGATATCGAGAATAACGGGAACGGTTCGATGTCCTGTCGCTTCGACAACAGGCTTTCGCAAATCGGGTTGCTCGTCAAAGCTGATTTCAGTGAAAGTGAACTCCTTGCTGCCGAGTAAACGCTTGGCTGCAGAGCAATAACCGCAAAATTGGCCGGTGTACATGAGGAAGTCGGTGTCGTGGGATTTTGCATGCTCAAGGAGGATTTCTTCTGACATGTTAATGACTTATCAGCGCCCTACTTGAACCTATATATCGAGCCGTATCACTTGGTAGGTTTCGCCGGTGTTCAGCGTTTGTATGGCGTGCTGAACAGCACTAAACACTGCATCATCGGATGTTCCATCATGCTTCACTATCCGGGTAACCGCACCTTTTTTTGCAGCGAGGCGACCGAGCA
>JAQXFL010000164.1 GCA_029250345.1 Candidatus Poseidoniaceae archaeon
CCACAAAGAAACCAACGAACACTGCTCCAAAGGCCAACAGAGCAAGCCATAGCGATGCTTTTTCGAGAGGTGAATATTCTTCACATGGAAGTGCAGGATTATCGCCAATGAGTTGTTCTTCAAGTTGTTCAAGACTTGACATGGCCATCACTGTTCACGCCTGTAGGCCCACATCAATATCCTTTCGGGACGGTTGACCGGGAATCGTTCAATCGGTAAGTTCACTCTTCTTCTTCGGAAAGACGAGCGATCAAGTCTGCTTTCTTGCCGCCAACTGGAAGGCCAGCTGCCTTGCATCGCTCCTTGAGTTGAGCAACAGATAGGGATGAGAGGTCTTCACCTTCATCTTGAACTTCTTCGTCTTCAGAATCTTCGACACCAAATCCACGGGGTTCGTGGACTTCGATGAATGAAACCTTACCGCATTCTACTGCGTCACGGATGGTGGTTACCAATCGGAACTTGAGCATGGCAGCGTTGGTATCGAAAAGCATGGTTTGAGGAAGAACAATTGAGAGATCATCGCCAGAGAAACTGACTTCGAAACCTGAGTGTCCAGTGTTTGCTTGTAGAAGAGCAGTGACTTGGTCCTCTTTTCCTTCGACAACATCGACGACGTTGAACGAATACTTGAGAGACTTACCAGCCATAGGATGGTTGTAGTCGATACGTGCACGGCCTGCAGCGAGGTAGGAGAGTTGTCCTTGGCGGCCGTTGATGGTCACAGGCGCTCCGATGTAGAGGGAGTTCGGGTCTTGGACTGCACGGACGAGTTTGTCGATACTGATGGTTTCGACTTGTGCTGCATCTTTCTCACCGTATGCGTCTACAGGTGCGATAACGACTTCGGTTTCCTTACCTTTCTTTGCTCCAGCAAGGGCTTCTTCAAAGCCTGGAATAAGTTGTCCGCCACCAACGATGCAAACCATTGGCTCGTAGGAACGGTTCTCTTGATGAGCATCGTGTTCTTTTGCGACTGCTTCACGGGTGGTCTCGATGAGATCGCCTGTTTCATTGTTGTAGAGTTCATAATCAACGTGGACAATAGTTCCGTCTTCCATAGTATTACCTCCCTTTCGGGTAGTCCGGCGACCGTCGCCCCCTTGATAATTGCATTGGCGGGAGTGTTGTTCACTCTTCTTCGCTTGAGACGGTTTCTCGTCGCCTCAGTGTACCGTTTTTACTGATATCGCCCAAAACAATCATTCCCATTCCAAACAGCATCGATGTCCAGCCGAGCCACACCAAATGAGATGCTGGCAAGTCGTAAACAGTTACGCGCACAAGTTCAATCGAATCAGAACCGTTCTGAGCGGTTTGCTGCATCAAACCATTGGCTTGACTTCCGTCAAAGATGAACACGATGTCTCCGCTCCAGCGGGAAAGTGTATCGACTTCTGAGCGCGACTTGGATTGTAAAACAAAGCCTGAATCGGTTGTTGTGTCAAAACGCATCATGCCAGGTTCAACAGAACCAATCTTGTCTCCAACAGCTCCGTCATCGAGTTCGTAAACATCAATTTGAATACCGACATATCCGTCGCCGACTTCAAGGTTCTCAGAAGTCATACGCAAACCAGTAAATTCGTAGCCATAGTCACCATGAATCACCGTCTCTCCTTTCACCATGGTAACTCGGTGACTGGCATCTCCGCGATCAACAAGAACGGTTGTGTAGACATGGCCTACCAAGAGAAGAAGGAGACCAAGGTGCACAATGTGCGCACCAAGCGGTATTCTACGCCACCAAGGTTCTTTGGAACGCTGGATACCCTGCGTAACCACGACTTCTTTCGCCATAGGAACGATGACAAGAAGGACAATCGGTAAGGTGAGCCAGGCAAGTACGCCACGGACAACAAGCGAAGACATTGCCGTACTGGAATCCATACCGAAAGCAGTAGGCTGCCAGAGTGCCATAACCACAGAGAGTACCAAAGTTACAATCAGCAGGATGGCATTACGTTGTGCCTCATGACGACGATTGGTGTACAAAAACATCGCTCCTGCTAGTGCCATGATAAACGGCGTACCGTACAACTCATGACCTTCAAAATGAATGGAATCAATGCTGGAAAGAAGCAGCACCAATGTCAAAATCAGATACGTCCCAACGACCAAAACCGACGACCACAGTGCTATTTTTTGCTGGCTCTTGCGTTCAAAGAGAGAGAATTTGGAACTTTCTTCTTTTTCCGGTGCCACCAACCATGGAAGGATAAAGAAGAACATAACCAGTGCCGCTGGGAACACTTCGATCATACCAGACCAAGCACCTGCAAGGCCGAGGACAACGCCGCTGGAACCTACAGCCCACTCTTTCGTAGCGTCTGCAGAATAAAACAGCGGGGTAAAGAGCATCAAGAAGAACGCCGTGTACAGGAAATTGTCTGTCGAACCAAAAACCAGAACAGCAATCCCAATAAGCAGTGGAAACTGAAGAAATGAACGGTCGTTTTCCTCGCTTGAAAAAAGTCCTGTGAAACTCCAACCATCGCCAGCATGTACGGTCTTCGATGAAGGAATCAATGTTTCAACGGCCAACGGAGCCAGGAGAATGGAGGCAAAAACGATGCTTGGAGTGTAGGCATAGAGAGTTGGTTCAAACGATGAGGTGCATGCAGAAAGTATTGTTGAGTCACAGGTTTGTTCGATGTATGCACGCATTAACAGCGCACTGATCACACCGAAAACCGGTAGTGCAAAGAGCCATTGAGAGCGAGGAGAAGGTTTCCATTGGACCGACGAGTGGCGTTGAAGTTGCAACCAAAAGCCCATCAAGAGAAGAAGTACGATGAGGTAGGTCATGACTTCGACGCCTGCTGTTGAATCGTTCTTGAGAACCAGCATTCTGGAAAAGGCATCAGTTGGAGCAGTTCCGTCCGAATTGGTCACGAAGGTATGTACCGATGAAGCCCATACCCCTCCTGCGCGAGTTACCAATGTAGCGAACAACGCAAGACCACCCGCTGCCAGTCCTGCACCAATCCATGTGGAATCGGAAGTTTTTCCAGGTCGAGTTCTCAAATGCGACATCAGTACGAGAGCCAGCCAAGGCAGCAATGAACCGGTCTCAACTGGATCCCAAGCCCAGTAACCGCCCCAGTCCAGAATGAGGTAAGCCCAGAGGCCACCTAGCCCGATACCGAGTGTAGAGACAAATAAGCCAGGGCGGACAATGTGAAGCATGCGTTGTTTGATGCCGTCAGCAGTTCCAAACATCGATGAAAGAGCGACGGCACTGATGTGTAGGCACAGCGAATAGGCGAGGAAAATCAATGGAGGATGGATGACCATAAGGTCCGTCTGCAGGAGTTCGTTGAGTCCTTGCCCAACACCGTTGCCAGTGCTGGCCTTGAACGGATCTAAATTCCAAGCTAAAAGCAACAAGAGGAGATTGAAACCGTACACCAAGCGGAGTCGAGTGGAATGCGTGAACTCATCAGCCTCACCTGGCATTCGTCCGCGCCAAACAAACGCAAGAACTGTCATCCACATCACCCACAGGAGAAGCGGTCCTTCTCGAGCAGCCCAAGTCGCAGCAAATCTGTATTTGAGCGGAAGCGCCTCGCCGCCGTAGGACACTACATGTGCGTACGATGTGTCATTCGCAAGGAATCGGCTAGCGAGGGCAAAGAACGGCAAAGCCATCAAGAAATGACATGCCAGAGAACCTGCATTGGTTTGCCGATGCAGGAACGGTCGCAGCAACAATGTTACAGCAGCCAGCAAAGCCAGCCACATCGTCACACCCCACATGGGCATTGCTCGTGATGCTCCTTCAAGGAGGTTGCGCGATGACTGATGCACTTAGACGGGCATTACCAACCAAAGAACTTCGCTCTCGAATACCCGAACGAAAGCAAAACATGAATGACACTCTTGGTAAACAACATTGGCTTGCGAACGAGGATTTTGAAACCTATACCGACCTTCTGCAGGGGCGACATGTTACCAAGTTCTTCAGGTAAACATCGAGCCATAATCGACATTTCATCATCGCTGAGTTCATACAGCGCAGTCTTACCTTTGAGAATTTTTGAATACGGAGGGAAGGCTTTCTTCCACTCAATCTCATACTTCATCAGATGTTGTTTGGAGAGGATTGCATCTGATTTTAGGACCGATGCAATTGTTTGAGCAGCCTGCCGTCCAGACCACAAGGCGAGATGCGACCCTCCTTCAAACAGAGGCGATGTGAATCCTGCAGCGTCTCCGACCAAAATCAAACCATCACCAACAGTAACCGAGCGCGGACCAGAGATCGGTATTGTACCTCCGAATGGCCGAACTTTGATTCCCTCGGCCCGCCAAGGCGGGTTGACGGTTGGCTTACCGTCAAGATATGTGTCTTCGATAAAGGAGTTGAGGTATTTGATAGCGCCTTTCTTATCGGTCGTAACCAAGCCAACGTTTGCTCTTCCACCCTTCTTTGGAATCATCCAAACATAGCCATGTGGAGAATATTTTGGCCACAGGTAGAAATCGAGATAACCATCGTTCTCAACATCGAGCATTTCGTATTGGAAACCGGCGATGACCTCCACTTCAGTACCCATGTCGAGGAGTTTAGATGCTGCACCGGAAACTCCAGAAGCGTCGATTACAGATTTGCATTGCAGGGGGAATTGTTCGCCCTTTCCGCCAATTTCCCAATAGGAAAATTGATTTTCGCTGTTGAAAATTCGCTCCATAGAAGTGACCCGGTGGTGGAGGTGAAGTTCTGCACCTTCCTTGATTGCCTCATCGCACAGCCAGCGCTCGAAGAGGTGTTTTTCCAGCACATATCCTTTCTCTGTGAGAAGCTTCTCTGTACCGTCTGGAAAGATGACTCGGATGCCCTTTACATCCAGTGCCTTGACGTGATCGGGTATCTCGAGGTCTAAATTGTCAACAGCAAGTTGGCTCAAACATTCACCGCAATGAACGGGAGTGCCAACTTCAGGGTCAGCCTCGACAATAAGCGTTGACAAACCAGCACGCGCAGCATGCAGTGCAGCTGAACCACCACCAGGGCCGGCACCTATAACCAAGACATCCAGCATCTTCGCAGACTCCGCCATGAACATCTAGTGGAGAATCAAGTCCATGAAGAAAACGGTCGTTCACTCTTCTAAAGGCCGACGCATTACCGCAACAACCGCAAGAAGACAAAGCGAGGAAATCAACGATACCGATGGTGTTTCGACGGTCTCAGGCACAGGTTCTTCCTCCTCCTCAACAACATCCGGTGCTGCCTCGACTGTGACCGTCCCAACCATGCCTACAGATTCGTGCGGTTCGCATACAAACTGATGCACACCAGCCGTACCGTTTTCAAAAACGAAGCGATAGTCGACGTCTCGCTCAGGCTCGCCGGAATCAAACAACCCATCGTCAGCCACTGCATTGTGGCCGAGTGCTTGGCCGCTCCAGACAAACCGAACTGCTTGCCCCTCCTGAACCGTAACCTCCGACGGACTGAATCGTAGACTCGTGCTGTCCACAGTTACGATTACATCGCTTTGGGTGGTGATTTCGGCCGTTGCAACACTGCAACTGGCCAGCAAAAAAAGCAGGGCCACTATTGCTGTCCTCATGGCTGTAGTGTGGCGTGTCGAGGTTTTCAATACATGTATTGGAATCCGAACAGTTCGCCGTGAGAGAATACGACGGTTCAAAGGTGGGTTCTACCACGCATGGTCGTGGCGTGGAGGACTTCGAAGCGGTGGCTCGAGCATCTTGAGCAAGGGGGTGAACTCCTTCGTATATCCCGCCCCGTTGATGTCCAGTTTGAAGCTGGTGCAATCGCTGACCTGCTGGTCAAGAACGACGGCCCTGCGGTACTGTTCGAGAAACCGAGGCTTCCCGACGGCACCATCAGCGACATCCCGCTGGCGATGAACCTTTTCGGAGGCCAAGATCGTACACTACGCGCCCTCGGGGCGAGTCATGAGACCGAAATCGGCGACCGTATGGTTGCCATGATGAAACCAGACATCGGACTTTACATGCGCAAACCATGGAAGGGATTGCCGCTGGTGCGCGACGCACTCGCCATGCCACCCCGCAAGAAGAGGAAAGGAAACTGTCAACGTGTCGAACTCCCACTCGACCTCACCCGTCTACCGATACCAACGACATGGCCAAAAGATGGCGGACCGTTTGTAACGCTTCCATTGGTGGTCACCAAGAATCCAAAAAACGGCGAACATAACTTGGGAATGTACCGAGCTCAAGTATTCGGCCCGAAAGAAATTGGACTCCACTGGCAAATTCACAAACACGCTGCTGACCACGCTGCCGCTATCAAAGAAGCCGGTGGAGACGGAAGGATGCCGGTTGCAATCTGCATGGGCGGACCTCCTGAACTCATCTTTTCGGCTATATCGCCACTCCCCGATAACTTGAGTGAATACCAGTTTGCTGGAATTCTGGGCCGTAAATCCTTACCGATTACTAAAGCACTCACTCAGGATTTGATGGTACCTGCTGAAGCAGACATTGTCATTGAAGGCTATTGTATCCCTGGAGAAACACGTCTTGAAGGGCCTTTCGGCGACCATTTTGGATTCTACTCCCTCACCGGACAATACCCAGTTATGCATGTCACGGCCATTACTTGCCGCAAAGATGCAGTACTTGCTGCCACCATTGTTGGCCTACCGCCAATGGAGGACGGACACCTCGGGGAAGCCATCGGACGACAATTCTCGCCCGTACTCAACTTCCAGCACAGAGATGTTCACAGCGTTCATCTCCCGATGGAGACGGGTTTCCACAACCTTGCCATCGTTGCATCGAAACAACGCTACCCTCGCCAGGGACGCAAGACTGCTCTTGGCCTGCTTGGGGCTGGGCAGATGATGTTCCTGAAAACCATCATCGCCATCGACCAGCATCAAGATCCGAAAGACCTGGATGCATTGCTCGATGCCATGAACTCGAAAGTGGACATTGCAACCGACGTTCTCGTGCTCGAAGGTATGGTTGCAGATTCCCTAGAAGCAGCAAGCCCTTACGAAAATGTTCACAGCAAATTGCTCATTGATGCAACAACGCTTGCACAACGTGACCCACGCTCGGACTCAACACCACTCGAAGGTTCGTATGCCCAGCCGACGCCCGAATGGCGACAAGGGAACGGTAAAGCCCCGGGATTCTCAAAGATTGATGAAGTGCTCAAGATGAAACACGTATCCGATGCTCGAATGCTACGTGACAGCATCATGGTCGTTACGACCAACGTCGATAACTCTCCCACCCCTCGAGACGGACAAGAAGAATCAAACGACGCAGCGGAAACGAAGAGGAGAGAGCAGATATCCCAATTGAGAAAATCGATTTGGCAATTGGATAATTCGACATCCCTTCGTTGGTTATTTATAACCAACGACGATTTGGACTTGCATTGCGAAAAAGCACGCCGAAGGTTGCTGTGGCAGCTCACTTCTCGCTTTGATGTTGGCCGCGGCCTTACCTTTGATGAACAAAAATCGCGCCTCTGTTGGGATGCGACGACACCGATCCCCTCGGTCGAGCACGGCGTTCGCAGATGGCCTTCTATTACCCTACATTCCCCAGAAACACTTGAGAAGGTGAGCCAGCACCCTGAATTGAAGCAGTACAGTTGGCCACCGCATCTGTCGTTCGGAGGGAATGAGTAATGGATCTAAAACAGATTCTATCTTTCATCAAAATTGAGCACACTCTTTTCTCGCTTCCCTTCGTATTCATCGGGTATATCATCGCCCATGACCAGTTTTCTGGAGAGTTACCCGCTACTGAATACGGCTGGCTACGTATCGAATTAGCATGGATACTCCTTGCAGCGATTGGAGCTCGGGGACTCGCCATGGCGTTAAATCGTATTATCGACCGCGAGATTGATGCTGCGAACCCACGAACCGAAGGCCGTCACCTTGCCTCGGGCGAGATGAGCCTGCAAACGGCCTGGACTCTTTCTGCGGTATTTCTTGTTATGCTGCTGGTTGGGGCAGGATTGCTCAATCCCGTTGCCCTCATGATGGCATGGCTACCAGTGCTCGTGTTCGTCATCTACCCTTACATGAAACGCTACACCTGGTTGTGCCATTTTTGGCTCGGTTTGTGCTTAGGCCTCGCTCCAGCAGGAGCGTGGGTTGCCGTTGCAGCAGACGTGCACGGATGGGCAGCCATTACAGGAGCCTTTGATGGAGGAACTGAACTCCTTTGGATGCCCACAATCCTCCCAATATCGCTCGGTGTGGCGATTTGGATTACAGCGTTCGACATCAATTACGCTCGCATGGACCTTGAAAGCGATAGGGAAAGTGGGATTCACTCGTTCCCTTCGCGTTTTGGCGAAGAAGCAACAACCCGAACAACGGTTCAATTGACTCTCGTCTGGTTTGCGTGCTTTGCAGTGAGCGACCCCATGGATGAACTCTGGTTTCTTGCAGCTGCCGGTTTGATGGCCGTACTGAACATTTGGGTCGTCTTAGCGAAAGACAAATTTGAGGATTTTCAAACCGTATTGTTCCGTGCTTCGATGCTTACAGGATGGGTTCTCCTCGCAGCCATCGCCATCGGTCTGTGATGGAACAGAACGCCTCACCGTCAGTGTGGAAAGTTGATGTGCTTCAACCGTCCACCTTGAACTATGAACCCTCTCGTGAAATCCCTGCTTGAATTCAACGAAGCCTTTGAGATACCAAAACTCGACTCCCCCGGACTCGGCACTGAAGATATGATTGAACTGCGAATCAAACTCCTTCGTGAAGAGGTCGAAGAATATGCTGAAGCCGCACGGGCGGGTGATTTGGTCGAAGTCCTTGATGCGCTTGCTGATATCGGATACATTCTCGCTGGAACCATCATCAACCACGGCATGCAGAACATATACGATCATGCCTTCAATGAGGTTCACCGCTCAAACATGGCTAAATTGGTGGATGGAAAGGTCATTCGACGTGAAGATGGGAAAGTTCTGAAGCCAGAAGGGTGGCAACCTCCTCAACTGGCACAGTTTCTCACCGATGAGTGATGGGTTGCTCCATTGCCCAAGGCGTAAGTATTTAGCATACGAAAAAGGCTAACTTCTAATCGATGGACCAGGTGAACGATTCATGAGTGAACATCCTCCACTCACAGGTACGCCGTTTCAACTCCTGGTTTGGAATGCCCTGAAAGAGATTCCAAGAGGAGAAGTTCGAACATACAAACAACTCGCCGTCCAAATTGGACGGCCCCAATCCATTCGGGCAGTAGCAAATGCTTGCGGTAAAAACCCGTACATCGTCAAAATACCTTGTCACCGGGTCATCCGCTCCGACGGAGGGCTAGGAGGCTACAGCGGTCCAGGTGGAATTGAGGAAAAGCGTCGACTGCTCAAACAAGAAGGCGTCAACATTCCAATTTGAGGATTATTCTTCGCCATGTTCAATACCATCTGAATGAACAACCAATTCCTTCAGTTCACGTATTTCCGATTTCAATTCAGAGAGGATTCTTGAGAATCCCTCATCATCGTCATCCTCAATGTCAATGGCGGCCATTGTGTTGGTGAAAACCGCAATGAACATGTTGAGGAAAGTAAACGAAGTACTGATGATGTAGGACACGAAGAAAATGGAAGCCCACCAGCCCTGCTCTTCGATAATGAGTCTTGCAATTCCGTTTGACCATGACTCAAGCGTCATGATTTGGAACAATGAGAAGAGGGAGGCACCGAGGCTTCCAAAGTACATTTCACCTACTTCACCACCATCACGGAACAACATTGTCCCCATTACCGAATAAACGTACATGACAATGACTAGCAACCAACTGATTGCCATTATGCCGCGTAATGAACGCAGCATTGCTTCAACCATACGCTGCATCTCTGGCATACTCGAAACCAATCGCAAAGCACGGAACACTCTGAATACACGGAGTACGCTGAGAGGGCCTGTCGCCGGAGCTACAGAAAAAAGTATGATTACAAAGTCGAAGTTATTCCATGAGTCCTTGAAAAACCTCCAACTGTTCCCATACAATCGAATGAGAATCTCCAAAATAAAGACCCATAAGATGACTGAGTCAAGGGCAAAAAGGACTGTTTCTATGGGTTTAGGCCAACTGAATGTCTCAATACCTATCGTGATTGCGTTCAGTACAATCAATGCTAAAATCGCATTCTGAAAACGTGAACTTTCAGATAATGAATAGCACTTCTCCTGAACCGACATGAGTTTAGCACGACGATTTGATATAAATTATTGATGCCGTTGGAGTAAAAAAATACTGCTCACCATGATGTATGACAACGCTTCAAAAGCAATTCGAAAGATTTCAACGCATGTCAGCCTTCCTCGAACTGCTCGGCAGTGAGTCTCAAGGCGCTGAATCGTGGCACTTGGTGCTCTTCGATCAACTTCACGAACAACTGCTACCAGAGGGTATACACCCAAAAGAAACTGGACTGTTGTTCATCGAAACAACATGGAAAACCCGTCAATTACCCTATCACAAGCAGAAGTTGGCTTTACTGCTATCAAATCAACGTAATTTCGCTCTCGAAATGAAAAGAAAAGGATTCATTGTACGGTATGAGTTCAGTACTGAATCTTATGCCAATGTCCTTCAGAGCCTGTCGCCGCAACTCGGTTCGATATCAGTGACTGAGCCTGCAGAATATGGCATTCGCACTGCATTTGACTCCATTGATGACGCCATCATTGAAACGCTCCCAAACCGTGGTTGGATGACCACGAAAGCAGATTTTATTGAGGCAGTTGGAGATAAACCTCCATGGAGAATGGACAAGTTTTACCGATACATTCGCAAAAACAAAAATATTCTTGTTGACGAGAATAAAAAGCCTGTAGGCGGTGATTGGTCGTACGACAGTGAAAACCGTTTACCGTGGGACGGGGCCGTAGAACTTCCTACACTTCCAACTTTCAAACCAAACGCCGTGACGGAAGAAGTGGTTCGGATGATTGAACAGAAATTCAGTCATCATCCCGGTGTATTGAACATAGCCACACTCCCATCCACCGTTGAACACGCTCAAGCACTCTGGGACTGGGCTAAATCCTCGGTTATGTTTTGGTTTGGACCCTATGAGGATGCTATGACGACTGAACACACGACATTGTTCCACACGACCGTTTCGTCGCTGCTCAACCTCAACCGATTACAAGCTACAACGGTGGTGCATGAGGCCATTGCGTTGGATATTCCCCTCAATTCGAAAGAAGGCTTTGTCCGTCAAATCATCGGATGGAGAGAATTTGTCAGGCATGTTCACACGCTCACCGACGGGTTCCAATCGGAAATTCCTGAAGATGCGGCATTCATACGCCCCGGAGCAGGGTGGGAAGGCGATTGGGCACAACCACGCAGTACCCAAAATGTACTGGAAGCAAGACATCCACTGCCCAAAGCGTTCTGGGGCGAAAAAAGTGGCATGTTATGCCTTGATTCGGCCGTCGAGCAGGTTGTTAACACAGGATATACACACCATATCCCCCGGTTGATGGTGCTCGCCAACATCGGTACTCTGCTTGGTGTCAACCCTCGTGAACTCACCGATTGGTTCTGGGCCATGTTTACCGATGCATACGATTGGGTGGTTGAACCAAATGTATTGGCGATGGGCACATACGCCGTTGGTGAAGTCATGACGACAAAACCGTATGTTTGCGGTACACCGTACATCAAGAAGATGGGAGATTATTGTGGTGATTGCTCACTGCATCACAAAAAATCCTGCCCCATCTCGGACATGTACTGGGATTTCCTCGAAGTCAACAAAGATCATTTCAGTAAAAATCACCGGATGTTCATGCCGATGCGAAGTCTTGCCAAGCGAGATTCATCGAAAGTTGAAAAAAGCCGCAAAGTGGTTGAATACGTCCGTAAGCAACTTGACGAAGGTTTGGCACTACAGCCAGCAGAATTAGAGAAACTCAAGTCTTGAATCCCAAACCAACACAGATGGAGGTTTCATGATGGTTGGCTGACAGGCCACAACATGTCACGCCCAGTTGCACTCATCACTGGTGGCGGACGCGGTATCGGTGCTGCAACCTCAAAACGGCTCGCTGAAGACGGGTATGATGTTCTGCTCACCTACAATACCTCATCAAAACCAGCTGAAATGGTTGTTCAAGAAATTCGTTCAGCAGGAAACGATGCTCTGGCAGTAAAGGTAGACTGCGCGGATGGGGGGGAAGTAGGATTACTTGGAATCCATCCATGGATGGCCCGAGGCATCGATGTCTTGGTGCTCAACCACGGCTCATACGAAAGAATCGCTGCAGATGAACTCACACTTCCAACACTGCGTCAAACCATGCTAACCAATTTCGAAGGCGCTGTATCTGTCTGGAAAGCAGTACAACCGCACCTTACCGCAAAGGCACGGATGGTCGTTGTAGGCTCTCAACTCGGCACTCGAGGCTCGCCGCATGGCGCCGATTATTCTGCTTCCAAAGCTGCACTATCCACTTGGGCTCGATCCTTGGCACAGTCAGTTGGACCTGAAGGAAAGAGAGTGAATGTACTGGCACCTGGTTTTGTCGATACGGCAATCCTCGCCGGTGATTCTGATGAAAAGCGTACACAGAGAGTTGAACAAGTTCCTCTCAAGCGAATAGGAACACCCGAGGACATGGCAGCAACAATCTCGTTCCTTGTCAGCAACGATTCGGAATACATCACTGGGGCGATACTTCACGTGAACGGCGGACTTTATCTGCCCTAATGTAAGAGTTCAAAGCCCCTTGGCAATTAACAACAACAGAGGTGAGCGCATGGTTAAGCAATGGGACGATGAAGGCGCCTTTGAAGACCAGGCGGACATCGATGTTGGCCTAGGAGACCTCACAGAGCGTGACCCGTTTGACCTTTCTCGGGCACTTGAAGGGGCTGCATTGGAACACCTGCACCCGGATAAGAAGCGTTTGAACCTACATTCGGAGTTTCAACCCTCCGGAGACCAACCTAAAGCAATTGAAAAATTAATTTCCCAATTGGAAAATGGACAAGAACGCTCCGTTTTGCTCGGAGTAACGGGGAGTGGCAAGACTTACGCTATGGCTCAAGTGATCCAACACCTCAATATTCCAACTCTTATCATTAGCCATAACAAGACACTAGCAAGGCAATTGTATCAAGAAATGGCAGGTTATTTCCCCGAAAATGCCGTCGACTATTTCGTTTCCCATTACGACTATTATCAGCCTGAGGCATACCTTGCTAAGCGCGACTTGTACATCGATAAAGAGTTGTCAATCAACGAACGAATTGAGCAAGAACGATTTGCTGCAGTGGCTTCGTTGGTCACTCGCCCTGATTGCGTCATCGTATCTTCTGTATCATGCATTTACGGACTCAACCCCCCAGAGACTTTCTTGGAGTATCACGTTCGAGTTCACGTCGGACAACATATCGAAACAAGCGATTTACTTCGAGAACTCATCGTGCTTCAATACAAGAGGACGACCGTGGATTTGTCGAGGGGCGAGTGCAGGCTACGAGGCGAAGTACTGGATGTATGGATGCCAAGCCGAGACGATCCTCTACGTATTCAGTTCGACTTCGATGGCGTCACAAAGATTCAGGTCTGTGACCCTGTGACTTGGGAAGTTCTTGATTCACTCGACGAAGCATGGATTCACCCAAAGGAGTTTTTCATGACCAGCCCAGAACGGTATGAAGCTGCTCTGGGCTCCATCGAGGATGAACTCGATGACCGTATTGCACACTATTCCAGCCTCGGC
>JAQXFL010000165.1 GCA_029250345.1 Candidatus Poseidoniaceae archaeon
ATTCCACATTGATTGTCCATGGCGCATGAGAATTAGCATTGACACGGTCGTCCCTCATGTTGGTGGCTGCGACGCTTCTCAATGAACATGGCGGAGAAATCAACCGAGAAGAATTGGCAGATAGGCCAAAAGAATCAACGGGAATATGCCCATGACCAGGTCCCGAAGCAATAATTTCAGAAGAGTCATTGTGTTCACTTGAGCGATTTTATCAAATTCCTCCTGCATTTTCTTGTCGACTGAATCCGTAATTTTCCCAGCACCTGCCTTGGCGACTTCGACTGCCGCACCAATAGCCAGTCCTGTAAGAAGACCCTGCGGTGACAACTTTCGCACTGCCAATACGCGTGCACCCCAAACTGCAAGTGAGTTTTTAGCAACGCTCTTGCTTGTTTCTTTGAGGCTGGTTTGGTTTTCCTCATCTGTTTTGTTTTCCTTTCCGGAGAATTTCGTTAACCATCGACGTATGCCCAATCCAGCATCAGCCACCTTACGGAGTTTCGCGATATCTCTCTTCTCGACCGCTTTCATCATTCGGCGAACACGGCTGATGCGGAGTAAATCAAAGAAAATCCAGACGAACAAAAAGAGGGTTAGCATTGCGAAACCAGTATCGGAGACTTCGCTCCATTCTTGCCAGCCGAGTGGGTCACTCGTCATCCGAACAAGATAAACCAACAATGGGGGTATACTAAACGCTAAGATTTCATTCATTGCTAATATTCCAAAACCTTTGACTGGCAATTCACGCATTTGTTTGAGAGCCCAGCCAGAATGAGGTGCAAGTTGCGATATTGCCCGACGAAAAGGCACCACTAAGAGGAATAAACGCAAGACCATCGGAAGCCATATGACGACCAAAACATATCCATCCCATGGTCCAGCAGGTGGGATTTCAGGAAACTGCAGTGGGGTCGCCATAACCGATTCATAGAAGAACCCGTATTCAAATCAATCCCCGTTGCTGGCAAACAAACTTCCATCCGAATACTCATGTGGTAAGGCCACTTCGCCTAACCATGCCCTTCACACACAACATGGCCGACTGGCTTGGATTCAACATCGACAAAGCTTGGCTTGAAGAAAACATCCGCTGGAAAGACTTCGGCACTGGTGTTCGACTCGGACGTTTGTACCGAGAAGATGCTTGCTCTCTGGTGCTGTATGAAGCGGATTCCGAAGTGACCGTTGATGCTTTCATGCCACACAGCCATCCTGGTGGCGAAGCATACATCGTGCTTGAAGGCGAAGTTTGGGACGAGGATGGCACCTATCCTGCGGGCTCTCTTGTATGGATGAACCGTGAAACGACGCACACTCCAAAGACACGCGGTAAGACGTTGATTCTCGTTCTGTGGCCCGAAGGTGTCAAATCCGCTTGAGTTGATTGAAGATGAAAAAGGAAATTCTCGTTCTGAAAATAAGCCAATCTTGGCGTCGTGGTATGACACCAAGTGAACTCTATGACGCAACTCGACGTTCATGGAGACTTTCAGCAACTCGAATTGCGAAGGTCGATCTCGTTCTATGTGTCGCTGATAAAGAAGTTCGAGAAGCATACACAGTGGAACAATGGATTCTGTCCAACGATGAAGGAAGAAAGGAGTTCATCGGCCATGTTGCTGAACAAAGCATACGACAAAAGTGGGTTGGAATTGATTCAACTGAAATCGAGCCACCGTACGGTGTGGCACGTTACATTACCGTTTGATTACTCATCAAGGTCGTATTCACCAGAAATGAGCAGCCCTTCAAACAAGAAGGGGCCTGCTGGCACGACCGCAGCAATGAATCCATGAATCAAAGCAGTGAAGGTCCAGTGTTTACCGACGCCAAGGAACAACAATCCAAGGTAAGCGAGGAAAAGACCACCGTGCAGTGAACCCATGAGGCTGACCCAACTTGGATCACCTGCAATATACTTCATTGGCATAGCAAATCCCATCAAAATGAGAAACGAGAATCCTTCGAGGTAACCGACAAGCGAGACGACACTCTTCATGCTTTGACCTCGACCATCGGTCTACTTGAACCACACGAAGGACAAAGTTGCTCCTCAATACCGTCGTATTGGTGCTTGCAAGCAGGACATGTCGATGCGAGTTCCATCTTACCCATGGATTCCACGGCTTCGCCCTGAAGCGAAAGATAACCGCTGTCTGCATTGCCAACCGTGTATCGGCCAGCGCCACCAATCCGTACCAACAAGTCCGGAGGCAGTGTCACCGTACCAGTCTCATCAATGATGAGTTCACGGTCTTTTCCGAGGTTTTCAACATCCACATTCTCACCGTGTTCAGCTACGAACCGTCCATCACGTAGTTCCAGTGAACGGTTGGCGAACGCTGCGACTTCTTTCGAGTGGGTTACAATCAAAAACGATACGCCGTCGTTTTGGTGCAGATCTTTGAACAAGGCCAGCACTTCTCGACTTGTGACTGGGTCCAGAGCACCTGTCGGTTCATCGGCCAAAATAAGACGTGGATTGGTAATCAATGCGCGAGCAATAGCAACACGCTGTTGCTCACCACCGCTGAGCATCATTGGCAAAGCGTGGGCTCGATGAATCATTCCAAGACGGTCAAGCATTGCGTCGGCAAGTTTCAGCGCTTTTCGAGAAGAAACACCTTGATGACGAAGCGGTTGAGCCACATTATCGCGGGCATTCATTTGCGGTAGAAGGTTACCTTCTTGGAAAATGAACGAAACGGTCTTCTGTCTTAATTCAACCAATTCTTGCCCAGTAAGGCGAGTCATGTTGTTTCCTGCAAGAGATACCGACCCAGCACTGGCCTTCATCAATCCACCGAGGCACTTCATCAACGTTGATTTTCCAGAGCCAGAGGGCCCGACGACTGCGATTGCCTCGCCTTCTTTCATATCGATGTGAAGTCCTCGTAGAGCGACGACGTTGCCGTCTTCAGCTTTCGATTCGTACACGTGGTAAAGTCCATCAGATCTCAAGATACTTTCTTTCATACTTCACTCCCCCTTGAGCACACTGGCTAAGTCTGACTTCAATGCACGACGTGTGGTCACTAACAAAGCGATGACAACAGCGGTAAACACCGACAAGGACACCAACAGCAGTTGAGTCCAAGGATACACCAACGTCCGTTCTATCGTGGTCGATGAACCTCCAAATATTTGGAAAATGAATCCGAAGATGTCAAAGAACCCGTTGAACGACAAAGCGACACCGATTCCAAGAACAATTCCGAGAGCCATGGAAACCATGACAATCGAGAGAATCTCAAACAACACCAAACGAATGATTTGGTTTGGCGATGCACCAATTGCTTGCAGAACTGCGAGTTCCTTCTGGCGTTGGCTCAACACCAACGAAAGGAAAACGAAACTGGAAGCAACAGCGGCGATACTGGCGACAACGAACTGCAAGGAAAGAAGACCGGGTGTTCCGAAAATCAGTCCTCCGTTACGCTCAACGCTCTTGTGTGTACTCGACCAGTCAAGGACACTGGAGACCCGGAAGTCTGCAGACAGCGTTGAAGCAAGCGCTTCTAGTTTCTCGCCACCTACGCCGTCAACTTCGACAATCCAAGTGGTGGATGAGTAATTGGCAACTTCATCCGGCCCAACCAAAGCAAGCCACGATGATTCACCGATAATCAGTGAAGAACTCATGGTCGCTGCACTCACACCAGGAATGTATTCGTGAACGCCAATGTAATTCATTGGGGTAGTATACGGCGTGATGACAATCTGCACATTGGTATCAGCCAAGAACAGAGGAGCAGCAAGTGGCGGAGGGACTTGCGATAGACCGGAAGCACACGATGTGTCTTCGGCGGAGGTTCCGTCCGGACAGGTTGCGTTTCCAAGCGTTGCAGTAGATAAGTCAGCGAAGCCAAACACTCCGGTTAAGTCTGCTCCAATGAAGTTCGCTCCTTCCATTGAGCCACCCATGAAGTTCACGATTACGGCTTCTTTGAGATTGGCTTCTGAAAGGTCAGTTCCATCGAGGTTGGTGTCAAACAGGAGCGCTTGCCCTAAGTTTGCACCGGCAAGGTTGGCATTCGATAGGTCAGTTCCAGTGAGATCAACTGCGCCGAAGTCTCGGCCGCTGAGGTCTTGTCCTGAGAGGTTCAATCCAGACCAGTCTCCTTCCATTAGGGAGGCGTAGGCAACAAACAAGGCGTTCGGGTCAGCTTGGTCGGTACCTCCACTGCTGAAATTGAATTCGAGTTTTTCCCACAGGAAGGTGATTTCTTCACTCTGCTTGTCGGAAGGCTTCAGCAATTTGTCGTTCAGTTGGTTTTCGTCACCACGGCCAGAACCAGCAATATCCAAAGAATACGCTGCATCTTCACCTGCGGAGAATCCATCGTTTCGGTAGGCTGCCATGGCTTTACCCGTATCCTCGCCCGGAATCGCTTGTTCGCTCCAACGTAGGACATCTTCGTTGTCATCCAGCAGAATCCAAGTCAGCAACTTATCTCCACCGTTCACATCGTTCAAGAACAGACTTGGTACCGTCGTTGCAGTGGCGGTGACGTCCGCTTCAGTGAAGTTCGAAACCAGTCCGAGAACCTCGGCCTCAGTGTATTGTTGTTCGAGTGTAATCTGTAGATCCGCACCAACCGTTGCATCGACGGTTTTCTCATCCACCAATGTTCCAGTGTATCCTTGAACTGCTGCAAGCGTTACAATGGAAAGTGTGAGCAACATAATGACCGCAAGGCGGTTCACTGACTCGGCGGAGCCAGAGCCTTTCAAGCCGCGCTTTACATCGTTAAGCAAGGGCGTTCTTCCGAGGATGAGTTGCATGATTTGTGGGCCGCGTGCTCCAATTCGTCCGAGCAGCAAAGCACCGCCAATCCAAAGCGCAAACGGTCCAATGATTCCGAGTAAGCCGTTGACGAAGAAGTTGAGGTTGAGACCGTCTTCACTGCCGTTAAGTTTGAGCCAGGCATCGGTAACTGCGAGCATTCCAAACGAGAAGGAAAGCCAGTGAAGCCACCGCTTTGGTTCGGACTTTGCAGTTGTCTTACGTACACCTTCTTCAATTTCAAGAGCGATGAAATCCCGAGCTCTGCTCCTGCCGAACAGGAGCGCTAGACCGAGGGTCGTTACCGCAGTGAAAATCGTTGAGCCAATACCCAAGGTTGGATTGACATCGAAATCTCCCGTCCTAAACTCCATGAAGCCGACTGCAGAGAGAACGATCGGAACGGCGAAAAGGGCCAGTAAATATCCGGCTAACCATGCCACTGATGACATGACGAAAAGTTCCAACAGCACCATACTTTGCAGCCGTGGGCCGTCGGCACCTATTACGCGATGTATACTCACCTCTCTACGCCGTTGTTCAAGTGAAAGTACCAATCCGTAAATGAGCACTGCAATCGAGAGAATGACGATTGGTATCATAATGATGTAATCGAAAATCTGGATCAAGCCAAGGAAGATGTTCAGGAAAGTGATTGTACCGCTCACAATGTCGGTATAGTACAGTTCAACGCCTTCGTCGGTGTAACTTCCATCTTGGACGCGGGTGCCAAGGTCTTCAAGCCATTCTGCTGCATCAGCAGTCGAACTGGTTGGCAGTTGTCCTCGATCAATGGTCACCCCGAGATACATGTGGTCGTTGTCCATCAATGCAGCACGCTGTGTCTCTTCGAGCACTTCCCAAGTCGTGAAAATTGGGTTCGGCCCGAGAGTCGGATTTCCTAAATCCCATGGCTCATAGATTCCAAGAACGGTGAGGTTTGTGGCGGTCATTGGCATACGGCAGTAGACCATTTCGTTCTGTTCAGGAGTGACTTCTCCATCGCAGTTTTCGTTGTTAACCGTCGCTTCAAGGAGAGTTGATTCATCGACCACGTAAGCGAAAGTAAGTGTGTCAAGCACATCGCCTACATTGGCCTTGGCTTCGGAAGCCACTGTCGAGGGAAGAACCACGCCACGCTGAGCGCTGACGTTCTCTGGACTTGGCCATTCGCCAAGGCCTGCGATGATGTTTTCACCGAGCCGGTCAGCAAATTCTCCATCGAACGCTTCAGGTCCGAGGAAGCGTACAGCGCGGCTCGAAGAAATTGGCGGTCCTGCGTCGGCTAACTCTGGATAATCGAACGTCACATTACCCCAATATGGATTCGCATCGTCGGTAATTGCTAACATTTCAAGTGGTTGAGCAACAAGGAAATCTTGATTGAAGAATCCTCCACTGTGTATGCCTTGACGGCCCAGAACCAGTGTACAGTCGCTGAACTCACTGAACTCCTCCATCAATTCATCACAAACTCCGGTCATCGTCGTCGTGTTGTTTGACCAACCACTGCTGTTTTCGACTGGTGTGCGGGCGTACTCGATTTTTGCATCGAAAGGCTCGCCTGAGAGAGATTCCTCGAAGAAGAGTTGCGAGAGGCCAACACCATAGGCAAGAACAGTCGTAATAACAAGTGATGCGAGGAAAACACCAGCAATGACCGCAAGCCCACGCTCTTTACCGCGCCAAGCACTCAAACCTGCGAGACGGAGTTGCGATGGCGTTTCGGCCAACTTGTGAACGATTCTTTGACCAATGTTTCGAGACGAAGCAAAATCTGTTGCTTCAAGTTCGTGAGATTCATCTCCCTTGGTCATTCTTCTTCACCTCTAATTTCTTCTTCATCCAGTCCCCATGCGGAGCGGATGTCCGACGCTTCGGTCCTTCCATCGTTCAGCAGCAACATACGGTCGGCGTTTGAAGCCAAATCCGGGTCGTGGGTAACCATGAGGATTGAAATCGGATTTACTTCATCGTGACAGAGGTCTTTGAACAGTTGCAAAACTTCTCTGCCGCTCGCAATATCGAGGTTACCGGTTGGTTCGTCAGCCAATAACAACGGACGATTTCCGGCAATCGCACGAGCGATTGCTACCCGTTGCTGTTGTCCGCCTGACAACTGGTCCGGAACGTGATTCATACGATCTTCAAGACCGACTTTAGCGAGGGCAACCTTGGCAGCAGCTTCTGCATCCTTGGCATTCATTCCAGATAATTCGAGAGCCATTGCTACATTGTCAACTGCAGTGAGGTTGTCCAAAAGATGGAAGTCTTGGAAAATCCATCCGACATGATCTCTGCGGATGTGAACAACACTGGATGGATTCTTTTTACCGTACTTTTGGTCGTTCAGATGGATTTCACCGCTGTCTCCGGCCAACAAGCCCCCAATAATGTTGAGAAGGGTCGATTTTCCAGAGCCTGATGGGCCCATGAGGGCAACCATCTCGCCTTGTTTGAGTTTCATGTCCACGCCCTTCAGAACTTGCAGTTTGTTGGATCCAGACCCGAAAGCCTTCGTGAGGTTGGTAACTTCTAACATTTTCATTTCCTCCTAATCTTTATTTTCTCCAAATCAATATATGAATACCTGTTTTACATTCAATTCATCGCATCTTCGTCGACAGGTCGTAGAATCATACGAAGGGTTTGCCCGAGTAAGTCGTGAAGCAACAGGGTTTCCTCAGTCGGTGGCTTACCCTTAGTGTACGTTTGGAGCATCGGTTCGTAAAATGCATCTCCGACGCCATCGGTCAATTTTTGAAGAATCTCAATCGAAAGGTCAGTGCGCACCAGCCCCCATTCTTGGCCTAATCTGAGACCTTCACGGAAATGGCTTTGAAGCGGCGCACTGCATACGGCAAGCCGTTCGTAAATCGGGTGGTTTGGTGGAATTTGTTGGGAGACCATTTGTCCAATCTCAACAAAACCATTGTCGTCCCAAAACCGCTCTGTGATGAGCCTGGACTCACGCATGTGATTCCAGTAGGCTGTGGCCGAGGTCGGATGGCCATGTTCATCCAAACGCAAACGAAGCGCATCCAGTCCTTCTTGCATGACGGTGAAAAACAAATCAGCCTTGTCTTCAAACCAATAGTAGAACTGCCCTTTTGAGATTTCCAGCTCCTTCAAGAGAAGATTGAGGGACGTAGCATCGTAGCCATTGATTGCGAACTGAGCTTTGGAAATCCCGAGCACCCGTTCCTTGTCTTCTTGCGGAAGATTAAGGAATCGGTTGAGGGGCATAAGCACACTTCAAACCGCCGGTCTGACCTTCGGTATAAATAACTTTGTCCAGTACGAACAACGCCCTTACCCCGTTTGAGGAGTGGACAAATCATGCAGATGCTTCGTGTTGTTTCTGCATCATCCTACCGAATATGGGCGGCAAGAGAGCCAGCCAAAACATGCCGTAATATCCAGCCGGAAGTTGAGGCGCTTCGTCATGGACCGTCAATCGATGGTACGGAGTGCTGGATTTGAGGTGATGCGACGGATGCAACGGCAACTCGAGCAGTGTCCAACGTGAAAGGCGATGCCGGCTTTCCCAAGCATGGGATGCGTTTGCACGCTCATCAATACCACGGTTCAGACCGTGGTGTTGGATGTAGTTGACGAATTCAAGAAGGAAAATGGCTACGGCAGCTTGTCCCAGGAACGCTACCATTAGCGGCCAAGCAGCGATGAGGAGTCCAGCAAGCAAAACCGCTTCCACAAGAAGGGCGTTGCGTGTGTCGGCAGGTCGGGCCTTGTAAGCGCCCTTCAACTGGCGAGGAACTGTTTGCAGGACATGGAAGTAAATGCCTCTCCCCCATGGGGATGAAGTCGGGTCAACAGGACGCGCCCAATGTTTGTGATGGGTGTGGTTGTGTTCAGTAGTGAAGTGAAGGTAAAGTACGGAGAAGAGCGACAGACGCGCACACCACCAGCTGAAAGAGCGGGGGCGACGATGGCCCAGTTCGTGGGCTGCGACAATTCCTGAGGCGCCGTTGGAGAGACCAACAGACAATACTGCGAGTAGAGTGAGAGAACTGAGTCCATCTACTGAAACACGCCACAAAAGAGCAGCAACCAAGAAGATCGGGAAAAGAGCGTGCAGATGTGCAAGAACGCTGTGAGCTCGTCCGTCTTGGAGAGGGTCAGTTGATGAAGAGCGTCCAAGTATGATTTCCAAGAAAGGGTAGACTCCAAGAAGAAGCACCGCAGTCGATGCCATCCAGAGGCCTCCAAAATACAAGGAGACGAACGTGACCAGCGGGGTAAGAAGGCCCCACAAGTGAGGTATCCATCGCTGATTCATGCATTATGCATGCGTCGCACCCATGTAAAGGCTGGCTTCATTCTTTGGAAAACCGGCGCATTAGACGCTGAAAGAAAGAACCATTGCGGAAAATGCCGCTTTGGTATTCTTGCGAATCAAGTACCTGATCAACATAGCTCGAAAGGTAGTCGTCCATCAAAGAACACCTCGGCGAGTCGAGTAAGCGCCTCGAGTATCAGCTCCACATCGGTAGTCCGAGATGGCACCGACGACGACATCGAAGAGGTTGGTAAAAATACCACTTCGATGTTCTTGTTCATTCATTATTTTGTCTACGTATGTTTCTAAGTTTTGGTCCATTGTACTTCCGCCTGTAGTTGTTGTTTGCTACAGTGTATATTTGGAACCGGCCCTATATCAAGGCGTGGTAAATTTGCCAACACATAGGTGCATAAAATAAAGTAAGTGTTTTTAATAACACTTCTACGCATTGCGTCGAATTTCCCCGAAAACCTTCATGTTGAGAAGGATTTCACCAAAATCACGCGAGTAAGCGCAGAGCCTTCGGACCGACTCGGAAAGACTCAGATCAAACGCCATCCATTCGTTTTGGCGATGGTTGGCGAGCAGATCTTGTTCGTGCAATACGAGGACGTGCTGGATGTCCTTCAGAGTTCGCCGTGCCTCTTCGATTCGGAAAGAGTCCCTGGTTCGAATGTTAATCATCAATTCCTTGAGCGATGCATGCCAATCCGGTATCTTTTCTAAAGCGGTAGCACCTGAAAGGGTTCTGGTAATCTGTGGGTTTTCAAGGATAAGTTGCGACATTGTGTACGCGTGATCCATCATTCTTTCGAGAGAACGAGCCAAGTTTGTGTATTCAAGAGCTTGCGTCCGTGAGAGGTTTAACTTGGTCGCAACAAGATGTGAATCGAGTAATATTCGGACTTGTCTTTCAATTAGGTACAGAATTGCATCGACTTCACTTTCTCTTTCTTCAGCATCTGAAAGGTATTCTCTGTCTTCGCCATCAAACACGCTCCCAATATCTCGGATGAGAGACGTCACCTGCAAGTACATCCTGTTGAGGCTCGCATGCAGTGGCATATCTCCAGCATTCATCAAACATTTGAGGTCTATCTGCTCATCGCTTTCTTCAAAGATTTCGAAACCACGTGTGCTGCGAAGAAAACGACGGATTTGCATTGAGGTAGCCTTCTTAAAGCTCGGATTGAGACGGATTGAGATGTTATCTGCCCCAGATATATAGGCACCCATGAGGTGGTCATGAAGGCTGTTTTCGGGCAATGATTCGGCATCAAAAGAGACGTTGTTCTCTTGAGCGCCACTCGAATTGAGCGGAGTGATTCGGAGGGCTCCGCTGGGCCTCCAATCGACGCGCAGTGAATCGCGGGCCTTGAGTTGTTGTTCAACAACCCACGGCTTTGGAAGACTGACTGTGAAGGTGCTGCCACCGGTACTCTGTAGTTTCCTAACTTCATGTTCTCCAGGTCCGAACGCCATAGTATCATCCCACCCGTCTAAATTGACCTATATAGAATATACATGATTTTGAATATATACTGAACTGGGTTGAGTAGAACCATGGAACCCATCACAATGGTCTTGATTGGATTAGCATTGGTCGTATGCGCCTACATGGCATGGAACATCGGAGCGAATGACGTCGCAAACGCAATGGGCACATCCGTTGGCTCACGAGCACTTACGCTCAAACAAGCAGTCCTCATTGCAGCGGTCTTCGAATTCAGCGGTGCTTTCTTTGCTGGTGACGCAGTTACCGATACAGTTCGAAAAGGCATTCTCTCAGTAGATTTCTCTGACCCAATGGTTGACGCTGCCTTTTCTCAAGACATAGCTTTCGGATTCATTGCTGCTATGATGGCTGCTGCAACTTGGCTCACCATCGCCACTCGGTATGGACTCCCGGTGTCCACGACACACTCCATCATTGGTGGAATCATCGGCGTTGGACTCATTCTTGAAGTCAAACACGATACAACACTCATCGATTGGGAAGTTGTTCAAAAAGTCGTCATGTCTTGGGTTGCTAGCCCGTTAATGGGTGGCTTACTTGCCTTCTTCTCCTACTTCATCATCAAGAAGACCATTTTGGATTCAGAGAACCCTGTTGACCGATCGCAATGGTTGGCCCCAATTCTCGCTTTCCCGACTTTCTTCGTCCTAGGCCTTGCACTCCAATTCAAGGCTCTGAAAGGGTTCTTCTCAAAAGCCGACAATGAAGGGTGGATTGAAAGTAAATACGACTGGCTACCTGTCAAAGAAAACGGTGTATTCAATCCATTTGCTGACAACGCTTGGTTCCCAATCAACTCTCTTCTCTTGGCTGCAGTCATTGGAGCCATTGCAAGCCTGGGCTTGTATCTCGTCCTTCGCCGCATCGACATCAATGAAGAAAAGCGCGGTTTCCGTGGCGTTGAACGTATCTTCGTTTGGTTGCAAATTATTACCGCAGCGTACGTTGCTTTCGCACACGGCGCAAACGACCGTTCCAATGCGATTGGACCTATGGCTGCTGTATGGCAAGTTCTCAGCAGCGACGGTGGCCAACTCATGGAGAAAGCACCGATTCCACTGTGGCTGATTTTGCTCGGCTCCGCTGGTATCGCCATCGGTGTGATGACCTGGGGATGGAGAGTCATGGAAACCATCGGTAAGAAAATTACAGATATTACCCCGACTCGTGGTTTCGCTGCCGAATTTGGTGCAGCGACAACAATCCTCGTCTTCTCAATGCCGTTTTTGGCAGTGCCTGTTTCAACCACGCATACCCTCGTCGGTGCAGTGGTTGGAGTCGGCCTAGCGGGCGGCGCCAAGGCCGTTGACTTCCGAGTGTTCGGTAAAATTGCTGCCTCTTGGGTGGCCAGTGTTCCCGCCGCAGCCTTCGGTGCAATCGTACTGTTTGTCGCCTCTGGTGGAGATTCTCTCAACATGATTGTCCTGCTCCCTCTCTCGTTCATGGCTGTTGGATTTGCTATCTGGAAGAGCAGCGGTGAAATCCATGTGGAAGATGCTCTGTCTGATGCAGGTGCTGGTGGTGAAGGACCTGGCCAAATAAACAGCGACACAACACCGTTTGAATTGTTCCATGAACACGCCAAGGCAGTCGAGAAGACCGTTGAACACATGCTTGATGCCGTAAATACCGCTTGCGATGGCAAGGATGCATCCGAAGCCATTGATGCGACAATTGCTGCTGAACTCGAGGCTGACAATGTCAAGACTGAAGTTCGACGTCTTGCCGGCGAAGACATTCGATTTGGTGTCCATGTGAGTTACGATGACTTCCTCTACATGGTTACTCGGCAAGACCGAATCGCAGATTATGCTCAAAATGTGGCGGAACAGATAGCATTCAGACCACTGTTTGATGATAAGGAAGCAAAAGAAAATCTCAAGGACATGGCGAACGCAGTAGCAGAAACTGTCGCCAAGTACGAAGATGCTGTCGAAGCATTGCGCGACTACACCATCAGCGGAGAGACCAAAGCAGCGAAGACCAAACTCGCCGAACTCATCCGAGAAGTGAACATCAAGGAACACGAAGCGGATGTTGTCGAAGCCAATGCTGCAGGCTATGTCTTTACGAATGGAGACGATGAACCCCTGGCTGCTATGCACATGTACCGTGTCTTGCAACGGCTTGACGATGTTGCAAACGCCTGTGAGAAAGCTGCAAACGCCTTCCTACCAATCCTCAAGCGATGAGCGAGGCATTGATAGCGAAGAAGTTGGACGACCGCTTATCAGAGCCCCTTCCCGACCGTGCCCAGCACAACAGTGGAAATCGGACTAGGAGTGAGCCTCATGGCTGGAATGGACCTCGCGTTAAAAGCAAAACTGCAAAAGCAACGTTACCACATTGTTGGTGAACACGGTGGCGTTAAAACATGCCACTGGACCAAGGAATCTCTTCTCCGAGATCGACAGTGCTACAAGGGTAAATTCTACGGAGTTAAAAGTCACAATTGCATGCAAATGTCACCGGTTGTCGACCAGTGCAATCTTGCCTGCACATACTGCTGGCGTGAACCGCACATGGACACATTGGAACTCACCGATCAAGACCCCCTGGACCTCCTGTACGAGTCCGTTCGCGCACAACGCAGACTGCTGTCTGGGTTTGGAGGCAATCCAAAAGTGCCTCGGGAAAAGTGGCTGGACGCTCAAAACCCAAAGCACGTTGCAATCTCACTGAACGGCGAACCAACCCTTTACACTCGCCTTTCCGAATACATGGACCTGTGCCACAAGCATGGCATGACAACCATGCTTGTAACCAACGGTACGCTACCAAAGGTCATCGAAAAATTGGACACCTTGCCAACGCAGCTCTATGTTTCGGTCGATGCTCCAAATAAGAAGGTCTTCGATGAAGTCTGTAAGCCAAAATGGAACGATAACGCTTGGGACAAGTTCTCAGAAACACTCGACCTCTTGCCGTCTCTTGATACACGAATCGTATGCAGGCACACGCTGATGAAGGGTATCAACATGTCCGATGAACACATCAAGCAATTTGCTGCTCTTGACATGCGAGCAGATCCCGATTATATCGAAAACAAGGGCTATGTTTTCGTTGGACACAGCCGAGAAAATCTCGGTGTTGAAAACATGCCAAGCCATGAAGATATCATGGATTTCTCTGCCAAAATTGCACCCTTGACTGGCCGAAAGATTTTGTCAGATTCACGTCCGAGTCGAGTGGCACTGGTCGGGCAAGAAATCTCGCCAATTCCAATTCCCGAACCGACCATGTTCTTCCCTGATGATTTAGGAATCGCACCGTCTGTCAAGCATTTACAGATGGCGAACTGAGCAGATACGGTTTCGATAATTCCACTCTTTGCTGTTTCATCGGTTTAAGTCATGAATACCGCAACAAAGGCGATGAGTGCAACAAGAGGGATGGCAATCAATACATTTCGAACCGTGTTGTTTGACTCTTCCGAGAGAGATGATGGGGTGTAAGATGAACTCTGTGATGGAAGAGGTGTACCGAGAATCAACAAGTTGAGTGCTGCTGCTATTGCATCGGATTCCTCTCTCGTTCGAGAACGAATGTCGGTCACACAATTACTGAGTTCTGTATCTGTTCTCGATTCAGGTTCATCTGGATTGTACACCAGTATACTTGTGACTTGACTCACGGTCATATCGGTATTGTGATCTTCGTCCATAGTTTCTGTGATGCGTTCGTGGCTAATGATTTTGACAACGTCTGAGGAAAGGATATGTTTGTGCGCCTCTGGAATGCCTTTCTCGCTTTTTTCAAGACGGAACTCAAGATGATTTTCATGGATAAAAAGCCATTTATCGCCACGGAAATGTCGACTAAGCAAAAAGAGACCTGCGCCGCCAAACACGAAAAGAACTACGCCAAGCAGAATAATGTCAGGAGCCTCCAGAGGGCCGAATTGTGAATTTACGAAAAGAGGCGTTAATATTCCAGTTGCAATGGCTATGATCGCACCAATGAGCGGCGGTGCTCTTTCAGCAACCATGCCGACTGAATCATCCAGCATAGTCATACGAGGGTTCGCATAAGTAGAGCGTTCCAAGGTTGTGAAACGTTCTCTTAAAGTTCCAATGTCTCTCTTATCTGCTGCATCCCAAATGCTATCGTCACTCATAAATCGAAACCCAACGACATGCGGTATGAAGGTGATGCCGTTAATCAATGAAGACAACGGGCTCATGGCCCTCTGCCCATTGTTTGAATTTCTTCATACAGGTTTTGAAAGCCTCACTGTTCAAATTGTTTGAGAGCCATGAATGTACATTACTCCAAGGCTGAACATCAAACCAATCTCGATCGTGATTTGCAAATTGACGAACAAAAGGAAACAATGCATCGCTTAACGCCTCGCTCATCGAGGGCATCTCGCCGAGACGTGTGTCCAAATCAGAAAGGTAAGACGAGGCTGCAGTTCGCTGTTTGATTTCATCCACATTCTCGTACCGATTCGGATATTTGTACCGATCTAAATGGAATTTGAACTCCTCATCGTTGCGTGAAATCCAATGTTGCTCCTCATCAGAAAGCGTCCAATCAAGTACGTGTTGCATAATCTCAAGGCTTTCCTCAATGACCGTACCGTTCTCCAAAACGAGTATTGGTACCGTGCCCTTAGGCGAGACTTCCATCATGTGAGCCGGCCTATCTCTCAAGACTACTTCTCGAAGTTCAACTTGGTATTCCTTTCGAACGATGGACATGCGAGCACGCATGGCGTAAGGACATCTTCGGAACGAATAGAGAAGTGGAAATGCCATCTTATGGCCTCCTTCATCACTCAGGTGGAATCGGTGGAGCGTAACCACCGTTCACGGCTTCTTGGA
Source organism: Candidatus Poseidoniaceae archaeon (assembly GCA_029250345.1). GTDB lineage: Archaea > Thermoplasmatota > Poseidoniia > Poseidoniales > Poseidoniaceae > MGIIa-L1. The sequence goes on from JAQXFL010000165.1 coordinate 15,435, forward strand.
CAATACTCATGTCCGAATCGACCATCATTTGAACCAAATCCTCAAACGAAGTACCTGGCACCCAACCGAGTTCTTTCTCTGCAAGAGCAGGGTCTCCAATCAGCAAGTCGACTTCTGCTGGTCGGAAGAACTTGGGGTTCGTGCGAACTCGAACGTTATCGTTTTGATCGGTTGCGATGGTGTCAACACCTTCACCGGACCAGACAAGATCCATGCCAACATGAGAGAAAGCGAGTGTAATCATGTCACGAACACTGTGTGTTCGGCCGGTGGCAACGACATAGTCGCCTGGAGTGTCTTGTTGCAGCATACGCCATTGCATCTCAACATAGTCCCCTGCAAATCCCCAATCGCGCTTTGCATCGACGTTTCCAATCCATAGGCACTCATCGAAGCCTTGAGAGATTCGAGCAGCCGTCATTGTCACCTTACGTGTGACAAATTCAAGTCCACGTCGAGGACTTTCGTGGTTGAATAGAATGCCAGTGCAAGCAAACATGTCATAGGATTCTCGGTAATTGCGAGTGATTTCGAAAGCGAACACCTTAGCACAACCGTAGGGTGAACGTGGGTGGAATGGAGTCGCTTCGGTTTGAGGAACGTCACGAACTTTACCGTATTGTTCGGATGAACCAGCTTGGTAGAATCGGCACTCGGGAGCATTCTTGCGAATTGCTTCAAGGCATCGCAGAGCACCGAGACCGGTAATATCTGCAGTCATCATTGGCGAACGCCATGATTCAGGAACAAAGGACATTGCTCCGAGATTGTAGAACTCATCAGGCTGAGCACGAGAAACAGCGTTGTCAATGGAGTTTTGATCGGCGAGGTCGCCGTTGAGAAGGTGGAAGTTGTCGTTCTCCATCAAGTGGTTGATGAGGCTACGACCGGAGGTCGGTTGAGAGACCCGGCGAACCAATCCATAAACCGTATACCCCTTCTCAAGGAGTAATTCAGCAAGATAGGAACCGTCTTGGCCCGTTACACCGGTAATCATTGCTGTCTTGCCGTTCATGTATCTCCGTTAGCGCCTCCCTTTTTCAATCGTCGCGTAAGATTGTGTGTAAAAAGAACATGCCTTTGGGACGTAGGCGTATTACAAAGAGAGTGGATTGCATAGAGTACCATGGCAACGATGGGCGTCGTGGAATGCTTCAATGCAGATAAGGAAATTAATGAACCTGAACGAATGGTGTCTGCGTGAAACTGAGATTATATATTGTCGAATCCTTACTTGTTCATGGAAGAAGACTTGCCGCAAAAATCAGTGCTGATAATTGGTGCCGGAGGCATCGGAACAACCGTTGTTGACCTGCTGGTTCCCGCACTTGAGCGAATACAACTCGGTGCCAAAATCACTTTGATGGATGGCGATACCGTTGAAGCCTCAAACCTCGGTCACCAGAATTACAGTGCAGCCGATATCGGGGCATTCAAAGTGGATGCTCTAGCGGATAAATGGTCCAAAGCCAATGGCCTACAAGTACGCCCAGTTGCGGAAAACTTGAGAGATTTTGAACAACTTAATGGGTATGATTTCGTCATCATTTGTGTGGATCGGCCCGAGCCACGACGCCTCGTTCATTCCCTTGACGTGCCTTGGATTGATTTGAGATGCTCTGGTGATGGCTGGATGGTATTCACTTCAGATTCAAATCCAAACTTAGTGGCTCAGATGACACCCGACCACGAACCGATGAGTTGCCAAGTGGAGGGAGCGCTCGATGCAGGAAATCTCGAATTCGGATTTTCCATCGCTGGGACATTCGGTGCTCAGTGGATTCTACAACAATTGAGAGGTAGGCGCGCGCCCTTGCAATCAATTGGAAGCCTAACGTACGGAAGTTTCGAATTCCCGAAGGTCAGCACTCCGTCAATGGAGGTGAAGGCATGATTTTCATTCCTGGACTTGAGCAACTCAATGTCGATGAAGATATGTGGTCTCATGTGACTGAAATGGCTCAGCAACGGCAGATTGACGACGAAGTCTTGCTCGATGTACAACAGCGTGCAGCACAGAACGGCCGATGGGATGTCGTCTATGCAATATCCGTTCTCGCCGGTCTTGAAACATCGGTGCTTATCGATGCAGAGAATGTCATTTCGATCGATTGGGGGACTTCAGGTTTCGTCCAACTTTCACCACCGGTAGGATGCGTTGCACCGTTCAAACTCTGGGTGCATACACATCCTGGGTTCAGTGCGTATTGGTCCGGAACAGACACCCGAAGCCTTTCCATCGGAGTGGGCATCGTTACGAAAGCAATGGTTCTCGGTTCACCTGGAGTCAAGTGCGCTCACAACGCCACAATGCTTCCGTTGAGTGAAGATACTGCAAGAATTGCATCCAACGGTCCGCTGAGCGATTGGTCAGATGAAGAAATAATTCCCTGGGGAGATTGGTATGAAAGCAACCTCAACACCGAAGAGGTGAGAGCATGAGTGGAATCCGAAAGCCGAAGGACGACGCTGAGAAAATCAAAGCACGTATTGCGATTGCTCAAGGAAAGGGGACTTCACTGGAAGACTTCATCGAAAACATCACGGGTGTAAAACCAGAAGATGAATTCGTTCAAGCAGTCAAGAATCGAATCGAACTTGCTCACGAACAGGAAGAAACTCTGGACATCGTGGCGCTCATCAAACAAATGGAAGAGCTCCAGAACCAATGGGCTTAATCACGAGTTTGAATACGACGGTTTTCGACCTTCGATGAGTGCAGACAAACCTTCGAGCGAATCAGCAGTTGAGAAAATATCAGTTAACTGATCGAGTTCCATCTGGAGTCCTGCAGGTAATTCAGTAGCCGAAGTGGCGTCAATCAAATCACTGGCCATCTTCAAAGCGATTGGTGCGGTTCGAGAGAGAGATTTCAATTGACGTGAAACAATCTTATCCTCGGAGTCAAACCCTTCTGGGCATGTTCCGTTCATGATGGATGCCATGTTCTCATCGCTGTAAAACGAGGCAGCAAAAGCAGCTGCTGGACTGGAAGGGTTTGTAGGTGCACCGGGGTATTTGTTGTCCGGTTTACCGGCCGATGCCAATTCTGCAACGCATGAATCAACCGAAGCCACATCAACCAAGTGGGTGAGAAGACCAAGGTCATATCCAGTTTGTGCATCCATGAAATTACCAGCGAGAACGGACCAGCGTGCAGCGGGAATGCCGCAAATACGAGCAGGCCGTTGTGTACCGCCCAATCCGGGGTAAATACCGATGGAAGTCTCAGGGAAACGGAACTGTGTACGACGGGTACCAATTCGATAGTCGCAAGCAAGAGCCAGTTCTAAACCACCGCCCAAAGCAAGACCAGTCGTCAATGCAACAGTGGTCTTCTTTGATGATTCCAATTTGTTAAGCATGGTGTGTCCATCAGCGGTGAACGTGACAATGTCAGGGATTGATTCCGCTCTGATTTTATCAACGAAGAACTTGACATCTGCACCCGCAACAAATGCCTTGCCAGCACCATCGAGCACAATGGTGTGAACTTCTGCATCTGCATTGACAAGGTCAAGAGCATCGTTCAGTTGTCCAACAACCGTTTCATTGAGCGCATTCATGGCTTCGGGTCGATTGATGGTGAGCGTAGCAACTCCAGATTCGATGCTTACATCGACGTACGAGAAGTTCCATCCTTGGTTCGCTTGCGCTTGCTTGGAGAAGTATTCAGGAACGGTCCATGAACGCTCAGGGTCGCTTTCAGCACTCAAATCAGCGTAGGCTTGTGCCATGCGATGGGCTTCTTGAATACCAACACGGTTCATCATTTCGAAAGGGCCTCGCGCCCAGCGTAGTCCAACTTTCGCCCCGCGGTCCACATCTTCCATCGAACAAACGCCTTCTTCGACAATTTGTGCTGCAACGCCAAAGACGACACCGTAGAGTCGCTCTGCGACTGCAGCGTACTGTTCAGGGGAGTATGTTTGATCGCCAGATACATCCCAGTGCTCATTCGCTTCGATGAGGTCCCGTAGGTTTTGAGCACCGGTGTAGCGAGGGGTGTGGAGTTGCTCAGCAAGGTAATCCGTAGAATGCAGAGCAATCGGTGGGCCAGTGAGGTTCATGAGGCCAAAGGGCCCCAACCCGATTCGGAACGCTTTGCATGCTGCAGCATCAATTTGTGCAGCAGTAGCAACGCCCTCTTCAAGCAGTAAACATGCTTCATTGAGCCATGGAACAAAGAATCGATTGACTACAAATCCTGGTCGGTCGCCACAAACAATGACCACTTTACCCAGCATCTTACAGTATTGAACGACCTTTTCGACTGTTTCAGCGCTTGATGCCTCAGCTGGAATAACCTCTACTAAGCGGTTCTTTGCCGGGTGATAAAAGAAGTGCAATCCAACGAATCGGTCTGCTCGACCCGTTGCTTCAGCAAGGGCATTCACGGAAAGCGAAGACGTGTTGGAGGCAAGGATTGTTTCGGGCCCACATGCAGAGTCTAAGGTATTGAAAACTGCTGTTTTAATGTCAAAATCTTCGAAAACTGCCTCGATAACGAGGTCAGTGTTTTCGGCTGTGTTTTCTACGCCAACAACACCAGTAATTCGACCTTGAATAGCCTCCACTTGAGCCGGCGAAAAAATGCGCCGTTCTACAGCCTCAGAGAGGAAATCACGAATGATGCCTTGCCCGCGGTCGACCCACTGTTGCTCTCTGTCAACCATCTGGACGTCGAATTCTTCCTGAGCCGTTTTCTGAGCGATACCGGAACCCATGTTCCCCGCACCGACGATTGCTACACGCTGAATAGGTTGCATGGCAGTGCCAGTAAAACGCCACCCATGAATACTCCGCTCAGAAGTTCTCGTTGTTCTGTTGTGTAGCGATTGCAATTTGCAGGGGCATAGATTAAAAATAGATTCATACAAGATAATCTGTGGAACAAGAAGAGCATGCTGCTCAATATCAAGAAAAGGGAGGATATCCTTTTATTGAAAAAGTATTCATCTCCATTTTCCTTGTTCCTCTGTTGGTATTTTCCATCGTGTTTCCTTTGACATCACTCGCAGATGTGATTCAAACAGGGAGACGAGAAATGGTTCTTGGCATTTTAGGCACCATCTGTATTGGTCCGTTTTACCTCTTCATACCCTACTTCATTTTCACAACTCAACGTGGATTGTTACGTATTTATGTGATTCAAATCGATAAAGACCGTGACACATTGGAACTTCACTCGACGCTTTTTGGAAGAGTAGACCAATACTTTGAACACAAATTGTCCGAAGTCAAGAAGGTGAAAATGAGTAATGTCCAAAATTCCTCCTCGAATGACGATTCTGGTGCCGCAGGTGGAATATGGATTCGGGGTGCCACTTTATGGGATGAAGATTGGGAACTTGAAATCACAGTATTCCATAAAAATTCCAAAGAAAGCGGGTGGCAGAATAAATTTTACGAGACTGCTCAAAAGTTTGCTGCAATTCTCGAGGTAGAAGTGGATTCAAAATAGTAAAGTCTAGTTTTGTGGAGTTGCAATTAAGACAACAGATATACCGTGTCTTGATGGCATTCTTCTTCTCTTTTGGCTCCCGATAATTGCCATGAATTTATTGTTAGCCCTCGATAGAATATCTATCCTCTGTTCTTCACCAATCATGTGTACTTTTTCGACTTTGAATCCTGCGGCTGTGGTTAATCGAGCTATTGTGTGAGGACTGAACCAGAATCTGTGATCTGAATTGACATTCGAGTAGGAATATCCCTATACGATTCAGAGTAATAGTTACGCAGCAATGTTGAAACTCAATTAGTGGCGCGCTATATATACTTCCTCCAATCATAATCGGTTATGGCCCTCAATTCTACATCCCAGGCCATCGTTGTATCATCCGGTTTCCAAGCAGGTGCAACAAATACATTTGCAGTTTCCAACATGGAAGATTCATTTCCTTTTCTGAACTCGATGTCAATATCTGCAAATCAACACAACAACTGGGGGCGCTGAAATGACAGATATCGAAGATAATTTCAAGCATCGAATTAATCCATCTTCAATTAATTTAGCAACTCTAAAATTTCTCAAAGACCATATCGACAATAACGAGGTTGGAACCATACTTGAATTTGGCAGCGGTGTCTCGACCGAATTTTGGTCCGAACAGTTGTCAAAAGCTCATGTCATCTCTTTTGAAAACAGTAGAAAATATCGAAAAATTACATCATCAAGAGTCAACAAAAATGCGAAAAACATTCATGTTCGCTATGGGCCGTTGAGAATAATGAAGCTCTTCGGTCGCCGTTATATCTCATACAAGATCGGATCTTACCTAATAAAAAACGCACCCAATTCCTTTGATTTGGTATTAATTGACGGGCCGCTTGGAAGCCTTTATGGCAGAGAAGCCACATTGTTGCAAGCGATTGATTACATAACCGAAAACACGCAGATAATAGTCGATGATGCTCATCGAGCCGTTGAAAAATCAACCATCGAGCGGTGGGGCGAGATGTTCGAGATGCATGATTTACAATTTCATAAAATGGGAAAAAAGGAAATTGCAACATTTCGCATTTCACCCGAACGGAAGTTAGCAAAAATGCCAGCTTCACCTAATCACAGGTTGGGTAAATCAATTCGGCTACTCCTGACATTTCACAAACAGAATCTCATGCACAACCTTTGGTTGTTTAAAATGCGATTGTTAAACAAAGAACCCTTCCCTGATCAAAAAGTGACCGAAGATTGAATCTTTGCTTGCTCACACAACTGAGAGGTTAGAATCTTCTTTGTAACTTTATCAAGACGACCATAATTAAACACTGTAATCGTCAAATTCCACCGCATGGTTTCAGAAAGAGAGTGTGCGTAAACCACTTGATCTAGGGGTCAATCCGGAACGACTGGAAACCCTTCATGCCTCGCTTGTGGCGTGATCGTTGAATTGGCTTCAGCCGTATGGATAGCCTTCTTCATCCACCAACACGACGTTGACGCCAAGTCCATTTTTGTGAAAGGCAATCAATCGTATTTCGTGAATTTTCCTTGTTCCTCTGTTGGTATTTTCCATCGTGTTCCCTTTGACACCACGCTATCAAGCGAAAGTTCGGTTTTCTTCGTGGGAAGGAGTAGGCGTTGACCTTGGGCCCAACATCGGCAACCGTTCGATTTTCTTTCAACCGCTTTTGCGACTCACTTGGGTAATGAAGGACAAAACCACGAAATGACGGTTGGTCCGACAGAGTTCGCTGACGCACACATGAAGACAAGCCACAATCCACCGATTATCGGTCGTTCAATAGGCCTTCGAGCCCGCTTCGAAATGCTGCAATAGAGCGCCTATGGTCAACCATTTGTGTGTGCTTGCGCGCCAGTGCCCCATAGCGCTCTCGGTCCTCATACACGGCCATAAGGGCATCAATGACTGCATCCGTATCATGACCATCGTCCACCAGAATGCCTCCCTCTCCCAACGCTTCCTTTTGCGAGCCAACGTCGGAAGTCACACTTGGTACACCGAACAAGCCTGCTTCCCCTATGACCCGTCCCCACGTTCCTGTCCTCTCAAATAGAATAAGATGGATATCGATTTTCGAGAAGAACGCTGCTGCATCAATGTAGCCTAGAATCCGTGCGTTTGGATGGTGAGCGAGATCTTGCGAATACGTATTATCTCCTGCGATCAGAACTTCTGCCTCGGGCCATCGTTCGAGCAACCTAGGTAGGATGCGTTGAGATGTTCGAAGCCCCTTTTCAGGGACCACTCCCATAATCCCGATGGTTGGTGGAGAACCAGCAGGTCGCTTCGCTTGCTCAGCCAAACGCAAGGCGTTAACCTCTTCTATGCTCCCAAAGCGTCGAGTAAAGTCGATTGGTAATGGTACGTTGTGACCTTTCTGGATGGAAAAGCGAGATTCAATATCAGCCAGCAAACCTTCCCCAGCTGCACACACGAGGGCTGCGCCCTCTATTACAGGGCGAAAGCGTTCCTCGAGCAAGAAAGGCTTGTCATCTCGAACGAACATGACATAAGGCATTCCACGGGAAGCAAACGCTTCTGCGGCCCCTGGTGCCCAGTCAAGTTGGGTCACGCCAATGCCGCCTTCTACATCGTGTTTGTCCAACCATGAACCAACTTCTGCGGCGAATTGGGAGCTTCGCTTGGCAATGTGTCGGTCAAGGGCCCACTTTCTACGTCTAAGCTCGCCTTTGCGCTCTCGCAGGACCCATGCGACCTTCGACCAGAATTCTTCGAGTGGGAGGTCTGTGGTTTCAAATTTCACCTCGGGTTCAAGCAAACCGATAGGGTCGCCTCTGTCGTGACTTGCAAAGGCACTCACCGTCCACGCTGGATGCGTTGGAGCATCTGCAGCGGATGACATGGGAACGAACGTTGGAGCGGTTTCGAGCGTTGGCCCAGGTACGGAAATACCGTTCAGCAGGGTCGCCAAAGAACGCTCTGCACCGCCTCCTGGTGGATCGAGGTCTCGCACTGCGGCGAAGAGACGGCGGGTGCTCATACACGTGCCTTCGCTCCGACCCCTTTGAGCGTTGTGGGTTCTTACAACACTGCAAGTTATGCAAGTGTTGGACTCATCTCTGAATATAAATCAAATACATGCACAGAGTGGGTTAATCATGCGCTTGGAATGGCCAGTCTACGTATTTACCGCCGGTGTGTTCCTCGCTTTTGCACTGGGTGTTCAGTTCTTGTCTTTGGGCACCGGTGCCGTCGTTGGCTTGTTTGTACTGCTGACTGTAGCCTATGCTTGGGTCGCTTGGCTGATGATTAAACAAAAGGCTGTGCTCGAACTTCATGGCTACATCACCTGCAACACGTGCAATGAGCAGACGCCCTCGCAAGGTAAGTACTGCATGAACTGCGGTGCTGAACTGGTCAGTGATTAGAAACAAATTTGAGTTATTGACCCATCCAAAAATTCGTCGTGTGTCCGATGGACCCACTCGTTGATTCTTGGCTGAGATATTGCAGATTCTCTTCCTGTTCGGTCGTTATGTCTCCGTTCATAATTGTCAATTGGTTGAGACAACCTTCACTGCATATGTCTACACTGTTTTCTCGCAATGTAATAATTTCCTCAGGCATCCATACTCCGTCTTCGACGGATTCTATGATGAGACAAGCATCTGGTGAATTGGATGCTAACCTACATTCGTATATGGGGCTGTTTTCGTCATTTGCATCGCCTACTACAATGCGGAATCTGTAGTGTTCTGCTCCATCGTGTGCAGATGTACCATCGTGAAACTGGATTGGAGATGTGCTGTTGATCAACTCTAACTTCACAATCAAGTCATCCGTTTCAGCTGTTCCTGTGCCGAGGCCGTCGATGTCAAAAGTTCCAACATGCTCTCCACCAAACGGTGTTAGATCACTTATGCAGCCAACGAAAACCATTGACGCCATCACAAGAACCATCATCAAATTCTTTACAGTCATAATTTTACTAAGCAAAACTCTGCATTAGTCTTTTCTGTACACATTCTCATTCATTGAGAAATATGACAAGGATGTTTCTTTCCTGTCATTCAATGTTCTTCGTTCAATAATCAAGCAGTGGGTAGGCTCTGACAAGACCCACTGTAAGCCCTTTGATTTGACAATACCAGAGCAATGGGTATTTGGATACACCCTCTGAAAGTGATGGGTTATACAACCATTTGAACAAATTTTGTTTGTAATTAAAAAGTATTTTTTGTATAATACAAATTTATATACTCGCGAGTATACGAGTCAACATGGCCCTAACTCCAAACCAAATTGCTGAATTGCTCAAGTTACGTGCCCTTGGGTGGAGTCAAGCCGAGATTGCCGAAAAATTGAACACTTCTCAACAAGTAATCGGTTATCAATTGAAAAAACTCAAGGAACAATCGAAGACAAAAGGTACTGACGAAGTGTTCAATGCAG
>JAQXFL010000181.1 GCA_029250345.1 Candidatus Poseidoniaceae archaeon
TTGGTAAAGGTGAAATCACCAGTACCGCTTGCTTCAACACCGACAGCGTTGGTCGAGATGGTGACATCCGAGAAGGAGACATCATTTCCAGTGTTTGTTCCGTACTTGAATGCAGTTCCACTGTTTTCAACGGTTCCAGACATATCACCTGCGAGATCTTTCGTGTAATAGATACCTGCATTGGTATTTCCATCGAGATCAATGTTCATGAAGTCCATTGAACCAGATGCTGAGTTACCAACTAGAATACCGTAATCTCCACCAGTAACGGTTAACCCGTCGCTTGTAGCTGCAGTTTGACCTGAGACTTCCATACCTGAATCGGTTGGGTTTGTGACAGTAACATCTTGGATGTGTCCGGCAGCGAATGCGCCACCAATGGAGACACCTGTGTCTGCACCGGTAATCGTTCCGTCCTTGAAGAGCGGTGTTCCAGATTCACGGGCATACGCACCTAGAAGCGCTGCATTGTCACCCGAGCGGGCAACGATTTCCAAACGGTCTTGGTAGTTGTCTGCACGGTTGTGAAGAACGTCCATGTACAACGAAACCTTGCTGATGTTTCCAGCAGAGATGTCGATGGTCGGCATAGTCATTCGAGCACCTTGTCCAGGACTCATGTAGTAAGTGTAAGCACGGTCGTAGCAAATGTTGTAGTTTCCTTGCATTCCTTCAGGAGGATAGAAGGTTGGGTTGTACATTGCGTGGTAAGTAGTGTAGTAAGCACCCCAGTAGTGGTAAGGGTAGTATGCATAGTAACCTGTTGGGGAGACATCTTCGATGTTTTCCCAATCGAAACCGAACTCAAGAGGCTTGGTTTCGTAGTAACCAGGATATGATGGCACCGAACCAGACCATTGTTGGTAGATTTGGTAATAATATCCGATCGAGTTTGATGGATAATTCGGCCCGTAAGCATACCCGTTGGTGTTACAATCCAAACTTGGGACACCACCGACTGCACCAGGTGCATAGGTAGCGTAACCAGGCGTGCCAGACTTCGAGTCAGCAGCACTGATTGGGTAGTAACCAAGGTGTTCCGGTTCAGTAATGTTCCATGCGTTTCCGTTGTCGTCTTCCAATTCGATGTTGTATCGGTCGGTAATCATGTAGTACTTTGTGGTACCGTAATTGTATCTTGGGTGAGCGTTTCCACCACCGAAGATACTGTTCATACCAACTTGCAAGTAATCTTCACCGAGGAAGGTCGACAAGTCGATCTTGTAGGTCGTCCATCCAGTGCTTTCACCGCTGAGCAATGTGCTTCGGTAAATTGTAGGAAGGGACATACCACCGTAGATATCAACACCAACGGTGTTGTCTGTGGAGGTGAAGCCGTCAACCTGTGGCGCACCGTTGAAGGATTGGATACCAACTGCAGCGTTCTTGACAACGACGTTGTCGATGAATCCGCCAGATGCTTCAACCCAAAGAGCAGTTCCTGATTGACCAGTGTTTACGATTGAAGAATCAGCGATGTTAACTGTTCCACCGTCGATTTTGACAGTAGCCATATCGTCAGAGTTTGCAGATGCGCCGAAAATCGAGGCACCATCCATCATCTTGAGAGTGGCTCCATCACCAATATACAATGCGGAGTCAGTGGTAGAATCTTGAGCGATATCACGTAGTGTTCCGCCATCAAGTTCTAGAGTTCCTGCAACAATGTCCATGTGAAGTCCATATGAAGGCGAAACTGCACTAATAGCTCCGACTGCACCAGTATCTGTTGAAACAGATACGACCACTTTGCCACCGTTCGTGAGTGTAAGAACTGGACTGCTGGTAGCAGTGCTCTTCACCTTGAGCGATGAGCCCTTGAGAATCATGACACAGCCATCAAGAGTTAGGTCTGCTGAAAGTGTCATTGGTGTTCCGTCAAATTCGAAGATGGTATCTCCGTTCGCAGTTGTACCGTTTGTAGGCAATTGAGCTCCGTTCGATGGGTCCACATAGGCATCCATCCAAGCACAGTCCATGCCTGCTTGATCGAAATCTACAGGAGCAGGTTCGAGCAAGAGGTCAATCGTACTACCAATGGTGAATCCGGCAGTAGGATACCAGGAAGCAGAAGTCATTGTTTCGTTCTGACCTGCTGGTCCGAATGCACGGAGGTTGTGATTAGCGTAGGTGTTTCCGCCATTTTCGTCGCCGGTGATAACCCAAACGCTTGCATATCCAAGATTGGACAAGGCTGAGTCAGTGATGTGACTTCCAACTTCGAAGAGTTCAGAACCCCCATTGTCCGTAACTGCAGCAGTTACGGTATGTCCAGACTTGGGGATGTTCGTTGCCACGTTGTTGACAAGCGCTATTCGGTAGGTCAGAACTGTTGCCAATCCGCCGTACCAAATCTCAGAGGATGAAGATGCGACATCGACGTCACAGTCTCCAGTTCCACCGGTTACACTTGCACAATCGTCACCGTTTTGTGTGACTTCGATAAGACGAATGTTTGAGTTCGTGTCTGCTTGTGCGAGGTAAATGCTACCAGTTCCTGCAGTTGTAGAGGTCATGGTCGTTTCACCAATTGTGATATCGGAATATCGTGCATAAACAGCGGAATCAAGTGCCGAGGTGTGTGCAATTGTTGAGTCCGCAATGAGAACAGAGTTCTTTGCAGCGGAACATCCGTTAGAGGTAACGCGTTCTGCGGTCATGGAGTTCATTTGAACATTCCATCCACTGCAGCCAGTCACTTCGAAATGTGCAACATCAAGGTTGTTGATGATGACAGTGTCGGAGTTCGTGATGTCACCTTCAATCTTCAAGTCATCAACACTGATGTCATCAAAGGTTCCAGGTTGCAAGTTGCGCATGATCATGTTGCCAGCAGTTACTGTATCGAAGACTGCATTGTCTCCGAAAGCACCGGTCGTCGATGAAGTGGTACTTCCACCAGGGAAGAAGTTCATTGAAGCGCTTCCAACATCAACATCAGTCATCATGATTGAGCCCATTGCATCGATCGAGGCAGATGCATAGTTTGTGGCATCGAAGTTGAAGATATCAATTTCTGCACCAGCACCTGCGTCTGAGTTGAGAGCGGACCCGGACTGAGCGTTTGTTGCTGTAGCGGTGACGTTGGAGATGGTTACCATGTCCAAGTCAACACTGATCAAGTTCACATATGCGTTGGTAATTGTCGTGTTTTCCAAGAAGAGAGAACCGCCGGTTGAACCTGCAACGTTAACGATTGCGCCGTTGTTTGCGCCGCCGTCTTTGTTACAGTTTGCAATGGTTCCTTCTGTCAGAGTTGCGACTGTGTCTTCAGCGAAGTCGAAACATGAATCATCAGTTCCGTCGACACTGAATTCGGTCATGGACACAACTGTTCCTTGGCCGCTTCCGTGTTCGAAAGCCGCACCAACATCCGTGAAAGTCACGTGATCCATTGTGAAGTTACCTACGTTTGCATTGCTGATTGGGCTCGAGCCGTGGCGAGAACCTGCAGCGATAGCAGCGTCAGTCGTGTTCTTGAAGTCAACATAGGAGAAGACGTGGCGGTTATCGGTACTTGTTGAACAAGCACCAGTGAATGCCATACCCTTCCATTCTGCGCCGCCGAGTCCTTCGAAGAGAACATGGTCGGTGTTGTTACCGTTAATGGTCATCTGATCACAAGCGCCGTCAAAGGAAATTCCCTTACCTGCTCCAACTTGGATGACTGTACCAGGTTCGATGGTAAGGTCAGCAGAGATGGTCAGATAGTCACCAGCCGGGTTGATTCGGACTGGACTGTCTTCAACGTCCCATGTTGTGTCGGATGTGATATCTGATGTGACATCAGTACCCTTGCCTTCGAATGGCATTGTTCGGTAGTAAACACCACAATCGATTGCAGTGTTTTGGTAGCAGTAGTATGTTCCGTAGTAGGACCAATACGGTGCAATCAATCCTGCAGGTGCAGCACTGTTCGACGAGTATGGTAGTTTAGGCATGTTGCCGTACCATGTGGTCATGGCACGAACATTTGCAGTTGAACCGCTGCTGACGAAATGCAAGTTTCCGTGTCGCTCGATGTTAATTCGGTCGTTGCTGTCTGTGTAGTTATAATCAGTTCCGAAGTAGGTGAAGTTGAATCCATTTGGCATTGCAATGTTGTCAGCACATTGAGAGCCATAGGTTCCGAAGTAGTAACTCGATGAACAGTAGTACCCAGATGGAGATCCTCCGCTGGTACCCATGATATCGGTTTCAAGTCCGTTCACCATTGGGGTCAATCCTCTGTCGAAGGATTCCCAAGCACCGTCTGTACTGTCCGTTGTTATGCGGTAGTTGTTGGTGTGTGGGTTTGCTCCGTTGAGGTACGAAGTACTCGTACTGTGGCGAATTGTCTGTCCGTGGGATCGTGTTTGGTCCATGAATCCTACAGTAGTTGCATCGTAAGAGTTCTTGCAAGCATCGTCGTAGTGGTATTCAATTTCATTCGTGACATCGTAGAAGATTGCTTGGAATGTACAACGGAAGTTGTTGTTGGTGTATTGCATGTCTCTCCATTCAACGATGAACATCTTGTTTGGGTCACCAACACTGAATGTTTCAGTGCTGGTTGTCAAAGTGTTCACTGTTGTTGCAACTACAGATGTGTCCTCTGCGTAGAGGTAGTATTCAACTGAGTCTCCACGTTCAAGGTCTTCAAGATCTGCTGCCCAAGTACATGCTGCCATTACACACGCAGCTCGAGTTGAACTGCCTTGTGGGGTCAGAAGTTCACTGGTCCATGAACCAGTGGTACCGTCTGCAGTGGTGATGCGGTAGTACAGAGTTGGTCCAACACCAGCAGTTGTGCTGACGTTCAAACCACTCGGTGGGTCTCCACCATCAGACAAAACCACGGAAATACTTCGGTCCTTACTGTGGGAATCCGAAAGTGCGGAGTGATCTGCGATAGGAGCAAAGGTGTCAGGGACTGGAGCAACGCCGCCAATCTTGTATGTTTGCGTGCCGCTTGCAGCTTGGGAACCGTAGTATCCCATTCCGTGTGCCCAACCCGACCAAACGTAAGTTGGAAGGGCTCGTTCGTCGGATAGACCGCCGCTGAAGTAAGAACCACCGTAGTAGTAAGCACCAGAACATTGGTCACGGCTTGCAAATGGACTTCGGAAGAAGTGAACGAAACCGTTTGTAGTTACGCACAATCGGTTTGCGTTAATTCCTGATCCGCCAGTTGCGTTACCAAACGAGAACAGACCCATTTGTCCACCGTAGGTTTCTTCGCCTGCAGCAGTCATTGCTGAGTCTGAACCCAGTGTGATCTTGTAAGCAGGAGTGTTACCATAGGCGTAACTTGCGTCCATTGAATCTCCACCGGTCAACTTACTAGCGATCGAAGGAGTAGTTCCTATTCCGACCATTGCAAAGGCGTTTTCTCCAGAATCGAAGAGGTATAGCAAGTTCATGCCTGGTCCTTTGTCAGCAGTGAGTGTTAGGTATCCGCCGTCGTTGGTCATGTGCTCAAAGGTGTTTGAACGGGTTGAAGACGAACCCATTCCGTTTGAGCCTGAACCAGCAACAGTTGCGTGTTGCCCCATCCAGTTGTTGTAGAAGTAGTAGTTTGGTGCGTCATAGAGTGAACCAGTAAAGAAACACTGATTCGAACCTGTTCCACAAGATGAGACATCGAATTCAAAGTAGAATTCATCGTTGCCGTCAAAGTGTGTAAATTGACGATCAATGAGTTGACTTGCTCTTGGGCTCGAAGAACTGCTTGCGTGAACATCAGTCATGAGCACTGTAAGTTTCTTGTCATCTCCTGCATCATCGACATCTGCGACGGTGAAGTTGTACGGTGTTGGGACCGTTTGTGCACCGCTCAATGCCGGATCGAATCCAATATTAGGATTGGAGTTAAGGTCTTGGAACTTCCAGTAGTATTCTACATAGTCTCCTGCGGAGATGGTTGGAGTTGTTGCTCTGAACTGACACGTAGCGTCTGTTGTCGAACATGTTCCGATGCTTGTTGCACTTACGCTTGTGAACGAACCGTTGTTGAGTGCGTAATTGAGCGTAGGCTTGTTGTTTGCAGTCGTATCGATGTTTGAGAGGTCAGACAACGTGGTGAAGAAGGTTCGTGCACCTTCAACATACGAAGTGACATCGTGGTATGGGACAAACGCTGATGACGGTGCATCAGTGTCAATTCCACCGGAGTAGGTGATACTCAGGTAAGAGTTCGAGCTACCACCGTTGGAGTGGTATGCGCGAGTGTAACCAGTGTTGCCTGGGACTTTGTATCCAATAGCAACGGTTGTACTTCCGTTCTGAGCATCTGTGATGTAACTTGCTTGAGTACTTGCAGCACATGTTGCGCTGGTAGTACAAACGTCAGCAGTAGTTGACGAGTAGTATACAGGCGTCACGGTATCAAAGGAATCGCTGTTCCACATCGAAGCGATGAGTTTTCGCGAGTTACCGTTGTTGTACATTGTACTGGTCGATGCGTAAGCACTCGATGCGAGGGTGCTTGAACAACCGTTTGTAGGTGCTGTAGGCATAGTCCAGCCGTACGGCATACCAGAGGAGGTCGGAGAGCCACAGTCTTCTAGGACTGTTGCAGCAACGGAGTTTGCCGTGGTAGAACCTGTTTGGTAAGTCCATGTTTGGTAATGCGAAATCGACTCAACGACTGCCTGGTTAGGCAGTTGGTTGGAGGTCGTAAATGTAAACGAATTGAATGGCAAGTAGTAGTTTACATTTGAGTTATAGGACGAGTATGCAGATTGTCCCTTTTGGATGTACGAGGTCGTACGAGCCATGTAACATCTGTTGTAGTACTTGTAACAGTAACCACTGTTCACATTGGAAACTTGAATGGTTGGGTCGATGGCCAGCGGGAATGCGCGGTCATCGGACATGATCCAGTCCGACTCAACGAGGGTGGAGATGATAATTTGCGAATCGATGACCTGAATGAAGTATGTTGCCGTGTATGGTTCGGCTTCATTCCCTTCTTCAACAACAACTGGTACTGGAATTCGTGCGAGCAATTGTCCAGTTTCAGTGTTTCGGATGTCAAGAGGTTCTTGAGTTTGAGTCATTTCTTCTCCGAGCATTGTTTCACCTAGGAAGAGAGCAAATCCAGAAGGAAGTTGCACCAGTTCCGAGAATCCAAACCATGCGTCGGATTCCTTGAGAATTGGACGTTCATTGACGATCAAATTCTGCTTGAGTTGGTTGCTCTGAACCGTGTAGTCGAGAGAAAATCCATCAGCAACAGGATAGCGAACCATGTTCCCACCTACTTGCACTTCATCGGTTGATGGAGCAGCATTGTAGATTTCTGGGGTCGTCATTGTTTCATCGAGAGTAATCAACATAGGGTTCATTCCCATGACGATTGGGTCGACCGATGGGTTGACTTGAATAGCCACACCATTTGCTGTTTCAGGAGCGAATTGAGTCGTGTATGAGTTATCAGCCACTTCCCAACCGTTGGCAGTAGCGACAACATTGAGGTCAATATCTGCCCATTCTCCGTTATCGCCCATGAAGTGAACTGGCGAATCGTGCAGAAGTTGCACGAATTTGCCGTCATCAAGGACGAAGGTCTTGCTCGTTTGGTCTCTCATGCCGATGAGTTCATCGGATGGTTCGTATTCGTATTCAATACCTGTCTCTTTCGAAGTTGGCAAAGCGAGGAGGTCTTCCCCTGTTGTGTCGTTTGTAGCTACAAACTCCACATCGCCTGCGTTGTTATCGACGAACCCAGCCATAGGCATGAGGGCCATCAATGCGCACAACAACAGTGCTATGCCAATTCCGTTAAAGACAGATGCTTTCTTGGTATTCTTTATTCCCAACATGTCATTCACCTATACGGATTGTATGCAAAGCATCCCACGCCTTGCTCCCCTTATAGCAGTTGGGGTGCAAAATGTTTGATTTCCACAGTTGAAAATGCTGTGCCGCAGGGAGTACTGAAAGAATTTATCACCAGTGAATGGTGCAAACGATTTGTAAAAGTAACACTTCTGAATCTTGCCAAGAACGTACCTGGGAAATTGTGAAGATCAACATTGAAGGTCAAGTGAAAAATGTTACACTTTGATTTCAAGAAAACTGGGATAATCGGTGAGCTTTCAAAAGGAGTAAAAGGAGGCCGAGAGGGCCGTCGAAACGACCCTCTCAGCGGCTCTTCCCTCTCGTAAGAGGGATGTTTCATCATCGTCAAAGGAAAGATCAGTAATCCCAATCTTTGCCTTCGTCGCCTTCTCCACCACGGGAGAGGATGAATGCACCAACGATGAATGCCACGACAACGACGCCACCAATGACGCCCCATGTCCAAGTAGGCACTCCGCCATCAACATCATCACCAATGATTGTAGTACCGTCATCGGTGTTGGTGGTGTCAGAATCTCGTTGATAATCAATGCTGTTCATCGAAGCTGCTGCCATAGAGTTACCTAGAGCATCCACTGGCACTGCAGTGAAGTGGTAGGTGTAGGTCCCAGCAGACCATGTCGAGATATCGACATCGACCGTAGTTTCGGCTGCGTCAAGACATGTCTCAGGCATGTTTGCTGCATCAAAGGAGGTGCGTTGGTAGCAAACCTTCCAAGATGCGACATCGTCTTGTGCACCTGCGGCTGTCCACGAAACGGTCCATGTGTTCTCAACTGCTGCAATTGTGAGGTCTGTTGCTGCTGCTTCGCCATCAACTGCACTGTCTGCAACGACTGTGCCGGTTCCAACTGGGCTACTGCATCCGACTTCATTACAAACGGCAACAGTAACGGTGTACTCTACACCATGGGTCGTCGATTGTCCAGAGTATGAGAAAGAGGTGTTACCTGCTCCAAGAGAGATCTCGAATGCTGTTGTGCAGTCTGCAGTTTCACAAACGGTGACATCAATGCTGTCTCCTGAAAGCATGGTTCCGTCGACACCCCAGTTGATCTGAATTGCTCCACCCTTTGCGGCTGCAGCGTTAAATCCGGTGATACTTGCTGATGGTACTTCTGCTTGAGCGAGAGAGCCGCCCATGAGCACAAGTTGTCCGTTCGATAGAATCGGCGAGTTCGCTGGGAAAGTGTAGGCAAATTGCCCTGTTGTTGCATCTACATCGGTTGGAGCATCACTGAGCATAGTCCAAGATGCGCCGTTCACGTACCAGAGAGATGTGGCACCCAAGCTCTTAGCGTATTGGATGCTCATCGATTGTTGCAATACATCGTTTGCAGAGTACGTTGTCGAAGGAGAATAGTCAATGACACCTACTGAGTCGTATCGCCCGGTGAAACCTGGAAGTTCCAGGTTCGTCTGAGCGTCACCGTCTGTTGCGGTTACGCTGAACGGTGTTGTCCCCCAGTAGAGAAGCTCATAATTGAGTCCTAGACCACTTGTGGTTGAAGTGAAATAACTTCCATCGTTCCAAACTTGAAGCATCAATTCCTTTGAGGTTTCTCCGCCGTTAGCATCGTAAACGTTCACTGAGATTGGGAAGTTTGTCACATAATCCGCTTGTACAAGAACCGAGCAGACTGTGAGCATGTTAGCACGCTCACAACCCGGTAGCGCAACGCCGTTGTACATCCATTCAATGTCGAGGTTTGAAGAACTTGGGTCGTCAACATCGAAGACTTGGACAGCCATCGAGATGAGGTCTTCTTGACCCATGTACAAATCCCCTTCGTTCAACAAGTCCAAAGCGATAATCAATGGAGCATTGTTTCGAACATTGAAGGACATGCTCATATCGTTGTTCGATGGTTTTGCATCGGACATCTTTGAATCGTTGAGAAGCTCTGCAGAGAATGTGTATTCACCGTCCATAGACAGCGTAACCATTGTACAAGCATATCCGGTCATCGACATTCCTTGTCCGACTCCGAGAGGTGCATACATAGGGTACGATGGTTCTACTGCCTCACAAGTGGTTGAATCAATAACATCAACGACTACGTCATCTGGATCGGTAATCTGGAAATTCACTGACCAGTTGTAGGTCGATTCAGCCTCGCTTCCACGATGTTCAACCTCGACGTGAAGGTAAGAAGTACCAACATTCAAGTCTCCGCTTTCAGCGTTTGTGTAGAAGGCTGTGCCTTGTCCGCTTCCGTCAGCATTGTAGCCTTGGACAACGGTCATTTGAGAGATTCGAATGTCGTTAAAGACGCTTGCAAATCCTTCAACAGTGCTGGAATCAGTCGCAGGGTATGCGTCCCGAGTGAATGTTTCCTCGCAGAAGTTGTCGAAAGAGTTGTTGTCTGCATCAGTGTAAACACAGCTTGTCCATTGGTCGTATTGAACATAATCAACCAAGGAGGCTTTCATACCATACGATGCCGAATCCAAATTATCGACATCAACGGTGAGACTTCCGGAGAGCGTCCATGTCGAGAGTACACTACGGGTGTCAGTTGTAACAACTGATGGTTCTTGTGAAATGTTTTCGTAAACGTCAACAGTTGTTGATGTTCCTGCAGTAAATACGTTTGTTCCTGAACTGTCGATGGTTGTGCCGTCGGTTGTTTGAGCAGCACTTACTTCACCGGTGGTTTGGAGACGAACTCGAACTTCACGTGGATCGAAAGTGTCAGAACCTGTAGCGTTGACAGTGAGTGTCCAGTCCTTTGTGCCCGAGCCACTTTCCATTTCATTGCCACTGTTCCAGACGAGGGAAACATCAATGTCGTACCAGTCTTCGACGGTCACGAATATCTGTTCAACATCGTTCCCAACGTCGTCATCTGGGTTTGCGTTGACAACCAATTCCACGACGTAAAGCCCCTTAGCAGGCGTCCAAGTAATTGGGTTGCCAGCAACGGACATTGTGTGCTTTCCGCCACCAAGGACGGCTCCAGCAGACAGAGACTGGAAGTCACAGACAGAGACAGACGCACACATGACATCGTTGTTCGTCCAAGAAAGATCGTTACCGGCGGCATCCTTAGCGAGCATGCTTGGGTTGCCATTCGCATCAGAAAGCCAGACATTTACAGTGTAGGCCATCTCAGTGATGTCAGCATCGCCGCTGTTCTTGATGTAAGCGGAGAACGTAGTCTCATCGCCCACTTTCAATACATTTCGGCATTCTGCCCCGAGGGGGCAAACAGTTTCTTTTGGTGTGGTGATAGCAACCAAGTCTGCATCAGCGCCAGAACGGGCGCCTGTGTCTTCAATTACTTCATTATCTTCTAACTCGGCGAAGTCAAAACTTGAGAGAGCACTCACAAGCATCAACATGACGAGAATCATAGGGGTTATTTTTCGCATATCTATACCTCCGATGGTTCGGTAATACTCACCACGGAAAGCGTCGTATTTATACTATAGGAGAACCAAAGTTTGAGTGATTTATAAAGAAACACACACTATTCCTGAGTTAAAGTCACGCAGTGGCCCGAATTCGATTTGACTGGAGTGTGGAGTTTGTAGAACTGGATTATTGGGCTAAAAACGGACATCTCAAACTGCAGTTTGAACATATGTTACAATCTACACCGCTCGCAGGGAGGCAGAAGCAGGTACGTTCGAAGCCCTTCTTATCGGGAGATAAGTGGCCAAGAGGACCAAGAACCAACCGCCTATGAAGACCATGAGGATGGAATCAACAGGCAGAGTGAAGCTGGCACCTTGATCTTTCCAAAACGCAGTATAGAGCGCACGGTGAAAACCAATCGCAACGAGAATTCCATTGACCATGCCAAGCACGCTCACCCAGGAGACTTCAATGAAGAACGACAGAAACACCATGTTCTTCCGGTAACCAAGAGCCCTGAGTATGCCGATTGAGGTGCTGCGCTCTGATACTGAGCGCACCGTCACCACTCCAATCCCTGCAATTCCCACGATGAGGCCGAGCGCAAGATATCCTTCGAAAATCCCCAACAATGCCAGAACCAGCGACTGAAGCACCAACACTTCGTCCGATATGACAGAAACCTGAACGCCTTTGCCGTTTAAGTTGGGTGTCAATTCAGATTCCATTTCAGCCGCAGCCAAACGTACATCTCGGCTCTTACCTGCTGGAGAGAAATCGGAGATGCTTTCACCATCAAATTGAGCAGATGGTTGGGCATCATCGGAGACGCTAACATACATCCGAGTGAGTCTCCCATCGAATTGGTTGATTACGACATCGTCGCTCATCCAAACACCTGCAGAAAACAAATAGGAAGATTGTTCAAGGAATCCCGCAACTTGCACATTTCGAGTATTTCCCGGGTTGGAAATATCAATTAGCGAAATCGAATCTCCAATTGAAAAACTTAACATCGAAATACCGCTGCCATCGGTAAGAGATTCAAGCCCAAATGATGCATCGAGAATCACCAAATCATCGCGACTTCCAACCGTCGTCCATACTTCTGTTTCACTCGAACCCAGTGAAGAATCCCAGATGTAAAGTGGTAATCCACCGTGGGTTGAGAAGGCCTCGTCAAAGCCACGAACGACGTATGGCATTCGCTCACCAGAACCGTCCTCGAGGAAGACTTCACCTCGATGTACACGAGCAACAGAATCAATCTGTGATTCAAGGTTTGACGAGAGATTCCATTCAGTTACATTCTCAGATAAAACGATTGGACTCGAACGTGAACCTGTGAGCAGCAATTCATACTCACCTTCTGCTTCTTCGACAAACGAACTTGTGTAATTGTCGAATTGTTCAGCATACCCTCCAAGAACGATGACTGAAAAGACCGTGATAGAAAACATACCCATTACCACAGCAGTTCGAACTGGAGTTGCAAGAGGATAAGCGAGAGAGACCGGGAGCACAGGACCCCATCTCTTGGTGAGCAGTTTTGATTTGCCTAACCTTCGAACAACCATCGGCGCAGCACTTGTCAGCAAAAGTACGCCAGCGAAGACTTCAACCAATCCCAACGCAATGAAAGAAATCTCATCAGGTTCCATACCCTTCCGAACAGGATCAATACTTGCAAGACCCACTGTCCAGATAAGTAACGAGATTCCGAGCCAAGCCAGCGTGTTTCGGTTTGCATGCCTCCACAGGCCTTGCCAGAAGCGGTTTTTGTCACGTAAGAAAACCGGTAATTCCCATGTGAGAATTGGAACAACCGATACGAGACCAAACACTCCTGTAAGCATCCAAAGGAAATATGACATCGAAGAATCAAAACCAAAAATCAGCAACAAACAAAGGGTGAGTAAACCTCCACCGAGTGCAAGAATTTGAATCAGTACGAGGGACATAGGAATACCTTCACTGCGAGGCACTTTACCACCCTTGAGCGCAAGGAGAATGTTCAATCGTGATGTCCAAAGAGCAGAAAACCACAGCGTTGTCAAAGCCAAAAGGAAGCCCCAAACTGCGCCTGAAAACAAGGAATTCCATTCCCATGCGAAACTGAATTGGTTCGAACCAACCGATGCAAACATGTTCTTGAAACCGATACTGATGAACCATGCCAACACAATCCCAACCAAACTTCCAAGTGCGCTGGCGAGCGCTGAAAGAAGAACTCCTTCTTGCACCGCAAGCGCTCTTGCATCGGATTGAGAAACACCGAGTGCACGCATGGTTCCGAGTTCAGAGCGTCGTGATTCTGCAAGCATCATCACAATGGTCAGTACAAGGAGAATGCCTGCAACAATTGTAAATGTTCCAAACACCAAGAACATAGCAGCTAAGACACCTGATGACTCCTCAGCTATTTCTGCCGCTTCCACTTTAACCGCCCGAATATCGAGGTTGGCAGCAGTTGAGTTTGCATAATCATCGAGCCACTGAATGATGTTGTCAGAGGATTCATTCAAATTTCCATCTTGGGAGAGAACGACAAGAGAACGTTCATCTTTGCCGCCAGAAGCAAGCATTTCTCCGTCCTTGAGTGATACCAGGCCGAGAACAACTGAATCAAGTTCAGAGAGGGTCTCAAATCCATCGATGTCAGCATACGAGCCGGCATAAGTGAGTTGGTGGGCTGTATCATCGCCGAACGCGTAGGGGATAAGTCCCTTCACCCAAAACTCACTCTCATTTGCCTCGAGAGATAACGCAGCAAGTCTCTGACTGAGCAAAACCTCACCCGGCTCAACCATCAATGGTGAATTACCGCCACCAAAGGCGAGATACAACTGAGGGAGTACGCCAAAACCACCCGCCGTAGAAACGATAGGTATGCGTAATGAAAGAACAGTGTTGCTCGAAGAATCCCACCGTATGAGACCTTCAGAAACGGAGCACCAGTGCTCTGAAGGAGAAAACAGGGTCACTGATGCCACACCATTGCACATTGGGTGCAATTCGACATCTGCGCCAACAGGGGTTTCTTCTGGCCAAGGTGAATTTGAATCAACCTCGGTAAACTGAACGGTTGGAATCGGAGATGTGTATCGAGAGGATGAAAGCAATCCTTCGACTTCAAGAAACAAAGAGTCGCCGCTGAGGAGTTGAGTTGAAAGGATGGTTGACGGTAAATCGAGACTGAGCACAGTGCTCTCAAGAAGGCTCAAATCAAGGTTGAACGAATGAAGAATCAGGCTTGCGTTGTTTTCTTCTAAAGCCCACCAGCCATCACTGGCTTGAGCCACAGAAAGGAAATTACCCGATGATGAATAGGATGCCCATTCGTCGTCATCAAGTTCTCCCTCATAACCAACGATGAGTTCTCCATCGGTCGCAATGAGGCCGTACTGACCAGTCGTATCGAGAGTGAAATCGTTGGCGATTCCCGAACCAGCGACCCGCCAGACCCATGCTGCGCCATCGCCTTCAATTTGGAAACCAGCGCCGCTTGGGGTGAAATGCCAAAGACCGCGTTGTCCAGACCAAAGTTCAGTGATTTCTGAATCGGCAAGCGTAAGAATTTGCTGATTATCGTGTTCCATTTCAACCATTGGCACCTGTAGAACTTCCATCATTGAGGCGTTCGGTGAAAGGGCAGTCATGTTCTCACGGAGACCCCGAACCAACTCGCCAGAAAGCCGTCCTAACCCTTGTGAAGATGAAAGTGTCATCGAATTCGTAGAGGCCTCAATGTCCAAAGAGAGGCCTACGTCCTCGGCACGGATGTATTGATCCAATACAGTTTGAAGTTCATCGAGTACGGGTTGAATCTGCTCTGCCTGTTCGTGTTTTTCATCTACGCCGTAGTAAATAGTGTTGATTCGTCCACCCATCTCCTGCATCGATTGAGCTGTTTCTAAGTCTGTGAAAAGAGCCGGTGCTTGGGTTCCTGCCGACGCACCCTGCCCTTGATTCGCGACGACGGCATGGACCTCAACTTGTGCGTCAATACGCTTGCGTTGCCCTTCGTCAGTCACATACCATCCCAAATCAAAACGATCACCCTCCGCTAGATTCAATTCATCTGCGAGAACTTGGTTGACAGCAACTTGGTAGAGTTGGGAATAAAAGTTGGCTTCATTGAGGGTTGAATATCGAATGCCATCGCCCGGTGTGCCTATTTTGGGCCAATATCCGAGTGAATCTATCGAACTGTTCATCGCCATCCAAGTCACTCCAGTAAGAGAAGAAGCACTGGATGAAGCACTAACGGAGGCGACAATGCCTTGTTGTTGAGCTTCAATTGATGATGCGAGAACACTCCTCGATTGTATTCCATCCCAAACTTCATTCGCCAGTGTTTCTGAAAGTGTCACTCTTTCGCCTTTCGAGAGGTCAAAACCTGAAACGGTTATGTCGGTTTGACCCCATGCACCTTCAACCTCGTTTCGTACAGTAGCATCCAACGAATCGCCAACAATCATCGATGAAGTAATGATTGCTGAAGCAACGATTAATCCAACCATCAATAATGCTGCTTGCCGTTTACGGCGAACGATGTTCTTCGTTGCCAATCTCCAAACCACAAGCCTTTGAGGAACCAACATAGGCTGAAGCAAGACATGGCTCATCAGACCAAGTGCGAGCGAGCCCGCCCACAGTGTGACACCTGACACAGAAATCCAATCAAGGAAAATGTAGGCGATGTAAGTATCTACAATCGGTCCGAAAATAAGCAAGAGTATTCGCAATGCTCCAAGTTGCTTCCACCTTCCAATACCAAAAGTCGATACTGCACTCAACAGTCCGACCAGGATAAAAAGTGAAAGCATTTCAAGAAACAGTCTCATTCCTCCTCATTGCGACGATCTTCAACAATCGTCCCGTCCGACATCTGCAGTGTTCGAGTGCATCGCTCTGCAATCATCGCATCGTGGGTAACGATAAGGAAAGTCGTGTTGCGCTCACGGTTCAATTTGTGGAGCAACTCAAGAACTTCCGAAGAGGTCACAGAGTCAAGATTACCTGTCGGTTCATCACAAAGAATGACCGCTGGGTTGTGCACGAGTGCACGTGCGACCGCAACCCGTTGCTGCTGACCGCCTGAAAGTTCCGAGGGCAGATGTTCCGAACGTTGCGAAAGACCAACCGATTGCAGCGCATCAAGCGCCCCTTTACGTGCTTCCGAAGCAGACTTTCCGAGCAAGAGAAGCGGTAACTCGACGTTTTCAACTGCGGAAAGAACTGGAAGTAGATTGAAGTCTTGAAAAATAAATCCCAAATATTCTGCCCTCATTCGGGTGCGCTTGTTATCTGAGATTCCGAAAAGAGGTTCTCCGTTGACATGCACATCGCCCGAATTAGGCTCATCAATTCCGGATAAAATATTGAGAAGGGTTGTTTTTCCGCATCCGGAGGGGCCCATGATGGCTACCATCTCACCGGCATCGATACTGACATCCACGCCTCTGACAGCCTGAACAGTCGATTCACCCGATGGATAAATTTTCCAAACACCTGTCGCTTTCATCACGGGGCCCATGCATAGAGGACAACCGAATGCGTTGATAAACTACCGCTTCAAAGCATCTACATGAACGATGGAGAGCCACTCAGCATCACCGTTCTCACCTTCGGCCCGCTTGCAGAAAAACTCGGTTGGAAAAGAAAGGAACACTCGGTACGGCAACACGCAACGATTTCCGAAGTGATCGAATCCATCGGGGTCACTTTAATCCAGCAGAAAGGGCTTCTCTTTGCCGTAAATGGCTCACAGTGTACGAGCGATGTCAAACTACAATCTGGAGATGAATTAGCACTTCTCCCTCCTGTATCTGGCGGATAATGGATACAAACGGGGATGTTTTGGCCGAAGAGTTCAACACTACCCCCGCTGTGCACACACTGAGGAAGAAGCATGATTGGCGGCTTGGGACCACTTGAACTGACGATATTGGTCGGCTTGTTCTTCGTACTGTTTGGTGCAGAACGGTTGCCGAAAATGGCAAACGCACTTGGACGCTCGAAAGGTGAGTTCCAAAAAGGACTCACCGACACATCTCGTACAATCACTGACTTGGAAGCGGGCGGTAAGACTCCAAACCAGATACTCAGCGAAAGGGCTCGCGCAGTAGGCATAGACCCGGCAGGAATGGATGTTGACGAACTGGAACGCAAGACATCTGCACTCGAGAAACTCAACTCCAGCAGTGAAGAATAATCAGCGTTTTCTTTTGAGAACAAGCGCTGCACCACATCGGTCGCAGTCACCTACATCACCCTTTTTTGAACGAGCCACGTCTTCTGGAACTTCTGTTGTGTGTCTGCAACCGGTACACCGCCGAATCCAAGTCCATACTTGCTGAGCACCTTTGGTATCAACAGAGCTGGATTCATGCCCCGAGAATTTCATGGTGTTTTGAAGACGATAATCATCCGTGACAAGCGACAACTTGAGGCCAAGAGCCAACGCTAAGACCTCTAAATCGACATCCGAAAGTCGGGGTAGATCTCCGCTTTGAGCCGCACATTCCTTGGCTCTGGCAATCCAAGCAGCATCAGCATCGCGCCAATCGATATCCAAGGCTTGAACCAACATCCATCGTTGAGGGCTTACCCGTTCCAGTTCTGCCTGTTGAGCGACCGAACAAATGTTGCCGTTCAATTCATGAGCCGGCCAGTGAAGTAAAGCGGCTGTATCGAGTACTCGCATCACAGCCAATACCGACGAATGTACTCCTTGAAGTCACCGCACACCCACACCTTCATGGCTATGAGTATGAAGCGGTTGACATGTCATGGAAGCAGTCAATACTCGACTTCTTCGAGATCTTTGGTCCTGCGAGTTTGGCTGTACTCTCATTTACCGAATCCATCGTCCAACCAATCCCCCCAGATTTGCTGTATATCCCAATGCTAGCTGATGCCACCGGTGATGCACCACTTGTCGTGTGGTTGTGGCTCACCGTCACCGTTTCATCCGTTGCGGGCTCGCTCGTGGGGTACTGGATTGGAAAGCGATGGGGACGCTCGTTTATTGGGAAGTTTTCAAAACAATCCCACCTCGATAAAATAGAGGCACTCACCATGCGTTACGGTACATTTGGAATATTCATTGCGGCCTTTTCACCGATACCATACAAGGTGTTTGGTTGGGTTGCTGGGATGGGTGAAATGGAAAAGAAACCTTTCGTCATTGCCGGACTACTCGGCAGAGGCCTGCGTTTTGGACTCGAAGCGATCTTGATTGGAATATACGGCAATGCCGCCATTGATTCAATCAATTGGTTCCTCGACAACGAAATCGTTCTGGGTGTGGGCATGATACTCGCTGCAATTCCAACGTGGTACCTGTGGAAATGGTGGTCAGGAATTGAACTTGAAGGAATTCGCACCGATTCTGACTCCGTGGAGTGAAACATCGCCACATTTCATGGTGCGAATCATTATCAAGGGGTGGTCGGTGGGCAGGCTGTCGCTCGTGTGGTGTAGCTAGGTCCATCATAGTGGGTTTTCATCCCGCCGACCCGG
>JAQXFL010000182.1 GCA_029250345.1 Candidatus Poseidoniaceae archaeon
ATTCCAATCCGGCAACCATTCAAAACGACCCGGAAATGGCAGACAAGGTGTACATTGAACCACTCCTTCCGGATACAGTGCGTCGAATTTTAGAGATCGAAAAACCGTGTGCTCTCCTCGCAGGTATGGGCGGGCAAACAGCACTGAATATTGCCAGTGAACTTGCCCACGATGGTTCACTTGACCGGCTGGGTGTCGAGCTCATTGGCTCGGACCTTGACGCCATTGACAAAGCAGAAGACCGTGAATTGTTCAACCAAGTGTGTGAATCGATTGGGCTGCCGATTTCCGAAGCCATCGCATGCAATACCATGGACGAAGTCATTTCAGCCGCAGAATCAATCGGTGCTTGGCCTGTATTGATTCGTCCAGCATTCACACTCGGGGGATTGGGTGGCGGTACGGCTTGGGACATCGGCCAACTTGTTGAGATCGCTACTCTTGGATTGAGAAACTCCCGGATCAATCAAGTTTTGATTGAAGAATCAATTCTGGGTTGGCAAGAGTTGGAGTATGAAGTGATGCGCGATGGTGCGGACAACGCAACCATCGTGTGTACGATGGAGAACATTGACCCAATGGGTGTTCACACCGGTGAATCTACAGTTGTTGCACCGTTGCAATCGTTCTCAGACGCTGACCATCAAATTCTCCGTGACCAAGCACTTTCACTCATTCGAGCATTGAACATCAAAGGAGGATGTAACGTTCAGTTCGCTTTCAACCAGTTTACTGGTGAAATTCGAGTGATTGAAGTGAATCCTCGCGTTTCACGCTCTTCCGCACTTGCCAGTAAAGCAACTGGATATCCAATTGCGAGGATGGCAGCAAAGATTGCAGTCGGTTACACCCTTGATGAACTACCAAACCCGATTACTGGCGAAGGTACTACTGCAGCGTTTGAACCAACATTGGATTATTGTGTTGTCAAGATTCCTCGCTGGCCGTTTGACAAGTTCAGAACAGCCGATCGTGTCTTGGGAACTTCGATGAAGTCAACCGGTGAAGTCATGGCAATTGGGCGAAACTTCGAAGAAGCGTTCCTAAAGGCTTGGGCTTCTCTTGAGCAAGGCTTTGCACATCCACGACCGTTGACACGTGCTGATGAGTCGGAAGGTGAAGGAATGGCGGACAGGGCACTCACTGCCCTCCCTGACTCCACACTGGTCGAATGGTGCAGAGTTGCTACTGACCGACGAATGGGTGCTTTGATTGAGGCATTCCGGAGAGGTTGGAGTGTAGAAAAAGTACACGAAATCACCCGGATCACTCGTTGGTTCTTGTATCGATTTGAGAACATCGCCAAGATGGAGAAAGAAATTACTCAGACCTCCGCACTTCCAACTGAGTTAACGCGTGAACAGCTGCGCCACTGGAAGAGCCACGGATTCTCAGACAACCACATTGCCGATGCGTTGGCAGGTTTCCCGGCAGCAGGTCCTCGCTCGATTCCGGCAGGCCGTAACGAAGAAGCAGTAATGAGTCGCAGACACGCATTAAGCCTCCACCCTCGCTATAGAATGGTAGACTCGTGCGCTGCAGAGTTTGCTGCCAAGACTCCATATTATTATTCAACGTATGAATTGGATGACGCATCAGGAATCGACCTTCTACCTGATATGGAGGCACGAACAAAAGAGCGCCTCGTTACTGTAGGAAGCGGTCCAATTCGTATTGGCCAGGGAATTGAATTCGACTATGGATGCGTTCACGCTGTCAAAGCAATTCGGGAAGCTGGCAAGGATGCAATCATTATCAACAACAACCCTGAAACCGTATCAACAGATTTTGATACTTCGGACCGTTTGTATTTCGACCCATTGACACTTGAATATGTCTCTGAGATACTGTTGCGAGAGAGGGCACACGGTATTCTGTTGCAATTTGGCGGTCAGACCGCGATTAACTTGGCTTTGCCATTGAACGAAAGATTACCGCTCCTCAAACCAATGGGGCTCGATCTTTCCATTATGGGTACTTCTTGTGATGCAGTCGATGAGGCGAGTGACCGCGAGCGATTTGAGGCCTTTGCCAAGCGTTCGGGATTACGAATGCCGAACGGTACGACTGGGACTACAGCGGAAGACATTCGAAACGCAGCCATGGACATTGGATTCCCAGTATTGATTCGTCCATCGTATGTTCTCGGTGGACGAGGAATGGAGATTCTATCGAATGAACAGCAATTAAACGCCTACCTTGAGGAAGCCTATTTGGCGCCTGATAAGCCTTTGTTGGTCGATGATTATCTTGGTCATGCAACAGAAATTGATGTTGATGCGGCCTGTGATGGGACAGATGTCTTGGTAGGTGCGATCATGGAACATCTTGAGGAAGCAGGGATTCATTCAGGTGATTCGACATGTTTCATACCTGCCCAAAATATTTCAGAATCGATGTTGGCGAAGATTGCTGAGCAAACGAAAATTATTGGTCTTGGCCTAAAAATCAAAGGATGCTACAACATACAGTTTGCTTTGCAAGGTGATGATTTGTATGTGCTTGAGGTCAATCCTCGCTCATCCCGTACTGTTCCTTTTGTAGCGAAGGCGACCGGACTTCCAATGGCCAGAATTGCAGCCAACATCACCATTGGTATCCCGCTTTCCGAGCAAGAAATACCTCGGCGAACAACCGGTCAAGTATGCGTCAAAGCCCCGGTATTCCCATTTATCAAACTGCGAGGCCTCGATCCCGCTCCTGGTCCTGAAATGAAATCCACTGGAGAAGTCTATGGTTCGGATGTTTCGGCTGACAAAGCCTACCTCAAAGCACGTCTTGCCACTGAAGTTCCTGTTGCGACAAGCGGTGGTGTTTACCTCACTGTTCGTAACGAAGACAAGCAAGGTTTGATTCCAATTGCTCAAGAACTGGTTGAACTCGGATTTAATCTGTTTGCAACGCCAGGTACATGTGATGCTCTAAGGCAAGCAGGAGTCCCCGTCAGTGTCGCCTATAGAATCGCTGACAAGAACCATCCTGATGCTCTTGACCTTATGCATAAAGGTGAAGTTTCCTTCATAGTGAATGTGCCAACGGTTTCCGGTGGTGCGGTTCGTGATGGGAACATGATGCGTCGACTGGCTGTGGAATTGAACATACCATTTGTCACAACTCTACGTGGTGCAAAGATGGAAGTTGCTGCCAGCAGGGCACGGCTTAGCGGGCCTTTAGAGCCTCGTAGATTGACCGTTCACTACTGATCAGCAGGCGTCGTATGCCTCGATGATGTACTTGGTAAGAGGGCTGGTCCATGCGAGTTCGCTGATGCCTTCTTCACCTTCAACATCGTAAATGCGTACTACGTCACGAACACGGACATTGCCTTGGGCAGAACGAGCCAGTATTGTAGCAGGTTTGACCGCCTTTCCGGTTCCGTGTGGGTCGTACACAGTGTCCAATGCATCTGAAAGGAACCATTCTGCTTTCCCGCCAGGTTCGCCGTCGTATGTCTTTTTGATTTTCTTTGGACCAAACATGCCACTTGACTTCTTTTTCTGTGTTCCAGCAGCCGCTTTTGATGCGGCAGCCTTGGTTGAATCCTTCTTTTGTTTTGGCTTAGGAGTTGACTTTGGTTTTGCTGTGGAGCTGCTTGCAGCACCACGGCCTTTGAACTCCTCTTCCAGTTCAGCTCGAATCTCTTTTTCAAGTTCGCTTCGAATGCTCTTTTCCAGTTTGCTGCGTACTTTGTCTTCCAGTGCAGCAGGATCGCCTTTGGCCAGCTTTGCTAATGCGTCATCACGCTCATCTTGCATGGCTTGCATGACATTGATGTAGTGAGCAGCAACTTGGATGAGCGAAGTTTCCATCGATGCTTCCAGTTGCATTGAGACGACTTCGCTGGATGAATCTCTCCACTTGCGCCATTGGAGCATCGTGTTGGCGTGAATATCTGAACCGCACTTGGGGCAGAAACTTCTCTTTGGCGGCTTAAGCACTGGAATTGCACGCATTGCCTCAGGGTCGATACCTTCGTGCTCACCGCTCGCAACATCGTGAATATGCGTTGATGCTTCCATTCCGTTATCCATCGCTTCTCTGAACATACCTTCTTTCAGATTTAATTTACCTGCTTGAATGAGTTCCCAACCGTTTGTGCCTCGAACAACCGCTCGAACAGCAGCATTAGCAGCGGGTGATTGTCCCCACTCATAGTTGGTGAAAGCAGAACTCGAGGATGGTTGGAGTGTTTCGCTTTCAAAAGCACCAGCTAGGTCGAACTCTTCACCTTCTGCAGGTGCAGCGATTCCGAGTACGATTGGGTTTGCCCCGTCTTCGATTTTGGCAATCATGTCGAATTTCTCTGCCATTGACAGGTCATCTCGTATGCGGATGACCTCTTTCAATTGGTTCAAATCGTGGCCAGTAGCCGTAATCGGTCCTTGAACTGTGAGGTCATGGCCACACGAGAGGCAGAATTTGGCTGCAGCCTCAACACCTGCTTCACAAGTTGGACAGTAGACTCCCGCCATGAACTGCAATGGTTACCGACTACTTTTCAAGTGTGACGGTCGGAATTGGGTAAAACAGGGTGAATAACCTGCTTGTCAGGAAATCCATCATTCGGTAATACTTGTCAAGCAAGCGCGAAGTAGGGCGAGAATTTCTTGTTTTTCCATTTCGGCTAAAATTGGTGCTAATCGAGGTCCCTTCTCGGCTCCCATGAGAGCGGCATACGCCACTTTGAAAGCGCTTCGCGGTGATAAATCGAGGTCACGTGCAGCTTGGGGGATACTTGCGCCGATGGATTGGGCATCCCAATCACATGCTTCGATTGCTGCAGTCATGTTCGTTAAGATTTTCTTTTCGTCCTCATCAAAAAGTCTGAGCATTTCCAGATTTGGTTGCTCGAGAATATGAATTTTCATTTCAGCAGGGAAGTGGCGTGAATGGATCCAGTGTCGCATTCTGTTTAATCGGTCTTGCAATTCCGGAGTTACTGTGCCTATGGCGCCTGATGATTGTAGACTTGACCAAACATCTTCGTCGTTCTTTTTGGTTTGAGCCAAAAGAGCGAGATGTCGGAATGTAACAGCGGTTGCTTGTGCCTTCTCGCCTGCAACGGTGCTCGCCATTCGTAATGCTCCAGCGGCATCCTCGATTTGAACACGCTGACGTCGACTGAGTTCTTCATTTGCAAGTTCTTTGTCGAAGTCTCTTGCAGCAAGTCGTTCATATTCATCTGCTAGAGTGACCAGCCCCATGCCGGTGTCGAATTCAATCGCCTTGTTCGGTTTCGATTTTGCAATCAGTAAGCGCAGGATTTCGGGAGGGACCAATTCAAGTGCTTCAATTGGGCCTATTGTGTTTCCAGCAGAAGATGACATGGCTCCTTGGCCTTTGAGACTGATCCATTCGTACACCAGAGGCTGAGGTGGCTCGTGACCGAGTAATTGGACGATTTCTCGGCCCGTCGAATAGGAGCCGCCTGCGGCGCCGTGGTCCTTTCCGAATGCTTCGCATGTGACGCCGATCCATCCCCATTTCGCTGGCCAGTCAATCCTCCAGGGGAGTTTTCCTTCACCTTTTGAGATATCTGATGATCCTGTTTCGCCGTATTCGTCTTTCCAATGAACCAATGGATATTCATATCCTGTGACTTTTACCTTGTCCAATCCTTTCTTTGAGTTCAGTGGACTCCATGGAAACCAGTCGTCCGGCAGCTCCCGGCTGGATATACGTTCAATGCATTCCCGAATGTCCTCTGCTCGGTCGCATGCAATCTTGGAAAGTTCTGCGAAGCGTCCATTTCTATAGGACTCAAGGTTGTCGATGAGGCGTGGTTTGACACCAATCTCGTTGAGTGCTTTCAAAAATGGTTCGAGAAAGTGATTTGCATACGTCCAACCCTCTTTTTCAAAACGTTCCCAATCGGGGTTTCCATCCTCATTGGGTGCGGGGATTGCTCCAAGTTGATTTCCAACAAATTGTTCGTATTCTGGCCCAAGGAAATCATAGACTTTGCGAAGCGGGTCGGCGCTGTCGATAATGAATACGAATTCAACATCAAGACCTGCATCTTGGGCCGCTCGTGCAATCATATCTCCGGTGAGAATTTCTCTCAAGTGGCCGATGTGGAATTCTCCACTCGGTGTTATTCCAGTCGATACAATGTGCTTCTTTCCTTTGTGGGAAAGAGACTGTGCCGTCACGTCCGTCCAGTGCATTTATTCACCTCAGACAGGGACAGCTCGTATGATTCCACGGAGAGGAACTCCGTTGATTTCGTTGCGAGTGGACTTGTTTACCAACACAATTGCGAGTCCAACTTCTCCGCCAGCGGCACGGATTGAATCAATTGTACGGCCCATTGTAGTCCCCGTCGAAAGCACATCATCAATGATGACAACCTTCTTTCCTGCAACTTGACCGTATTTGTTCGAGAGGACTCCATGTCCATCGTCGCCGTCGACGTTACGGTAAATTGTGTACTCGGATCCTAAGCATCGAGCAACTTCGTGAGCAAAACTGATTCCATTGATGGAAATTCCAACAATCGTATCGATGTCATCGAGACCAAGTTCTTCATCCGCTACATCTGCCATGATGGTCCCTATCGCTGCGATGCGTTCGGGTCGAACTCCGATACTACGCCATCCAATTCGGACATCTGTTGGTCTGTCTTTGGATTCACCGCCGGCCAGTAGCCATGAAATTGTGTCTTGAGAGAGGGAGAGTTCGTCTGCAATTTGTTGGGAATTCAATCCTTCTTTTCTCAGTCCAAACGCTTGGGCACGTAATTCTTCAATACTCGATACCATTGTTCTCAAACGAAGGGTAAGGTCACTAACTCATCAACCCTTTGTCTCTCATGTATGTCGAAGAACCGGATGTACCTCTCCAAAGGCTTCAAGAAAGAGCGATACAGGGCAACACCATGAGCGACTTTGATTACGAGTCCCTGCTCGACCGGGCAAGGGAAAACATTCCGCAAGAAATCTCCTCACGTTCGAGATGGCGTTTGCCCGAACCTCAAATCATGATTGAGGGTCAAAACACTATTTTTCGCAACTTCAATGAAGTCGTATCAATGATGGACAGAGACGATAATCACGTCTACCAGTACATCTTGAACGAACTGGGAACTTCTGGCTCAAGAGACGGTCCTCGTGCACGATTCAAAGGGCGTATTCCTCCAAAGAGAATCAAAAAGACAATTGTGAATTACGTCAATTCATTCATCAAGTGCAGCCAATGCTCTGCTCCGGATACCCACTTCATCAAGCAAGACCGCACAACGCTGCTAAAGTGCCAAGCATGTGGTGCAACACGACCGGTCAAACTTTGATTTATTCGTTCAATTTTAATCGAAGATGTTCGGCAACTTTGCCCGTTTTGAGATGTATAAGCACGTCTTCAATTGAAGATTCATCCGGGAGTGAATACCATACTCCTTCAGGATAAACAACGCATGTTGTTCCAAACTCACAGAAGTCCAGACACCCGGATTTTTGAACTCGAACGTTTTTGACTCCAGCCTTCTTTGCTGAGGACTTCAAGAGACGCATCAAGTCAAGACTGCCTCGGTGAGAACACGATGGTCTCGATGCACCTTCAGCGCGTTCATGGCCACAAACGAAGACATGACGTTCATATCCCGGCACGGTTCTACCTTTCGGATCAATTCGCACATCGCTCACTCCGTTTGAAGCGCAGATATTTTCTCTGCGAGTCGATAGTCGAGTTCAGTAATTTTTTCTTCATCATGCGTGAACAATTCGATGACGACATAGCCCCACCCGAAGTGGATGTCTGGATGGTGGTTTTCCTGTTCAGAAAGTTGTGAGACAGCATCTACAAATTGCTTTGCAGAAGCAAAGTCCGGAAAGGCATACTCTGCCATTAGTCGGTCTTCGATTTGTTCCCAGCCCTTGGGAGCGTCCATGACTTCAGCCCCAAAGGTGAGCATCATCGCTTCCTTGGCTTTCCTTCTCCACCTTTTCATGGAGTTTCGAACGTCGCTTCATGTCAGCTCGTTCAAACGCAAGAAGTGCTTTGTCGTCTATGTATGCTGGGCGTGTGTGAGCAACGAGGACAATTTGCGCAATAATGTCACGTGCCAAGAATACAGTTCTTCCATCATCGGTAAGCAGCTCAATGTTGGATTTTCCAGAGGCGAGAAGGCGACCTCGCATCCATGACTCATCATCGGATTGGATCGAGCGAGAATCGAGAAGAATCTCGACCAAATCGTCACGTCGTAGGCCGTGCCGTCGTTCAAGGAGGTCGCCGTTGTGGACATCGACAAACTTCGAAAGGTCCGGTGAACCCATGTCCTTCCATAGGGGAGTTGCCCAGTCGGGTAGCGTGATTTTCTGCTTTTTCTTAGCGGCCATGTACCGTTCACGAGCCGAGGCTACTTGAACCTCGCTCCTTGACTTCGATGAAACCGTTCTTAGGCATGTTTGAACGGATGTCTTCTTGAAGGGTGGGCGACCGGCTTAGAACGGGGAGAAGGGTATGAAAGTCTCATGGCGCAAACTCCCAACCGTTCTTCTTGAAGAGGAAATTCTTGACAAAGCCTTCTCTCGGGCCAAGAAAGCCGCTGACCGAGTCGAC
Organism: Candidatus Poseidoniaceae archaeon; assembly: GCA_029250345.1. Classification (GTDB taxonomy): domain Archaea; phylum Thermoplasmatota; class Poseidoniia; order Poseidoniales; family Poseidoniaceae; genus MGIIa-L1. The sequence continues at coordinate 8,560 of JAQXFL010000182.1, forward strand.
GACTCTGACCGAGTTTTTCGTGTCCGTAAGCAAATGAACAGAATGGTGCAAACTGCTGCAGACATCATTGCAACCACTTTCCAAGATATGGTCAACACTTGGCCATCTCTCGATCAATCTCCACAGTTTGATGTTTCGATGATTGATGCGTGTGTGGGTTGTGATGACTATCGCCATCATCTTTCGATGCTCCAATGGGGTGGCAAACAGGTAGCGAACATCGCCGGGCAGAACAGCAAGAAAATTGTTCGAACTGGACGTACTGAATTGATGCACGATGCTCGCCGAGAAGCCTATGGGAGAATCTCGTCCATCATGCGACGTGTTGGCCCTTCTCTGTTATGGTTAAGCGAGGCCCGAGAGGTGCTCAAGCGTTTACCGACCATTGACCAACTCCTCCCTTGTATCGTGGTTTGTGGTGCTCCGAATGTTGGAAAGTCAGCCTTTATTTCCGCATTGAGTTCTGGAAACATGGAGGTCAACCATTATCCTTTCACGACCAAACAGATTCACGTTGGACACTTTACTCATCGCCGATTACAATTCCAACTTGTCGATACGCCAGGTCTTCTTGACCGACCATTGGACAAGCGAAATGCCATCGAATTGCAAGCCATTGCAGCTTTGGAGAACATTGGTTCATTAGTGCTGTTCCTTATGGATGAAAGCGAAGCTTGCGGCACTTCAATCGAAGAACAAATGCACCTTTTGGAAGATGTACAAGAACTTCTACCTGGTACAGACCTGATGGTCGTGACTTCCAAGGCGGATTTGCTCAATCCCCTTCCTTCAATGTGGGACGACGTGAATGCGGCTGAACAAGAATGGCGCGATGAAGGTTCTGAAGGTGAACCTGATTTGCCGTTGCTGTATGACCCACAGGGAAGAGTCACTATGTCGGCAACAGAATTTGTCGGTATGGATTCAATGCGTCTTGAGATTGTTCGGCGTGTACGCGTTGCTCGCCCAAACAATCCTATGGAGTTGCCAGAAGGTTGGTATCGCAGAGACCAATGAACTTCACATTTGTTCTACAGGAACGATTCCAAGGCCTTGCATGCTTGTTCGCATTAGATTTCGAGCAAGTTCAGAAAGTTGGAAGTTAAACACATTCAGTTCACCATCTTGTAGAATCATGCAATCTCGATAGAAGGCATTGAACGATGTTGCGAGTTGCAACAACTGGTTGGCAAAGAGGTGAGGTCTGCGATCATTTACGGCTTTGCTGAGTACATCTTGATGGACACACATGGTTCTGAGGAGTTCGACCATACCTTTTGGCATGGACGATGGTAATTCTGTGCTTGAATTGGCAGCTGCGTCAAGGTCAATCCCTGCGGCAACACACTTTCTCGCTATAGAGCAGGCCCTTGCATGGCTGTACATGATGAACGGTGCTGAACCACCTTCGAATGCTAAAGCTTCTTCCCAACGGAACGTGAATCCCTTATCTGGGCTTACCTTGATGATGTTAAAGCGAACGGCAGAAGTTCCCGCCGCTTCAGAAATTTCAGCCACCATTTCGGGGGAGTAATCCGGGTGAATCTCTCCGACGACGGCTGAAGCTTGTGCTTGTGCTTCTTCAAGCAAATCATCCATGTATACCACGTTTCCTTTGCGGGTAGACATCTTTCCTTCTGGAAGTTTGATGAATGAATAAAACAGGACGTCAGGTATTTTTTCTCCAAGTTCAGTAAGTGTCATTCCAACTTGCTTCGCCTGCAATTTATGATCCTCTCCAAGGACATTGATTAATTGGTCACACTGCTTCCATTTCCAGATGTGGTACGCAATGTCACGTGTAGCATAGAGCGAAGATCCATCTCCTCTCCTGAAAAAGAACTCCGTTTTTCCTTTGAGACCTCGTGCGCCAAGGTCAAGGAATTCTGCTCCGTTGTCTGCAGTGCCATGAATCTCAAAAGTCTTGAATTTCTCCATAAGTTTCGAAACATCACCGTTTGTTACAAACATGGATTCTTTGGTGAATGTGTCGAAGTCAATACCAAGCCGCTTTAATGTCTCAAGCATTCCGTCGAGAACGGGTTGATAGGCGTTTTCAAAGGCTTGTAGCACCTCTTCATCACCGTGTTCACTGGCGTGGACCATCCGTCCGATTTCTGCCTCGATGTCTTCTTTGTCAGAGCGTTCTTGTCGAATTGATTGGGCGGCTTGATACCAGCGTACACGTTCATGGTCGGCCTTACCTTGCCATTTTTCATTGATCGATTCTCGGCCAACGAGTGTTCGTTCAACTTCCTCTTTGCCCAAGTGTTCCAGTGCCCAGGCAAGTACTCCAACTTGCTTACCCATGTCATCAACATAGTACTCTGCACGAACATTGTTTCCATAGAGACGGTGCAATCGTACCAGTGTGTCACCTAAAATCGCATTTCGAGCACGGCCGACATGGAACGGACCGTTTGGATTTGCAGAGGTGTGCTCGATCAAAATGTGGGTATTGTTCGCAGGTTTCTTGCCGAACGCATCACCGATTCGTACTGCGTCATCCATCACCTGTTGGGCTAACCATGTAGGATTTGCCTTGATGTTGAGATAGCCCGCCACTGCATTGACTTCGCCAATGGCAAAGTGTGATTCTAAGGAGTCGGCAATTTGCTGGGCGATTTCAATCGGTGATTTACCTAATTCTTTAGCGAATGGAAAACAAGGAAGCGACAAGTCACCTTGGTCGTGCTCTCGTGAGCGAACAAGCATGCTACGCCAATGAGCGTTGGTGACGCCAATCGACATAAGGACTTCATCCAACAATGGTTCGAGGACTTCTCTAAGCATCTGCATGGTTCAACCTCACATCATTGGGTATCGGCAAATTCCAGCCAAGCCACCAAATCCGTAAAGGAGTTGAGAGCCTTCTTCGGTATCAACTGATATATAGACAACTTCCGTATTACTCTTCGAAGCCATTACCGTGAGTTCGTCAATCAGTGAGACATTTTTCAATTCCTTGGCATTATCTCCGGATGCTTTGCATGAAGGGCAATCAGGAATCGGTTCATTGCGTGAAAGGCTCACATCCCACTCATGGCTGCATGAGCCACATTGGAGTGTCAGTGATGACTTTCTCAGTGCTTCTGAGATGAGAAGTCTGCCGACTGCGCCCTGGTCCAGTGCTTGACGGATCATTTTTTCGCCGTACGTTGCTTTTGGAGCGGATTTGACGAGTTCACTCAAAAACACATTCATCACCTGACGCTCTGCATCAAGTTCGATTTCACCCATCATTGCACCTGCGTTTTCAACCAATTCACGCACCCCACTGTCGTTGGAGTAGCCGACATCAAAAGTGGTCTTGGCAATCTTCTTTCCAATTTCGTGATGGAAATAATCGTTCTTGACGACGAAATCTTTTGTCGCACCAGGGCCGCCTACAATGATGGCCTGAATATCCTCAAGATTCGGAAGCCAATAGGATGATGCGTGTTCAGTAGCACGCTTGAAGAAATTGTGAGCCGCTTCTTCGATGAGCCGTTCGAAACGTTGGGCTGACTGACCACCTTGGCGGTGCTTGCCCATGATGTTGGATACGAGGTGTTCTTGTACGTGAATTCGCTTTCCTGAGGCGATTCCAAAGGCAGCCTCTGAGCGATCAATCACGAACAATCCGTAGGACTTCTTATCGACCAGCATGTCTTCAAGTTGAGTCAACTCAAATACAGAATCGCATCGATAGCGAAATGAGATTAGAGGTTGAGGAGGTTCTTCGACGACGATGTTGACCATTCGATTTTTGTTGTTGCCAATAATAATCGAGCCGACGAACAGTGCGATTCCGTTTTCACCGGCATTCTTGTATTTGGAAAGCGTAGAAAGTGCGGACTCTATTGCTCCTTGCACATTCTTTCGAGTGCCTTTCGATTTGATGTT
>JAQXFL010000059.1 GCA_029250345.1 Candidatus Poseidoniaceae archaeon
TGCCTCGGAGTTGGCGACCAGTCACTCACCGAAGATGGAGGTGGCAGAATACTTCCCTTCCTGTATCGATGCACGGATGACCGAACAACAAGTGAAAACCTCGTTGTCAGTTTCTCGAATTCCAACCCTGAATTGGTAACCGTCGACCTTACTCAAGGCGACATTCGAATCGCACTCCAGCCTGAGTCAAGCGGGCAAGCTACTGTTGTCACCACAGTGGTTGACGAGGCTGGCAATACCTGGAGTGAAACATTCATTGTGAACGTGGCAACAGTTGATGACACTCCAGTTCTGCAAGAGTTCCAGTCGCTCATTCCAGTTGAATTATCTGTGCCAACGGTACTCGACTTCGACTATTCTGATGTGGATTCAACCGGTCTGACAGCATCGACAAACCGGTCTTGGGCATCGATTGATGTGCTTAACAAAACCATCACTGTAATTCCACCAACACCTGGCTTCACCTCCGTACTCATTTCACTCTGCGACCAAACATCGTGCCACGACCGAATGATGGACCTTGAAGTTCTTTCATTACCCGACCTTATTGTCGAAGAAATCGATGTTGGTAGCGAACCAATCCGTGCAGGTGATATCGTTTCGATTCGTGTTTTCGTACGCAACATCGGGCAAGCAGAGGCAACGATGATTTCTGTACGCTGTGAGGCGAATTCTCAGTTGATTGATTACGACACAATACCGGTATTGCAGCCCGGCTCAGTCGCATACGTCACGTTCGACTGGCAAGTTCCTGAAGACAGCACTCAGAAACAATTGCGTGCTGTAATCGACCGGAGTTCGGAAATCTCAGAAGGCATTGAAGATAACAACGATGCCCAAATAGCGGTAACAATCGAGGCTTCACTTGAAAACGACGAGACTTCTTCAGATTCAGATGGCATCTCAGAAGGATTGTTCTGGGGACTTACGGTTGTGGCGCTGTTGGCAATTGTTGGTGCTTTCGTCTTTTTGACTCCACCCAAAATCAAGAAATTGCAGTGAAGCAAACGTTTGCGAATCGCAGCATCAATCCAACACCCCATGTCGGATAACGCCAAAAAGACCCTCAAAGTTCATAGGGAGACCGTCTCACAAAAGATTGCTTTGAGGCCGTGGGGGCCGTTCAACACCCGTTGACAAAGTGGATGTGGGAATCATATGTCTGTATTGAAAATACGAATAGAAACTGAAGAATATATTTACGAAGAATACGTTGAAGCATGAATCACCGATTCATTCTGGAGACTTCCAGCGACGGGGGTACAATCCTTCGTCGAGCAAGACCATGCTTGGTCGTGCAACTTCACCTTCGTCTATTGATGCAAGTTCATCTGTACCGAGCGTAAGCGTTACGATTCCAACCGCCTCTCCTTTGAGTGTCTGGATCATGACTTCCTTTCCGGCCTTAACTCCACTCTCAATGTTCACCAAACCAGGTCGCAACAACGGAGCACCGTGAGCTAAAGCGGCAGCAGCACTGTCTTTGACAGTGGCCGTAGGCAAATCGAGCAGTAATTTTTCAATCGGATGGATGACTCGAAGCAGTGCTTCGGGTTGGTTGCATTCTTTCCAAAGCCATACTGCATCAGCGAGTTCTTGCATGGTGATACAGTGGTCGAGAGTGAATGCGCCAGATGTCTCGCGTCGCAATTCCTTCAACTGTACTTTCATGTTTAACAGCAATCCAAGGTCACGAGCCATGGTCCGGATGTAAGTGCCTGCTTCGCAGTAAACACGTGCAATGAGGTCTTTCCCGTCCATTTCAATGTGCTCGAAGGTATGGATTTTCCGTGTACGAACTTGAACTTTAACTGCAGATACTTCCGGTGGTACATTGTACACTCTTCCAGTAAGTCTTTTCATTGCGGTTTGTAACTCGGCTTCATCAGGGATTTCATCGAAACGGAAGATGCAGATGTAGGTTTTTTTGTGGCTTAGAATCTTCTTGGTTACTTTCATTGCTTTACCAGCCATCAACGGCAAGACGCCTGTTGCAAACGGATCAAGTGTACCCCCGTGTCCAAGCCGTTCAAGACCAAACAAGTCCCGTGCCCATGATGCAAGTTGGTGCGATGTTGGTCCAGCCGGTTTATCGAGGAGTATGAATCCAGATGCAAGACGCTCTTCGACGTCTCGTTCATCAGGGTGGCCACCGATGGATGGGTTGGTTTTTGCTTCTGCATCAAGAATGTGTAGTGTCATGATTTATCCTCCAATATTGAGATGACCGCAGCGAGGACTTCCTCACTGCCTAGGTTTGTCGCGTCAAGTACTGTGGTATAGGGTTCTCGCTGTTCAGGCAAGATTTGGTACAGTTCCATAAAGCGTTCAGCATCGACCGCAGAGCGATTCCTGTTTGCTTGTAGCGCCTCTTCTATAGAACCGCCTTCGCGGTGTGTTACGCGTTTCGCTCGTTCGTTTTCATCAACATCCAGCCAGAGCCGAATGCATGGAATTTCGAGTCGATGTGCCCACCATCCAGCCAACCTTGATTCAACAATCTCCGAGGTTCCGTCTTGCATTTGTTGTTGGAGCAATCGGTCCAGCTCACGGTCAACATTCAAATCTGACTTGCACAGCTCGCCAAAGTCTCCAAGACTCATTCCTCGTCTTGCAGCTTCCTGTCGAAAGACATCGCCTCCGTTGAGGGAAGTCCATGAGTAATGCGCCATCAGTGCTTTGACAAGTGTACTCGTGCCGCTACCAGGGTGGCCCGACACGGTGATTTGTAGCATGCTTACACCCACTCATGACGGCAAACATCGCATCTTTTGGTGCGAGGTCCCATCTTGGTGACCATAGTAAGTCCACATTTTGGACATTCCTTGGAATTCTTATCCCAAATGCTGTCGGAGCGGGTTTCATGTGAGTTTTCTTTCTCAGCGGACTCCTTCTTGTTGGATTTTGATTTGCGGCGGTTCGAGTTTGTGTTCCTTTGACTGCGTTGTTGCCTGCGTTGCGCATCACTGCTCTTTGCCGTGCCAGTCGATGCGACCAAGTGGAGCAGAGGTTCTTTGAGCGTCTCACCGGCGGTAACCAGAGGGTGCTTTCTGTATCGGAACAATTTGATGTGACGGTCGATAACACGGCCTAGAGGGGCGCTCATGCAGATGTAAGCGCAAATCCATGCAGGGAAGAAAAAGAATTTGTCCTCCAAAAGATTCCATTCCGAGGTCCATGGCAGCGAAACATAATCGACACGAAAACTTTCGACAGCACTTGTTAGCCATGCGAAAATTCCGATGATGAAGACCATTGTAAACATCATAGGTTTCATTGCACCCATCTGAACTTTGAGTTGCTCAGGCATCATTTGTTGTTGAAGGGTTGTTGCCTTCTCCTGCAAGATTGGGTCGCGAGAGAGACGGGCATCGTTCATCATCCGGCGAACTTGGCCTTGGCGATGTCCAATGTGCGCTTGTGCCATCGGGTCGGTGAAGAAGTTTCGAAGAACGGTATTCATTGTCATAGAGAAACTGCCAAGAATGAGTACTGTGAGTACGAAATATGCTTCTTGGGGAAGAATCGGGTCGAGGATTGGATCGGCTACATCTCCGAGGGTAGTACGTATATCCGGGTTCATGATGAGCAGTGTCATCATCACCATTACACCCAACATCATGAGCATTGAGCCGCCTGGCGGCTGAGGTGGCGGAGGTGCGCTACCACTGGACATAATTCAATGGCAGCGCACATGGGGCATGAAGGTTCGCTTTGTTTCCTTACCTTGCGGCCTTGATTCACGAAACTCCGAGGGATTGAAACGAGAGACGGGTTTAGCCTATACATGCGCCGACGGGAACCGCTCGATTTGGACCGAACTTGGCGTCATTCACTACCAATGCCAATGCCGAACCGGCCCGTGTGCGTAACGCTTGAAGAAGCGGTGGCTCAACTCGAACGCCTCCCATCCTCACCTCGAATGTTTCTGTGGACGGATGCTGAACGCAGATGCCCTACACAATGGGGATTTATCGCAAGTGTTCGCCAAGGAATTCCTCCAGAGGGTATCGAGGCTGAACTGGAGGCTTGGAAGGGCCAATATCCAGAAGCATGGCTGGCGGTCGATATGAGGGATGGCGTCATCACTCCGTCGACTCAGCGTAGTTTGAACGATGTTCTCGCAACTGTACAACGACCTGTTCTGGTTCTTGTCAGTCGTTCATCTGATCATGAGGAATGGCCCCAATGGGTACTCCC
>JAQXFL010000027.1 GCA_029250345.1 Candidatus Poseidoniaceae archaeon
AATGTTAGGTCGCCCTGACACTTCCGTGATTCACCGAATGAATACTCTCCTTTCACATCGAGGTCCTGATGGAAATGATGTCTGGTCCGATGATTCCGTAGCCTTGGGCCACACCCGACTTGCGATTGTCGACCTTGTAGGGAGCGCACAACCGTTGTTTGGGCCATCAGGTGAAGTGCTCATTGTCAACGGTGAAATCTACAACCATCGCACTCTACGAGATCAATCACCGCATTATCCTTGGAGCACTCGAGGTGACTCGGAATCCATTTTATCGCTTCTCAATTCGGCCAAGAGCAATTCGAGCGGTGTACTCACTGCTCGACAGCATGCACGATGGTTGTCGCAGTTGAACGGGATGTACGCAATCGCTCTTTGGGATGCTGAGGCGAAACAACTCATACTTGCTCGTGACCCAATGGGCATCAAGCCGCTGGTTCGCACTCAAGTTGACGGCTCCTTGCTGTTTGCCAGCGAAACGAAGGCACTTCGTGCGCATGAATCTTACATTCCCGCTCTCGATGAGTTGGCTCTCGTGGCTCGATTGGCCTGGGAATATCCCCTTGACGGAACGACTTTGTTCAAGGATGTGGTTCAGGTTCGACCGGGAACAGTGGAAGTTTGGTGTCTTGATCGCGAAGGTCAACCCTATCTGGATGACTCCGCAGTGATTGAACGGCAACATGTCGAACCGTCTGCTGCATGGAATCCCGACACACAAGCTGAGGCGCTGTTGGAAAGTTTTGTCGCAGGTGTGTCGGAACGGCTTATGTCGGATGTGCCAGTTGGTATTGTTCTCTCAGGTGGCCTTGACTCATCATTGGTCGCTGCCGTGGCGCATGAGGCCGCTGAGCGAGCGCAGCAACCGGTCCCTGCATGTTGGACGGTTGCAGAAAGTGAAGACAACCCTGATTGGATGGCAGCGGAAGAGGTTGCCTCATCCTTTGATTTGGAGCACCATCAACACATTCTCGAACAGGATTCTTTCGAGACGAAATTACCAGATTTGGCTTGGCACGGTGAAGACTTGGATGTGACCGTCTTGTTTTTCCAGCCACTTTTTGAAAAGATGTCAGAGCATGTCAAAGTTGGTCTATGTGGTCAAGGTGCAGATGAATTGCATGCAGGATACCCTCGATACCGTGATTTGAAACAGCACAGTGATTTAATCGATGCACGGTTAGCCTCTATGTCGCATCCTTGCGCACGTCAAATTGAGAACAAGGCTCTTCCAATCGGTGAACATTGGTACGATGCAGACCATAGCGGAACGAGCCATACCGGTTCGCTCGATGAGTTTCTTCAATTCGAACTCGACCACGGTCAACTTTCAAATTTCCAACTTCGCTTAGTTGACCGCCATTCTATGGCGCACTCTCTTGAGGTGAGAGTGCCTTTCTTGTCAACCTCCCATCGCCAGGCCAGTCATCGGTTGCCAATGGATTGGCGTCTTCCATCAAGCGGTGATGAAAAGGCAGCTCTTCGCTCAGCAGCAGCCCTTACGTCATTGCCTCGAAACATCGTTCATCGACCTAAACTTCCTGCTGGAAGGGCCACCTCTCCAAGTTTGATTGACTCTTTACTCAACGATTTCAAGCCGCAAAGTGAAGCAATCACTGCGCGGTATCCGCTGTTGGCTGGTGCTTTGAACACTCAACCTGAAATAGCACTTGGATTAGGGCTGTTTGAAGCAATGCATTTGCATGGAGATGGGCTACGTAAGCCCAATGGTTCAACATATGATTTACTCAATGAGGTGATTGGATGACTTTGGTTCACAACTTAACAGAATTGCTTGAAAGCAACCGGCAGAAAATTACCGAATGGATGGATTCGAAGCGGAAAGAAGTTCCTATCCCCATATACGGAAGCGTCGATATTCGCGATGCAGGATGGAAGATTGGTGTCGTGGATGCAAATCACTTTCCAGCCGGTTTCAATAACATCTCCGAAGAAGACAAGCCAAACTTGGCTCAACTGTTACAGAATCACATCAACCGGGAATACGATGACTGCAAATGGGTTCACTTGTATCCTGAATCACACACCCGCAACAAAGGGTACGTAGAAAACATTGCAGCTCTAAAGGAACTGCTCCTACTCGGTGGCTTCAAGTGTACCGTTGGTTCGCTGGATTTTGAAAATCTAGGGCATTTAGTCGGTCTTTCAGGCCCGCTCAAACTGGACCCAGTATCGTCAGAAACAATTGATGGTGAAGAAGTCCTGATGATTCATGGGGCTACCCCAGATCTTGTGCTGTTGAACAATGACCTGACAGAAGGTTTGATTGAAGGATTTGGCAATCAAGTCGTTTCTCCACCACCTTCGATGGGCTGGCACCGTAGGCGAAAATCACAGCATTACGAAGTTCTAGAGGGTTACGTTGAGGAAATTGCCGAACTTCTTGGCATTGACTCGTGGTTTTTGATGGCAGATTGGTTTGTTTCAAACGACAAGTGCCTCGAAAAGGAAGCGTGCAGAAAGGATCTCGCTCGTGAAGTTGATTCATTCCTTGGTTCAATACGCAAGAAATACGAGGAGCTGGGGATTGAACGAGAACCTGTAGCTTTCATCAAGAACGACCGAGGGACATACGGACTCGGAATCATGGCGGTTCACAGCGGTGCAGAACTTCTTGAACTCTCCAACCGAAAAATGAAGAAGCTCATGTATTCGAAAGGCGGCGTGAATGTAGATAATTTCCTGATTCAGGAAGGAATTCCTACTTCGCTAAAGACAGATGAGGGTGCGCCCGTTGAGCCTGTCGTTTATTTGGTCGATGGACAGGCCAGTTCATGGTTCTATAGGATTAATGCGAAGCGCTCCGATATTGAAAATCTCAATTCTCCAAGCGCCACATTCGAATCGTTTACCCAATCCGGTCGCCGCTACGGTGAACACGCTCATGGATGGCATGCTCTTGTTGCAGAACTCTCGATGTTAGCAATGGGCAAAGAATTGCTCTCCTACGGTAGCAGTGAGTGAACCCGCTCTTGCTAAGAGGAGAACCTCATCGGCAATCATGAACAGGGCATGGATGTACATCGGGACCATCGCCCTTGGGCTTTGGTTTTCAGCTACGTCGTGCAACGGTATGTTGGCCGATGAATACGCTGAATGGCCCGTTAATATCTGGTGTTGGGGCTTGTTTGCTTGGTATTACCGCGCTGGTGAACGTAAGCAGCGAATCGAAATGCTGACGGTTGTTGCTTTCGCCACACCGATGGAACTTTTCTTCAGCGAAGTGTGGCTGATTTACGAATATCAACGAGATCTCATGCCGTTATTCGTTCCAGCCGGTCATTACTTTCTGTTCGACCTTGGAAGGATTTGTGCTGACAAAATCAAGGAGAATTGGGCACTCCCAATGCTTCTCCCCCTCGTTCCTGTTGTCTTTTACGGAGCATGGACTGGCGGAGATACCTCTGCGGTGCTTCTTCTCGTTCTTGTCCTTGTGTTCATTCGTATGGGCCCTCAGCCTCGATTGTATGCTGCAATGGTATGGGCAGCGTTGGCAATGGAAATCGTTGGGACATCTCTCGGAAACTGGACGTGGGCAAGTGAAGTGCCATGGACCGGCCTTACTGCCTGGAATCCCCCGCTTTTGGTCGGTTCATTCTACTGTTTAGGCGATTTATTGGTTAATTTGGCCGTCGTCAAGTTTGAAGGGAAGGACCGATTGGAGGTTAGTGCATGACCTCATCCGATGAGTTGCGAAAGCGCCGTGAGCAAGAGGCGGTTCGCATACGAACTTCCCTGAACCGTCTCCGGGGCGAACAGCGTGCATCGATCAAGGGGGGTGAATCGACAGTAGCATTTGTCGAAGAACGCCTTTGTATAGGATGTGACCAATGCACAATCGTTTGTGATGACGATGCTATTGAAATGTATAAAGTTGCAATGGCAAGTCCACTTATTCAAGTTGAATCGAATCAAAAAGCGAAAATTTTGCGTGATGATTGTACAGGATGTCGACTCTGTGTGTTGGCGTGTCCAACAGACGCAATCACAATGATAGACAGATGAGGTGTTTGAATGTCCAAGAATGATAAACAAGATACAGCACAACGGTTTGGTGGAGAGTTCGGTCCTTACCGAAAGGAAGGAACACCCGGCGTTTCCCTTTCGACGTTCAAGACCCTGGTTTGGACCTCGAACATTGGTGGAATGCTGCTTGTCGTCATTGCACTTGAGATGCTCTTTGTCCGACAGATGTTTGGTTGGGGTCTTACTTCTCTTATTTTCGGAGTTTTGATTGCACTGTTCCCATCGAACTATGAAATCACTGGGATGGATGAGGGTCAGTCTCCACCTTCAGGCGATTAATTAGATCTGCATTTCTTTCTGGCACGTTGGGCATTGGATTTTGCCGGAGTACCCCGCTGGGACTTGAAGAGATGCACTGCAATGTGCGCATTGGACCTTGTCTTTTCCGGAACTCGTGGTGGAATCTTGTCCCAAGAGGCGCTCGATATTAGCCGGCCACCCTGGTTTAAGCTGTGACATGAAAATTGGAAGAGCAACGAGTGCCATGCAAATGAATGAACACATAATGGATGTCAAAATCATCTGATCGCCCCATGCTACAGACACCGGGTTCGGATTGTCGCCGTGGTACACTACACTCAACATTCCAGATACAACCAAGACACCCAAGGTCAAGTAAACGCCGTTGCGGTATCCGGCGTAAAGTATTGCTCCACCAACGAGGAAACCAATACCGATAAGGAATGCTGGAATTGAAAGGAGCCAAGATTCATCGGTTTTTCCAATACCAATCGAGAATACCATGGCCCAAAACAACCTGAAGAAGGCGTAGAGAATGACAAAACCACCGATGGTCTTTGACATCTCTTCTTTTTGGCTTTGCACTCGGATGTATTGGGGCTGAGGCTGAACATAGCCGCCCATCGGTTGCGTTTGATACATTGGCATCGGCATAGGCTGTGGTGCTGGAGCAGCACGTGTCTGGAAGGGGTTTGATGCTTCGTCGTTCTCCATCAATCGGATGATGACTTCATCTTTGTTTCCGGAAACCCGGAGTCCACGTTCTCTACAGAGCGTTTTCAGTTGAACGACGGTCATTCCGCTGTAGTCCATATGAGGCGTTGTGGCTACTGCGTAAATATATGTTCTTCCGGTTTAGAGGCTCAAGCTTCGACTTCTGTGACTGCGATCACTTCTGTAGCAGCCTTTGCTTTCTTTGCTTCGACTTGACGTGCGAGGAAGGATACAACATCGAGAATTTCAATGTCTTCGTAACGTTCGTCACCCTCAAACTTGAGACATTCAAAGTGAGATACACATTTCGGGCAAGAAGTAAGCATGGTGTCTGCTCCAGTTGCTCGGATTTCTTCCATGCGTGTGACACGCAGTGATCGAGCATTCTCGTTGCATGACATCATACTGGATACGCCGCAACACATTGCGTCTTCACCGTGGTGTTCCATCTCAACGATTTCCACACCTTCCACGCCAGCAATGAGTTCACGAGGTTCTTCGTAGATGCCCATTTGTCGTCCGAGGCGGCACGGGTCGTGGTAGGTCACGGTAGTTTCTTCCTCTGCCTTGAGATTCATGTCAAATCCGTTTTCGATAAGGAATTCAGTCGTGTGCATGACCTTGACACCTTCAAGTTCGTAGTCTCGAGCGAAGGTTCGGAAGCATTCAGCACAAGAAGAGACGAGAGTGTCAATTCCAGACTGTTCAATCTTCTTCTGATTGTAGGCCTTAAGTTTCTCAAAGACTTCATCGAGGCCTTGCCACTTTTGGTCGTGGCCACAGCACTTGAGGAAGTCACGACCAAGGTAGGATACATCCATTTCCATCTCATCAAAGAGCGTGAATGCAGATGTAGTCGCATCGCCTAGGTTCATTTCTCCCTCGTTGACATGCGAGAACACCATTTCTTGGTCGAGGTAATCTACACAGCCAGGGTAGTAGCCGATGTTTGAGGTGAGTGGATAATCTTCGACAGCGACGAAGTCTTCGTTTGCTGCTTCTTCTGCTTCAGCAGCGAGTACAGCTTGGAGGACTGTGTGTGCAATTTCTGCTTGTGGCCCACCGACAATGAGTGAACGACGAATATCGACGTAGGAGTCGTAATTGACCAGTTGTGGGCAAGCGTTTGTACACGCAGTACAGGTTAAGCATGAATAGAGCGGGACACCATCGTCCTCATTGTTCCATGAGTTGTAGATGATGTTGAGTTTATCTCCACCGTTGAACAAACGAACAGGGCACGCATCATCACAGAGGTCACATCCGTAGCACTTGTTCATCTCGAACTCGTATCCTCGTCCCATCGAGCGCAGGACGACGAAGACAATTGCACCGAAGGTCAAACATGGAATGAACATGGCGTAGGTGAGTTTGGCGTCAAGGGCCTTAGGGTTGGTGTGGTAGGTCGGGTTTTCAATGGCTGCAAAGTTTGTTCCGCCTGCTGCCATGTCGGCAGAACTGGACAGATTGACCGTCGTACCTGCAAGTGCTGCAGGTGCACTTTCTCCCCATACCAGAAGCGGTTGGAAGGTTGCGATTTCGAATGCAGTCTCTGTTTGGATACTGTTGTTGAGGGCCAAAGCACCGCTAACTGCGACGGTGTATTCGTAGGAATAGGTGCCAACTGGTAGTTCCACAGTTGCTCCAGCACAGTTGTCAAAGGTTGAGACAACCTTGCCTTTGCTGTCGGTCACGGTCAATGTTGTTGCGATCATCGATACTGTGGGGATGTCGTTGATTTTACGCTCTGATGAACGGTACTCACAGCTAAGATCAGTCGTTAATGTCTCGATGGATTCGTGGTGTCCGTCAGGGAAAAGGGAAGCGTCTTCAGTAACAGTGAATGATCCGCTATCGCTCCATCCGTCTCCGCCGTTGAAGGTCGTACTGCCTGCAGCAGCATTGATGCCGTTTGCAGCGTCTTGGTGACCGTTTGCATCGTTGAAGTCAATGATGATGTATCGTGCAGGTTGGTAAATAGACCAGTCAAGCCAAGCAGTTGTCGGTACTGTTTCTGTATCACTCCATCCACGTTCGTCGGTGAATTCGTTGGTTGCGTGAACGTGAACATCAGTAGGCTGCGTACGCATTGCCTCGAGCTCAGGATAGTAGTCGTGCGTGAGACCCTTGATGGTGAGCAAACCGCCTTGGTCCCAGAACCCATCGTCGTAGGTGTCCCATGTTGCCACTGTTCCAGCAGTGGAAATGAGCAGAGTGCCAATGAGGATTTGCTTGGCATGGCTGGGCTTGAAACCAGCACCCCATGCTTTCACCATCATTCCACGAGCGAGGAAATAGAAACAGATCCAAGCTAATACTCCGGTCATCACCCAAGGAATCGTGTTGAAGGCTTCTGCAACCCATGGTTCACGAACACCGCACAAGAGGTCGCCGTGACTGTCCAGTTTACAGTAATCTGAACGGTTCTTTTCATACAGTTCCAAGAAGATGTTAATCGAGAACACAGAGATGAACCAAATGTGAGCGAGGTAGACTGCACCTGCAGTAGCGAACCACGGGTCTTCCACTGGTCGCTTTTCACGGCCACCGAGGAAAGGTGGTAGTGCGAGGATACTTACTGGGATTCCGGTAAGTGCAGCGCCCCACCATGCAGCGTTCCATGGGAACACAGGTTGGCCGACGATTTCGCCGATGAATCCTGTTGGGACTGTGAATTGTGGCAAGTATTCACCCCAACGCAGGTAACCGTAAGAGAACAACACATACCAATCAGGGAAAACGAAACCAGCTTGCGCATATGGGTCCGCTGCACCGTGCAATGGCGGTGGAATCAACCAGGCATAGAACAACAATACTGCTGCCATGAACGACAGAAGAATGGTGTCGCGCAGAACTTCGTGAGGCCAGAAGCCGTGACCGGTTCGCGTGCGATTCCGCTTTCCAGCGACCTCTTGCAATTGTTCTTTCTCCTCCATGTATGAAGAAGCAACACGTCCGAAATTTTCGATTAGTCCCATGATTTAACCTCCGAGTATCAATGTGGTTCTGCAATGCCTTGTACCCAGACAATGAATAAGTGAATAATAATCAGAGTTGTAACGATAACTGGCAGGATGAACACGTGAATGAAGTACATTCGAGTGACGGTACGAGAGGTCAAGGATGAACCACTGAACAGTAGAGTTGCAACGTACTTTCCAACAAGTGGGCTCGAGTTTGCCAAGTTGATTCCGATAACTGCTGCACCGTATGCAAGCGTATCCCAAGGCAAGAGGTAACCTGAGTAACCAAACACGATGGTCAAAGCCATGAGTGCAACACCGATTAGCCAGTTGAGTTCACGAGGGTTGCGGTATGCGCCGGTGAAGTAGACACGGCACATGTGCAGGAACACACTGGCAACCATGAAGTGCGTACACCAGTGGTGAACTGCACGGATAATGTAACCGAATGGAAGTTCAGTCATGATGAATTGCATGCTTGCATAGGCAGGCGAAGGATCTCCTTCTCCACCAGGGACATAATAGATGCCAAGCACTGTTCCGGTGACGACCAAAATGATGAACGACAGGAACGAAATTCCGCCCAAACAATAGAGTGGATACCAGTACCAGATGATACGGAGTTTGTACTTCTCAGCGTGTGAGAGTGGCATTTGGCGGTGCATGTTGTAGTAAGCACCTTTTGACATGTTCCAGTAATCTTGGAGTCGGAAGCGAGTGTCGAGCCATGAGAATACCCAAAGGAAAAGTCGTTCTGCAAAGCCCATTTTACCGGTTGATTCCACTGCACGTAGAATCTCACGGCGTGGTGTATCGCTGCTTTCTTGACGAAGCGTCAAAGCAACAAGCACCACGACAAAGGCGATGAAAAACCAGAGAACCCAAAACATTGTTGTCATTTATGTTCACCTCAGTCACAGTATGTGTACCAGTCGAGATAGTCTACGATGCCCTCGATTACATCGCCATTCAATACAATGGGGATTATGGGGAGTCCGACTGGAGCAGGACCTCCTGCCTTTCGAATTCCCGCATACTTGAATGTGGAACCGTTTGATCGGTTTCGGTTGGTGTTCATTTCCAGAACGGTTGGATCAAACCGTGAAGAGTGGCATATGCAGAAGAGTTTGGTGCCGCCGTCGTCACCGCCGCCTGGCGTCCAAGAGTCTTCAGTGAATGAGTTTGAAACAAGTTGCCATCCAGGAATGCAACAAAGGTGGGTACATCGGCCGAAAATCATCACTAAGTTGTCAGACGGAAGAAGGCGTGGGTCTGCATCGCTCAAGTCTTCAAAGTGACCGATGGTTTTTCCAGTTTCATCGACTCCTTCGGTGAATTGGAAACGGGCTTTGCCGTTTGAGGTTGGAGATGTGGCGTATTCACTGTGAGTGACATAAGTGACGACGACAGGGACGCCGTTCCAAATCCCAGAAGCGCCTGATGTGCCGGTGCTGGATTTAGCGGCTTCATCAACGAAATCTTGTCGTGTCATCAATTGTTCGTGCTTTGCACCGTACCAAGCTTCATCCTCACGACCCTTTGCCCAGAACTTCACGCCAAGTTCGCCTTCGGTGCTGCCACCTGGTGGTAGCAGAATTGCAGCAAATCCGAGGACACCGAGTGATGCAGCCAAAACGCCGGTTGCAGTATTAAATCCATAGCGGAGGAATTGGCGTCGATTAATCGACGAGGTGATCGATGCGGCGCCTGCTTCGCCTGCAGACGGTGCTGGTTTGAGGTCGTATTCACGTGCCATTTTAGATCACCACTTGTATTCCTTCCAGTCTTTCTGGTGTTCCGGAACGAACTTGTTCATTCCGTGCTTAACGATGATGGTGTCAGGCAACACGAATTTGAGGTACGCCATACCCATCAGGCAGAGCGTGACGAGCATCATGGCAACGTGGTAGGCGAGTTGCTGTTGGTCCCAGCCCTTAGCTAGGCCGTAAATCATTGAGAATACCCAGAAGCAAGACCAGAATATACCCCACATGAAGAAAGCCATAATGAGATTAGATCCACCTGATGGAGCAAGGGATGCGCTGACAATGGTGCCGGACTCTGCGAGATTGAACACGCCGTGGTCAATCGCAGATTGCATTTGGTCCTCGGTGAGAGATGCATCTTCCAGAGCGGTGCGGGCGTCTTCAACGCTGACCTTTCCACTGGCAACCTTGCGAAGTAGGGTTGTGATTGTGTCGTCCATCATTGGTCACCTCTTCGCATGAGTTTGTATCGCAATCGCAGTTGATTGGTTCGACCAGAGTAAGATGTAGAGAAACTGTATCGCAACATCAATCCAGCGAAAATAATCACGAGAATGACTGCGCCAAACCCGAGTAGACCGAGCCAGTGTGCTCGTAGTTCAGCTCCCATGTGCTCAAGGTCGACGCCGCTGTGAGCTGGTTCTGGTGGGCTGACGTTCCCATCTCCGGCGAAGAGAGTTCGAGTGCCAAGTGCTGTCGTCGAATCGCTGCCCTCTTGGAGTGTGAAGAGCAGTTGGTTCCACTTGTCTTCTTGGCCGCCTGCGTTGTTGAGTTGGTCGCCGTTTACAGCGTTTCCAGTAATCCAAAAGTTGACGACTCCTGAGTCGGATGCCGGTGCCTGCCATGTAATGGTCCAGAGACGCTCAGGCTCATCGGCGGTTGCTTCTGTGTGAGTGAGGGTTGTGACATCATCGTCCCAGTTTTGGACGCCTTCTCCGCCAAGAACGCCGTCCGTCGTACGGATTGCGAATCCAGCGGTGTAGACTCCTGTGGCAGGTGGCCCACCGATTATTTGGAGCGTCATGGTGTACGTTTCTCCACCAATCCATCCGTATGGTACATCGTCGAGGATGATCTGAACTGAGTTGTCTGCTGCCTCGTTGTGACAAAGGCAACCCTCTTTCGCCACATCGTCGATGGTTTCTCCGGCATTGACTTGAGAGCCTCCTACACCGCTGTGGAGAGAAGTTGCAAATCCTGGGACGAGCAGTAAAATCGCTAGCGCGAGCACTACTCCGGAACGTGTGGAAAATGAGTTCCTTAGCATAGCCTCACCCATGTGATTAGACCCACCAGTAAGTGCCCCTTAAACATTCCCAGCAAAAACCATCGGCAACATCAACGCAGTAAGTCGATTATAAACGAAATCGGTGGTTCTTAAACCGTTCGTTGTCGATGCCAACCATTCCTTCGAAATTTCACCGTTTTGAGCACTTTTGACACGAGAGTTCATCTATCGATAACATGTGGGGTGAATGGGTCTCGCATGGCAGCACATTTTGACAACACCTACGAACTTTCTACCGAACAACTCGAGCAACTCGATCAGGCTGAGGAAATGATGCTCCGCAATGACCTTGGCGCTGCGGAACGACTTCTGCTCTCAATGCTTGAGGCTGATGGTGAATGCATACCTGTCTTGTCCAATCTTGGTCATCTCTATGGCCGGCATCTTTCCGAATTCGAAACTGCCATTGAGTATTACGACCGAGTCCTCTCTCTCGAGCCGGATAACGCTTGGGCGAGAGACGCTCGTCGACGATATCTTCGATACGTTTGAGCACGGCAATCACGGCCAAAGTTCATTGAGGTTCGGCTGAATGGTTGTCCATGGAAGCCTCTCACATCCTCATTGCTGGTGTGGGTGGGCTTGGCTGTTCATGGGCCAAAGGTGCTCACCTTCGCTGTGAAGGAAATGCAGACCTCTGTTTGGTCGACGCGGATGATGCAAGTTTTACCGACAGCGGTTCAGCGCATCTCCTTCGGCTTGGCCATGCCCTTGATTCGGTCGGTTGTGCAGCACTCCCCCCGCTGGCTGAGCAAAGGATGAGGGGTTACGCTTCTCTGGCTCGAACGGTACTCGAACCTGTCGAGTTGGTCTTGTTGTTGACTGGACTTGGTGGTGGAACTGGTACGGGCGCTGCCCATGAATTTGCTCGCCAAGCACGGCAATCAGGAGCGATTGTAGTTGCAGTTGCCGCTCTTCCATTTGATGTCCAAGAGACGCGTGCCGAAATCGCTCAGGAAGGCCTTCAACGGCTCGAGAAAATTGCTCATGTGACCGTTCGTTTGTCACTGGAGCGTCTTGCACGGCAAGCGCGAGAGCGCGGCAAAGCGTGGCAAATGGGAGCCGAGTGGGTCGAAGACTTGGTGGAAGGATTGGTTCGAACGTTGATGCGTATGGGGCTCATCAATCTGGACCTCATGGATTTACGAGCCATTGTCGAAAAGGAAGGCGAGGCTACGCTTTTGGTTGGTACAGGCCGACCTGACGACCCAGAGGGTATCTTACAATCTGCACTCATGGCGCCACTTGCTGAACTGGATGTTGGTGGTGCTCAAGGTTGCTTGATACAAGTTGAAGGTGGTATTGGTATGACGATTGGTCAAGTCGATGAAGTTGCAAACATGTTCACTGATGCACTGGATCCGAATGCTCAGGTCATTTTGGGCGCTCGAGTCAGCGAGGATCTCGAAGACACTATTCGTGTCGTAACTTTGCTCTCTGGCATCCGTAGTGATGCTTAGTCGTCCAATTCGATGACCTTGTTCCATTCCACATCTTCGCCGATGGTGTTGCCAACTTCACCGCTCCACTGCACGTCTTCGTCTTCTTGCCAGACTTCAACAGTTTGCTCTTCTGCAGCGGGTTTAGCCTCAACTTCTTGTTGATTCACATCGGGAGTTTTGGTGGCATGTGCATCAATTCGTCGCTGAACATCAACTTCCACATCATGCTGGGAAAGCACCTTGTTGAGTATACTTCTCTGCATCCAGGTAATGGTGAGGAACGCAATGATGTGTCCGATGACCATGACATAGGTGATGTCGTCGAGAGCTGTAGCCAGCATAGCGACGCTTCCAGCGTAGGCATATCCGAACGCCAAGCCCCAAGGCAAGGCGTTTTCAGTGGACAGGAGTTTGAACTTTGGGCCGATTGATTGTGATGTAAGTGTCCAAATAGCCATAAAGACGGTGAACATCATGAGCAGGACTTCTTCGATAAATATCTCGATGGTTTGTTGCGACATCACCATCTGCCGCCATACTGTGAGCAGATGCCAAGTGGCAAAAATATGAGCAAAAAGTGTCCATCGGCGTGTGAACTTCTTCAGAGCCTTGTCATGCATAGCAGTCCGCCGTGCTTCACGCGTCCAAAATGCCGTTAGCCCGTAGGCTGCAGACGCGATGACGAGGAATATGATGTTCGATACAATGGCGTTTCTGATGTCCAATTCTTTCTCGTAAAGGAACTCAAATCCAATCAGTCCTAAGAGCGATAGGGACAGGATGACAGCGTATTGGAATACGGCCAGAGTAACGATGTTTCCAGTTGTGGCTTTCTTCTCGGGGAGATTCTTTGCTGAAAGCGAAGATGCCCATGAACTGAATGAGCGTCCTTGGGCGATAGCCCATATCACGAACAGTGAGGCAAGGCTGATTGGGAACACGGCTGGAAGGTCGGTGGCAGAGTCCTGGCTGAACAGTACCATGATGAGAACTCCAATGCCGAGGGCAACAGCGAGTGGGAATGCACAAATTTTGAGGCTGGCCTTGACTTTTTGAACAACATTGAATTGAGATACATCCGCATCGTTGGTCACGGTAATCCAAGATCGTACCCTCTCATTAGCGGAGAATATTGCGGTAACGGCATATCCGAGTGATAGAGAGATGAATCCAAGCGCTGCAATGTCCTCTCCGTTATTTGAATTCGCAACAAAGTAAAGGCCTGTGGACATGAGTATAATCATGAACAAATGCGGCATTGTTTTTGGGGAAAGAAGTGTTTTGACAAGAGCAACGAGGGATGTCTCATTCGCTGCGAGCTCTTTCAAAATATCTTCTGGAGGGCTCGTACTTTGCTCGATGCTCGATTCGCCCTCCATGTCGACTCCTCGGATTCCTCTATTTTCATACTATGCACGTTTTCAACATCAAAGGTATTGAAGGAGGTGCACCTCCAATCAACCATGGCTAAGCGCTTGTCCAAGGCATTGCGTGGCAAGCGAAGATGGGTGGGTGTCGCATGTTCGCCCGATTTCGAAAACCGCTCCTCGCTCCAAGTTCATATGGAGCAACTCTGGACAAAGTTTGGAATTGACTCGAAGATTCGATTAATGGAATTCTATCCAGCATC
>JAQXFL010000035.1 GCA_029250345.1 Candidatus Poseidoniaceae archaeon
CACGGCCATAAATCACATGTTCCGAAGACAATAGTTTTGGAAACCGGCGATGTTGAAAGCGCCCCTAAGGAGGAAGAATGATGGGAATTGGAATGACAATTTTGGACATAGTCGCACCAATTCTGGAATTGATTGCTCCATTAGTCCCAGGAGATATTTTTCCATATTTCTTTACCATGGAGATGTTTCAACGTGCCCTTATTGCTGCCATAATGGTAACGATGGTCGCAGGCGTCCTCGGTTCATTTTTGTTGATTCGAAACCTCGCTCTCATTGGTGATGGTTTGGCCCACGTTTCTTTCGGCGGTGTGGCTGTTGGAGTGGTGTTAGGCGCTTCATCCCCACTTTGGTACGCACTGGTGTTCAGTGTGGTTTCTGCGATTATTATTCATGAAATGCAAACCAGAGAGTTACTCACTGGTGATGCCTCCATTGCGATCTTTTTGACCGGTATGCTCGCATTGGGGCTCGTAGTTTTACGGGTATTTGGTGGAGGAATCACCAGTGATATTGAGGGATATCTCTTTGGTAGTTTACTCCTCATTGATGAGCAAAGTCTAGATTTAATTGGAACAATAAGTGTATTAGCGCTCATTTCTCTTATGACGCTCTATTCAGGATTGCTATCGACGACCATCGACCCACTCGCCGCTCGTGTTCAAGGACTCCCAGTTCGTGCAATTGGGCTTGTTTTTAGTATTCTCACTGCGGCTGTTGTAGTGAGCATGGTTCAAGTGATCGGTGCTCTGCTTGTCACAGCGCTCTTGGTTACTCCAGCGGCAACTGGGCAGTTGGTGGGGCGAAGTTTCCGCTCATGCCTAATCTGGACGCAAATTTTCGGATTGTCTGCAGTTTTCCTCGGTCTGTATTTTTCAGCAGAATACGATTCCGGCAGCGGGGCGATGATTGCTTTGGTTGCTGCCTCAATCTTTGCAGTTGTTGCGATATTCAAGACAGTCATTCTTGGTATAATCAAACCAATGGACAATCTTTGATTCGGCATTTCCAGCACGAAACCACGTTTACGTTTGTCTCAAACGTCCTTTGTTGAGGAAAGAGCCGGAGTAAACGGTTCGTTGCCGTTTTATAGGCAATAAGTATAGGCAGAACCATGGGGCAAAGCAAGTGCTTGTGGGTTTTGCTTTTGCTCCTTTTTTCGAGCCTAACTGGCTGTTTGTCCGAAGACCAGTCGGAATCCTCGATATCTCTGACCGTGGTTACTGATACCGAAAATACCACTCTTGTAGAGACGTATTCCAACGGGGAATTGGTTTCTGCAACGAACGTGTCAGTTGTGTATGACTTTTCACAGACAACCGCAGACCTCAATCTTGTTACATTCGGTATCGACCCTATGGACGGAAGGCCTTCGACAACCGTTGACGCTACTGCTGAATCACAAATAGAACTCAGCTTTGATCACCACGGAATCTACAACATTATTGCCTACGCAATTGATTCAAACGGCGGCGAACAACGAACAAATCTCACATTGCGAATTGACTTGATGATTGATTGGACTGAGTCAAATACCCGCGACCCGATGGCATTGATTTTCGACCCTAATCCCGTGAACGGTGGACCAAATCCTACAATGGTCGAAATACAATCAACCGTTGAAAATCCAAGTTTCCTCGAAAATTTGGACAGCAGTTCCCAAGCAGTTCAGGTGACATGGAATATCGTTGATGAGCTCGATGATGTCTGTCAGCAGAAGACTGCACAAATTGATGATGGAGAATCGGATGATTGGTACACTCTGCACTTCAATACGTTTTTGATTCACGAACTAGAAGTGTCCTATGATGACGGACAAGATATGGTTGACGTCTCTCACTTGGTAACCATCTTGTATTCTTCATGAGATGTCTATTCACCCAGAGTAGACTCGATGGTTGACTTCGTGCCACGAGTTTAACAACATTGGTCTTCACGGCGGGACATGAAGAAGATTGGTATCAAATGGAAAGCACAGGATGTGGCCGACCAAAGTGGAAAAATCGCCGTCGTAACGGGTTCCAATACGGGCATCGGGTTCCAAATGGCCCTGGTTTTAGCGGAAAAAGGGGCTCATGTTGTACTTGCATGCAGAAATCTTGAGAAGGCTGAAACGGCCAAAGAGGAGATGCTCAAATCTTCGCCGAATGCGCATATTACGGTTGAAAAATTAGATTTAGCTGACCTTTCAGATGTAGAAACGTTCGCAACGAGATTAAAGAAATCGCAAGAGCGGGTGGATATTCTCATCAATAATGCAGGTGTGATGATCCCTCCGAAATCCACAACGAAAGATGGCTTTGAATTACAGATTGGCACCAACCACTTCGGCCACTTCGCTCTGACTTCACACCTGATGCCCTTGCTAACTGCGGCCGAAAAACCGAGAGTTGTAACGCTTTCAAGCATTGCTCACTGGTCTGGAGTTATCGATCTTGATGACATTAACGGCGAGAAAAAGAAATACGATAAATGGGGAATGTATTCCCAAAGCAAATTAGCAAATCTACTGTTTGCTTTGGAACTTGACCGTCGCCTCAAGGCCGCGGGGTCTCACATTGAATCGTTTGGTAGCCATCCTGGTTACTCTAATACAGATTTGCAACGATATTCTCTCGGATGGCGATTTCTCAATCCATTGTTTGGTATGAAACCGATACGAGGTGCAGCTCCAACACTCTATGCAGCAACAGAACCTGACGCTTTGCTTCATCGATACTGGGGTCCAATTGGCTTCCTTGAAGCGCGTGGTTGGACTGGAAAGGCCAAAATTACTTCTCGAGCAAGCGATGAGGAAATGGCTCGTAAACTATGGGAACATACGGAAACCATGATTGGAATTGAGTTTCAAATCTGAACGATAAGATTCCTCTTTTCATGCTCTCTCAAACCTATTTGGAGTGCGGAAAAACCCCCAAAAACAGGCATATAGCGTCGCGTTCTTGTCGCGCTCCTTATCTATGATGAGATGTGCATGAAACACTGGATGGATACGATGGGAATGAGCGCAAGCAATAACAGCGATGCTCTCGAAGAGGCTCGCAAGAAGCGAGAAAACACCTCCAAAGTTTCCCTTTCAGCATTGCGTTCACAGTTCACGTCGACGGCCACATCCACCCTCGATCAAGCAACGATGACAAGTGCTCGTTTCCGGCAAGAAGAGCGTCTACGTGCTGACCTTCGAAGGGAACGCCGTATTCGACAACAGGCCATTGCAGAACGAGTTTCAGCAATGCAAGAGGCTCTAGCCAGCGACCTTGCTGTTCAACACGAATTGACCTTGGACTCTTTGGAAAAAGAGATGCGAGAAGAAATGGAACGAGACTTGAGCACGCTCGAGCGAGACTCACTTGCCCGTGAAGAATCACGAATGCGTGGTGAACTTGATTTACGTCTTAACAGGCAATTAGAAGCCCTGCAAGACAAACTTGACGTTGAGCAAGACCGTCGTTTAGAAGAACACAAAGCCCAACTCAAAGCACAGATTGAAACTCAACTTCAAGATGAACATCGTCAAAGACTCGATATTCAGAAAGAGCGCTTGGCAATGGACTACAACCAAGAACTACAGCGACGAGTACGCGAGATTGAATCGAACATCGAACTTGAAATGGAAGAACGGTTCAAGGATATGGAAGTTGCAGAAATTTCTCGACTTGAAGAAGGCCATGCCGCTCGTCTTGCAGAACGCGAAGAACAGCTTCGACGTGGTATTCGGACTCGCTTAGAACAGCAACTCCGCTCTCGTCTCAAGCAACGTGAAGCACGGCTTAAAGCAGAATATGAACGCCGAAGTTTGCGTCTTGAAGAGGACATAGCTGAACAATTGCAAATGGAACTCGAAGGCCAATTGCGTAAGGAAACTGAAGACCTCGAAGAGCGAATGCGTGAAGATGTGGAATTAGCGATTGCTCGTCGTCGAGATGAACTCCGTGTTGAAATTGAGCAGCAATTGCAAGCCCGCCATTCAGAGCGTTTGTCCGACCGTAAATCGAGACTGCGAGAGAAATACGATATCACCTTCTCGAAAGCAATTGATGACATTTCCCGCTCGCTCAAATCCGATGTAGACTCTGAACTTGAAGTCCGTATGGACGAAGAGTTTACGAGTTACAGAACTGCTCGGGAAGCAGAAATTCAGAACCGACTCGCACGCTTCCGATACGAGCGTGAAGCGGAACTCCGTGAGCAACTTGAAGATCAATACAATGCAAAGAAAACGGATTGGTCCGAACGTTTGGAATTGGAATTCCAATCCCGCGAAGCATCAGCTCGAAAGGCGATTATGTCCGAGGTTGACGCTGGCTTGAGAAACGAGAGACTGACGTTTGAAACAGATCTTGACCTGCTCAAAGAGGAAACTTCACTCGAACTTGAAGTCGAAATGGAAGAGCGTCTCAACAACTTCCGTGTCCGCAAAGAAGAGGAAGTTGCCACACAACTTGAGCGCCAACTCGACAAGCGAGAAGAAATCATGCGTAACAAAGCACTCATCGATGTTCGAAAGCGTGAAACGCATATTCGAGCAGAAATTGAGGCGCAGCTGGGCCTCAAGAGAGCCGAAATTCGCACACGGTTGCAAAGCCTAAGTGAGAAAATGGACGCATTCAAGGAAATGGCCGAAGACAAGATGCGAGACGCTATCACCGGTCAAATTGAAGGTGAAATTAACGTCGAAGAATCGGACTTGAAAACCCGTGAGTCTGAGTTCCGCGACCTCCAGTCGACCGACACGCGAGCCGAAAAGCGTCAAATGTGGATGCAATCAATATCAGGCCAAGGTCCTGCTCAAACTGCGAACACCATGAATCCGTCAGCACTTGGTGCTCGACCGGATGCTCTCGGCTCAAGTGGAGGCCGACCTATGCGAGGAATTCTTGAGGGTCAGCAACAAGCACCTCAGTCCCGGATGGGTCTTGGTGGAATGAGGACACCAATGACCAGTTCAAAGCCACTTCAACCACTCACTGGTGTCCCGCTCGCTAAACCGGTCAAGGCACCACTTGGTGGTGGACTCTCTCAACAATTACCTCAACCGGTGCAAAAATTGGTCCGCAAGCCCCTTTCACCGGTGACTTCACCACTTGCTGAGACTCAAATGGAACAAGCCCCAGAACCGGTAAGTGAACCAGTTCCGGAGCCAGTGACTGAACCCGAAGTGGTTATCGAAGCCGTTGTGGAAGAACCAACCGTTGAAGAAGCGATCACAGAATCCATTACAGAGGAAAAAGTGGAACTTGAGGACAGCCCAGAGATGTCTGCAACTATGCGGCCGATTACTGCAGTTCTTGAAGCGCATGAAGCCCCAGAACCTGTGAAGACAACGACACTGACTGCTCGGCCCCCTCAGTTAATCCCAGAAAAGAAGCGTGGTTCTCCTCCTCAGTCGAAGGCTGGCGAAATGCCAACTACGGTATCGACAACGACATTGAAACCGGTGCAAAAATTGACGCCATTGAAATTGACGAAGACTTCCGTTGACGAGAGTGATGATGTCGACGAAGATTCTGACGAGTGAAACGCCTTGACGCCCTCAAGGGCACGCTTCATATTGATTGAGGTCCTCGGGTTACTATGAAGAGGCCACTTGTTCTTCTTGTAGCAGTATTGATGCTGCCCCTTGCAGCATTTCTTCCTCATGTGGCTGCAACAGGCTCAAGCCTTGTTGACGCAGGGTACACTCAAGAAACTGAACCTAGTTTTGTTTATTGGAAAGAAATGTTTGATGGTTCCATCCTCACCGTAGATACATCGGGAAATTTGAGCGTGAACAGTTTCAGTAATGGCGTACTTCTCCCTCAGTGGAGCCTTGAATTGGATGTTGATGCCAATTCAGCACGGCTTGACGCAGCTCAACAATTAACAGTTGTTTGCCACGATAGCGGGGCCTACACGGTGCATATGGATCTGCAGATTGCCAACCGTAATATTACGACGAGCGATCCAGTCAACTCAGCAGATTGGGATGAGGAGGGTGACCTTTGGTTGGCCTTTTTCGCTGGCCGTCGCCGTGCCGAAGAGTTTGACAACGGTGGCCCTACAGGACTCTACTCCCCGGTGGTACAATCTGGAATGAATGCGTTTGAAATTATTTCAGGAGGGCGCTTGGCGCTCGGCTCGTACGATACGAATGTCTACATCGCTTCATCAGTAGACGGTTCAATCCTTGCGACGCTTAGCGATTCAAATGCCATTGTCAACGCTGTGCTTGAAGACCACAATGGCGACTTACTGGTTGGAACTGCAAACGGTAAATTGTTCCG
>JAQXFL010000051.1 GCA_029250345.1 Candidatus Poseidoniaceae archaeon
CATGAGCACATGAGTTCGATCGGTAAAGAATAACTCACAAGTTGTCGAAATCATCGTCACTTCTGCTCAATTTACGAATCAAGTCAGCAGCGCCGTTCTCAGGACCACGGCGGCCGAGAGGCATCCAAAGCGACTCGTCGTTACCAAGCCCTAGACAAACCCATCGCCCAAGAACAAACAGCCAGTCGGAAAGTCGATTGATGTAAACCAGAACAAGAGGACGTACTGATCCATCGCCCTCTGACTCGCTCAATCTCAAAACCGTTCTCTCAAGACGCCTGGTCACCGTACGAGTGAGGTGCATAACCGCCTCAGGCCCGTTACCCGACGGTAAAATGAAACTCGTCAATGGCTCAAGTTGTTCCAGCCAAGCATCCATTTCTTCAACCAATACATCGGCCTGTTTATCGCTCAAAACAGCCATTCCCTCAGGCAATTGTTGAGGCGGGCAGGCAAGTTCAGCACCGAGGTCAAACAATTCGTTTTGTACCCTCGGAAGGACTTGAGAAACGATGCTTTGTACTCGCTGAACGGTTGAGCGGCTTCCACCGTCTTCATGCGAAGGAAGACGTTGTATTTCCATCAAACACATTCCAAACAAGGCATTCAGTTCATCGCAGGTTCCAACCGCTTCAAGCCTAGGATCGGCCTTTGAACGGCGTGAGCCATCTACCAGCGAAGTGTTTCCTTCATCTCCAGTGCCAGTGTAAACGCGTGTAATACGAACCATGAGTCTGCCTCAAACCATCCGAAGTCATGCTTCTATGAGTGGTTTTCGGGCGAGGAAACTGGTGTCAATCGGGTGATACCATTCGATATCCTCTTCACCAAATCGCCATGAGTACAGCGCTAAATGTTGATCAACAACCCCGTACCATTCAAGCCTTCCTGGCTCCAAACAAGCAATTCGAGTACCTGTTGCCTCCACATTTGCGGTAATGGATTGCCAATGAGTGACAAGTTGAGCAAGTTGTTCAGCTACTTCGACCACGTGCTCACATTCTGCCTCAAGCGTTTCAAGAAGAACTTCCAGCTCCTCAGTTAAATCGTGTGCTTCATCACTCATGGCTTGTAATTCTGCAAGCCAACGGGTTACTTTGGGCAAGTTTTCTCTCGCCTCTTCGATGGAAACGATTCGAGCACCTTTCGGTAACGTTCGCATAGCATTCTCTTCGTCAACCAAGGAACAAACTTCCATAGGTCGACCAGAAAAGAACGGTACATCTGAATGTTCTTTCACATGTGTCCCTTTACTTGACAGACCATGAAGTCATCGGACAGAATCCATGATTTTCGGCTGTTTTGCGGGTTTGCAGAAACGACGGTTGCGGCGTTAAGCCGAACCCAATGGCTGTTGGGAAGAGCCCGATAATTTCCGAACAGCCTTCATAACAACGACCGAGCCGATACCGATCCAAATGAACAGTTCGATAGCAAACACGACATAGTATGCTGGGCCAAACTGCTTGAGGAGTGTAACTGCATCGTACGGTACACCGTACAATGCCATGTACAACGATTGCGAAAGAAGGCTTGAAGAAAACCAGACGACGACCGCATACCAGAAAATAGTACCCAAATCCCAATCATCTTGTCGTGCAAAGAGGTTCTCCATAGTAATAAATCGTCATTCTTCCTCTTAAGTACTTTGTATTCCTGCATAAAATAATGCTCATTACTGCTGGAAAAGTTGTGAAAGCGGAAGAAAAGTACCTCTTTCCGGCTCATTCCTGTTCCTTGTGCCCCAAAGGAGGAAGGTTGAGAGATGCCGCTTTATCGATGCTTTCAAGAGCGGAATGTATCGCTTCGACCCATTCCATTGCTACGGCTTCTTCACCGCCAGCATCAAGCAAAGATTCGTACCATTCATTCGCAACGCTTTCATCGCCGATAAACAAGTGAATACGGTGCAGAGCAAGATAAGCCATCGGATTAAGGTGCTCTTCATCTGCATCCCAACCTTTTTCGAAGCACGATATTGCACCGTCAAGCCCAGAAATGTTGCCTCTTTGAAGAGCTACCATGCCCGCTTGACTCCATGCAAGAGGCAGTCGTCCGATGAGCAGTCCTCGGAATACCAACCAAGTTTGTCCTCCACCCAACACAACCAATGCAAGGAATCCAGACCACTGTTCAAATTGATTCAAGGAGTCCCATGTTTGTATCATGAGGCCACCGACTCCTACGCAGAAAAAGAATCCAGAAAAAGGCGCAATAAGGACTTCACGTCGGGTTCGAACCAAGTGATGAATACCTGCAAGTAGGCCGAAAGATCCAATCCCAGTCAAGAACAGTAGGTGGCCAGTAACCGTGACGGGTTTGGGTGCCAGTTGACCTACAGCGATGAGAAAAGTTAGACTGAGAATGAGGAATCCAAATCGGCGTGAGGGTTGTGGGAAAGGCTGACTTTTTGAACCTAAGACAAGAAGAAACCCAATGGCTGCTTCAAATCCAATGAGAAGCCACTGGAGGGTATTCGTCTCGAATGTCAACATACGACTCCTCGTTACTACCGAAGAAACGGCACTTTTTGACCCTTTGCTCAAGCCTTGTGGTATTCACTGCCCCTAAGAATCTCGGTTGCACGGTAAAGTTGCTCGACCAACATTGAACTGGCCATCTCATGCGGGAAAGTCAGCGGTGATAGGGAAAGGCGGTTGCGGCGGATTGAATCGTCCGTTTTGGGCCAACCATCTGCCGGGCCGATGGCCAAATGTGTCTCGTCAGCATCCATTTTCCAAAGACCTACGCGCTTTGAGAACTCGATGGAATCCATCATTTCTCCACCTTCGTCAAGGAAGATGAGTGTACCTTTGAGTTTGTCCAATCGCTCAACATAAGCGTTTATTGAAAGCTTATCCGAATGGAACTCAACCTTCACACCTCTCTTTTTTAATCGCTTAGCGTACATGTCAATGAGTTCACGGTGTGCCTTTTCTCTCGGGATACCGTGGAAGTGGACGGTCACTCTTGCCATGCTTTGGCGAAAGCGTCCTCCTTGATGAAGACCCAACACGAAGCAAAATATCATAGGGAAGGGGTGCGAAGGCAATTCATGGGTTGGTGGCCGTTTGGAAGCAAAAAGAAAACACATCGAACCCCGGTAGATGACCCGTTGCTCAAAGACAACCGTACCATGATCTCCGAACTGCGTGACGCGTGTGAAATGAACTTCGACAATCCTGAAGAAGCACGTCGACAGATTCGAAGAATGCAGGTCGAATGGACGGATGCATCACGCGAAGGCATGATTTCGGATGTGAATCGCAGCGGGCTTGAAGCACGGGCGTTTCGCCTCTTGACTTGCAGCGACAAAGAATGGGTCATATGGCTCGATGACCTTGATTTTTGGAAGCCTGGTTGGAGACCCGAGGTTGATGACGAGGATTGAAGAAGGGGCGGCTACCGCATCTCATCATGGGTCAAACCCCTACACTCCACATGCTTTACACGTGTCCATTTTGCTGGAAGGTTCGTGGCCTCATTGAATACATCGGGCTTGATGTAGAATACATCAGTGTGAACGGAATGAAAATCAAAAAAGAAGTCAGTTTTGCTGGCGATTGGGGTAAAGTGCCTGTTTTTACCGACGAGAACGGTGAATACCATACTGATTCCACGCCACTGCTCAAGCACATAGATGCAGCATACAACGGTGGTAAATTGGCCTCGTTAGGCGACGCTGAACGGCAACAGCAATGGCTAGAGTGGGCAGATACGAAGATGTCGAAAGCAACCATCCCGATACTTTACGGCAGTATAGGCTCAGCCCTCAAGACGACGGTTCGTATCTCTAAAATCGAAAAATTCGGATTCTTCTCCAAGCGGCTCTACGCCTGGGCAGGCTTCCCGATTATGTGGGGCATCATCGCTCGCAAGCGCGTGAAGAAGGACGGGCGAACGCCGAAGCAATTATGGCACGACCTTCTGACAGAATTCACTGATGAGCACGGCTCAAAATCATACTTTGGTGGAGATGAACCAGACCTCGTGGACTTTGCTGCATACGGCTACATGCGCTCCATTTCTCCGTTCCCACAATTTAGCATCCTAGAAGATCATGTCAAGGGAATCGCTTGGTACAAAAGAATGGAGTCTTGTTCACAGTGAGGTGGCATCATGGGCGTTCAATATCGAGGTATTGAATTTCAGAAAATTTCCGCAGGTAGTGTTTATCTCGGTACCGAAAAAGGCGGATGGATTTACGCAAGTCAACGGCCTCGTCACGAAGTAAAATGTCCCGACTTCTACATCATGCAGTCGGTTCTTTCCGAGCGACAAATCAAGGATATCCTCCAACGAGAGAGCCAAGATATCAAGTTGGATGGTGGCAGTATCAACGAAATTTGCCATCGCTTAAGTGAGGAAGTAGACGGCGCTGAGTTCCTTGCTAACTCTGAGCATACCTGGGAAATTCGCTGTCCAAGTGAAGGTGAATGGCGACACGCACATGAAAAAATTGGACTTGAATTAAACCCAAAGAAAATAGAAATTCTAGCCGATGGCGTCGCTGACAATTACCGAGGGGCGATGATGGATGGGCGACCTCGTTCCTTCCACGGTATAGGACCGATGGCATCACACCGTACTGCCATTGAGACACACCCATCGCAAGAGGGTGTTACTGCTCTTTCCAGCGCCCCAATGGACCGACCGTTGGATGGAATCGTAACCCGATTAGTCATAACACCAATACGACGTGGTGAAGGAAAAAAAGTGCCACTAAATGCTGATTTCTTCGCCAACATTCGCGGAGAAGTGTTTTGGACATTCCTTCTCGGTGTCGTCCCTTCGTTCGTCATCCCTATCGCCCGAGGCATGGGTGGTTACGCAGTAACTGGGTGGGCCAACCTGTTGTTTGGTGGCCTATGTGCGGGATTTGTGACCGGGGCGCTTTGGAGGCCTCGGCGGCCTACTCTGCAGTATGACGACATAGAAGACTCAACGATCGTCCGGGGGTGAAACCAACGACTCCCAATAAGAGTCTTGGCGTATAGCATCGGCTGCACATATTGCCGCCATGTTGACAATGTGACGCACTCCATCTCTTCGAGCAACCAATTGAACTGGCTTGTCCATACCTTCCAAAATCGGACCGGTCATCTCGGCATCACCTAATTCTTCAAGCAATTTGTAAGCAATATTTGCAGCTGCCAAGTTCGGCAATACCAATACATTCGCTGGGCCATTGAAGTCCATGAATGGGTACTCTTCTTGCACTTCGCCGTTCAATGCGGTATCGGCTTGCATTGGTCCATCGATAATGAGGGATGGATCGAGTTCGCGAGCGAATTCAATCGCGTCTTCAATACGCTCTGAACGTTGAGCACGGCTTGAACCAAAGTTCGAGAACGACAGCATTGCCACCTTCGGAGCAACTCCGAATCGACGAGCCACCTTCGCTGTTTGCACTGCGATTTCCGCCAGTGTTCTGCTGTCTGGATAAACATTGACGGTGGCATCGGCGAGGAAAATGGTTCTTCCTTTGACATTGACCATGTAGCAACCCACGACGCAATGGGTCTTTTCATTCGGACCGATGAGTTCCAAAGTTGGACGTAAAACATCGCCATAATTTCGACTCACTCCGCCCACGAATCCATCGGCGTCACCGTTGATGACCATTTGGCTTGCAAAATACGGTCTTGACTTGAGAAGACGGCGCGCATCAACGTGAGTCATTCCTTTCCTGCTTCTCTTCGACATCATCGCCTCAGCATAAATTCCCTTTCTGCGAGGATCTTTTCTTGGGTCGAAAACTTCGTATTCAAAATGCAACCCAAGTTCATCCACCATTCGATGAATGCGCTCTTCAGGGCCGAGAAGAATTGGATAACATATTTTTTGCTCGGCGAGTTGTGCTGCTGCTCTGAGAACTTTTTCGTGATCTCCCTCGGGGAAGACAATTCGCTTGCCCTTACCACGAACTTGATTGATAACATGCCTCATAATAGAGTACGACAATCCCAATCGGGCTTCGAGTTGTTCGCGATAAGCAACGAGCGAGAAATCTTCCGGTTGAACTGCTGCGACGCCCTCTTGAACGGCCGCTTGAGCAACTGCTGATGCTTCCCAAATGAGGACACGGCGGTCAAACGGTTTTGGAATAATATAATCTGGCCCATACTGCATTGTTGCTCCATCGTATGCTGCTGAAATGTAATCGGGGACCGGTTCTTTGGCTAATTCAGCTAACGCTTTTGTTGCCGCCATCTTCATTCCCTGAGTAATGTCACGGGCGCGCACATCCAGCGCTCCACGGAAGATGTACGGGAAACCGAGTACATTGTTCACTTGATTTGAGTAATCTGAACGGCCTGTGGCAATAATTGCATCAGTTCGGACTTCCAGAATTTCTTCCGGCGTAATCTCAGGCGTAGGATTGGCAAGTGCGAAAATGATTGGTTTAGCGGCCATCGAGGCTACCATCTCTTTGTCGACAAGGCCTCCTCTTGACAAACCGAGCATCACATCAGCACCGTTTAGAGCGTCAGCCAAATCACCGGCCTCACGATCGTGTGCGAAAGGTGCCTTGTATTCGTTCAGTTCTCCAGCCTCAAGGCGGGCCTTGGTTACAATTCCCTTGCTATCAACCATGGAGATGTTTTCTCGCGTCACACCAATTGCAACGTAATGATTGGCGCATGCAATTGCGCTTGCTCCAGCGCCGATGACGACTACCTTGACTGTTGCAAGTTCCTTTTCTTGGAGTTCAACGGCGTTTAGAAGGGCTGCTGCGGAAATGATAGCGGTACCATGCTGATCATCGTGCATGACTGGAATATCGGTTGATTCTGCAATTCGCCTCTCAATTTCAAAACATTCTGGGGCCTTGATGTCTTCCAAGTTTATTCCGCCAAAGGTTTTCGAAATATTGACTACGGTTTCAATAAACGACTCCGGGTCCTCAGTATCGACTTCAATATCGAATACATCGATGTCAGCGAAGGTCTTCAAGAGAAGTCCTTT
The DNA here is from genome assembly GCA_029250345.1 of Candidatus Poseidoniaceae archaeon. Classification (GTDB taxonomy): domain Archaea; phylum Thermoplasmatota; class Poseidoniia; order Poseidoniales; family Poseidoniaceae; genus MGIIa-L1. The sequence goes on from JAQXFL010000051.1 coordinate 6,970, forward strand.
GCCTTCCATAACGGGCTTGCTTGCCAATGCGCCGATATTACCCAAACCCAGAACTGCCGTTCCGTTCGAAATGACTGCAACCAAGTTTCCCTTCGAGGTGTACCGATACGCGTCTTCTGGGCGTTCCGCGATATCGAGGCACGGGTATGCGACTCCTGGAGAATAGGCGAGACTTAATTCGTGTGCGGTCGAATGAGGTTTGGTTGGAACAACCTTGATCTTACCCCGTGGTTCGGATTCATGGTATTCCAGCGCTTCTTTCTTGAGCAGACGCTCCTTTTTTTCGCGATTCATGGTAAGACCTTATGCAACGAAGGCGGTCTTAGGTTTGAGTGTTGCGTGGCATGAGGCTCTACGACCTTGTTTCAAGGAGGGTAATCTGTTTTTCGAAGGCAAGTCACTTGGTGAAGTTCGTACCCTCAAAAAAGCGCTTAAAGGCGCTAAAAAACCTCATTATGATGAGAAACGAATGGCTTCATTTCACACGATAAAGGGGCGCGTTCAAATACCCCAAAACACCGAAGATGACCTATGAGGAGCACTGCGAACGCTAAGTCCCCCCAGCGCGATGCTCGAAGAGCGCTTCTGTTGGTCATTCTCATGCTGCTTTCTTCAGCGGCTCCAATCCTCTCCTTTTCAGGAGTTTCTGCCCATGAATCAACCGCAGATACTGTGTGGCCTCAAGAAGGTAGCAACGATACAGGTTGGATTCAGTTGGATGCGACAGGAGCAACCCCTGGCAGCCCAACTCAAGCCAGTGCTTCTTGGACGCTTGAATTCGCTCCGGGCGCAGAGTTGTCGAATGTGTCCTTCCAAGTTCGAGTGAACGGAAGCGACGGCCTCATGATCGAAGAACCGATGCTCGTTGCAAGCGACATTGGCGTGAACATGTTGGACTGGAGAGGTCTTGGGATGCTTGGTTCACAAGACAGTTTCACAGGTCCAAACCCTTACTCCGGCCGTTTGAGTCCGAACAGCGATTCGGGTGCAACGTGGACCCTTCCGTCAGACGCAGAGATTACCGAACTCGTCATAGAAGCTCTCGCACCGGTCGACCCATTCGTGGCGCTGGCACCGCTTGAGCTCAACATAGCGGCCACCGCATTCCATCCACTTGATGGCCGAATGTATCTGGCAATCGACAACACACTCATGACTCTGGATTACTCAAATGATCCAATCACCATCGACATTATCGAAAGAAACTCAAACATTCTCGACATCGTAGTCGACACTTCCAACAATCTACTCCATCTCTTGACTGAAGATGGTTTCTCCGCCTATTCTTTAGAGGACACCAGCGAACAAAGCGGCCTAACAGCCCCGACCTTTTGGCCTGAGTCTTCATCTGAACCGGTGTACGATGTGTTTCACCTTGCCACAAACGGGTTTGTATACGCCGCCTATGACGGCGGAATTGCACAATGGGACGGTACGAATTGGAGTTTTCCGGTAACCAAACTCACCTCCGGTAAAGCCCTTGATATCCTTGAGGCAAACGGGGTGCTGTATGTTTCCTTCGATGATGAAGGTGTTGCTCGGTGGGATCTCAATTCAGGTTCCGCTCTTTCGTCATGGTCATCAGCGAATTCACTTCACTCCGATGAGATCGTTGAAATGATGATTTCAGGAAATCAAATCCTATTTGCGTCGCCAGACAATGGTTTAGCCCGGTACGATTGGAACTCTGGATTTTGGCTCTCAACATGGACCGATGGTAATTGGCTCGCAAGCAACTCAATCAACGGTATTGCTCGCTCAGGTGCAGATTTATTCATCCTCAGCGGCGACACGTTGCACATTTATGATACAACAAGCGGCATATTTACCAGTTCACAAGTGATTTCAAATTTCGGCCTAACCGGAGACGGAAGTGACTTGATTGTCTGGCCTGCAAATGGCGTCAGAGCCCCTGCATCGGAACTGCTGTTGCTCGGAAACGGTTTCGGTTCTTTTGCCGAACTCACCCCCAGTCCGACTCTTACTCAAACCGGAACGCTCCTGATTGGGAGCGGTCCTACTTCCTCAGGCATGCAAGATGCAACCGAACTTGATGGTGTGGTCTTTGTTGCCGCTGATGAGTGGATGAACCGATTCGACACCCAAGCCTCTAGATGGCTTCAGCCGGTATACTTGGGAACGACAGTGAACCAATTGATGAACGATGGATCCCACGTATTCATTGCCTCTGAAAGTGGACTTCACATGATGCACAGCAACGGCAGCCTACTCCAAACCTGGAGCACAGCAAATACGGACCTGAATCAGGACGAGGTGTTGCGTGTTGACTCAGATGGAACGCATGCTGTTGCCATCACAGGCGAAGGAGAAATGCTCATCGTTGAATTGAACGGTGCCAACCCACCTGTCATCGAACAATACGATTCTCCCGCCGTCGACCTTACTCTTTTCAGCAATACAGTTCACCTTGCCACCGATAGCAGTGGAATCCTCAGGTATGAACTCGCCAATGAATCATGGCTAACTCCGTGGATTTCGACGGGAATCAATGGCGCAGATAATGTTCCAGTCGCTGTAAATGGCGATATTCTCTACTTCGGAATTCCTGGCTACGGAGTTGCTCGAAAAGACCTCGCAACTGATGAATTGATGACGCCGCTGACCGCAACCTCGAATTCCCCCGGCCAAAGTAATCCAAACGCCGTTCTTCCATCTGACACCATCTACTCACTCGAATCAAACGGAAATGACCTCTACATCGGAACTGCAAATGGCGCTATCGTCTGGGATGGTTCAACTCCTTCCACTTTCAAAACAGGTGGGCAGTGGAACACTCGCCCACAGCGATACTACGACTTCACAGCTACTGGCGGCAATGTCTACGTCGGCACGAACATAGGAGTATGTAAGTGGCCAGCAGGCCAAATTGCTTCAACAAACCCTGATTGTTTGAATGTCTATGATGGAATGCCGAACTGGGCTACGTATTCAGTTGAATCTGATTCGTACGGCTATATCTACGGCGGCACGACCTCGGGTGTTGGCATCATTACCGCATCGCCTTACGACGTGGTCGGTGAGTGGGAGGCTGGAGAACAAACCCAAAACGCCCCTGTAGTCGTTATTGGAGATGTGGCTTTTATCGCACTCGATGGCATTGGCATCGCTCGATATGATATGCCCAATAACGCTTGGCTTACGCTGTGGACTGATGATAACTATCTTGACGACGGGAATGAGGATGCAACGTCCCTTTCTGTCGATATCGATCCGAATCTCATCTGGATTGGTGGCTCTGATGGATTCCAATTGCTCAACGCAACCACTGGAACTGAAGTGTACGATATCGAAAAAACGGGCAGCCTATTTGCTGGAAATGGTGACCCTCTCGACATGATTTTGAAAGGAGATACGATGTACTATCACGATGGAACAAGCAGTGACAACCTGTATCGGTTCAACGCCCAAAACTTCACTGCTCTGCCGTCGCTCGATGTAGGCACACAAATTGGCCAAAACAACGGTGATATCAATGGAATGAATCTCGTTGGCGACATGATAATGATCAGTATTGCCTCTCAAAATTGGTGGCAAGTTGATGGGTCTGGCGGTATTGCTCAATGGGACACAATCAACAACACATGGGGCGACAATATTCTCCCCATCGGGCAAGTCGACCGGGTAACTGCTTACCAATCCTCGACCGGAAACATGTGGGTGGCGTGGGGTGAAAACTCCTTGCAATACATGGCAGCGGACGGAACAATGCTCGGCGAGTGGGATGACGATGACTTCAATTTCCCAATTCGAGAAATTATCGAATACGATGGCGAAGTTCTGTTTGCAACAGAAGATGGTGTTGCCCGGTACAACGAGACAAACAACCAATGGCTCTCGTTGTGGGAAGAAGGAAACGGACTCCCGAATAATGCTGGGTCCCAAATCTATGAACTGTGGACCGACGGCACAAACCTTGTTGTTGGTGGCGGCGATGTCAGTGGGTTTGGACAATTCCAAGGTGGTTCTGTCTCTCATTGGGACGGAAATGCATGGGCTCAGTATTCTCTAGGTAGCAGTGGAACGCCAGGCGGATATCCACTCTCCATGGCTGAATGCGGTGGACTGCTTCACATAGGAATCTACGCCAACAACGGCGGCGTTGCTCGCTTAGATATGGCGAATGACACTTTCGTAGGTTCATTCACACGGACGATTCTGGGAGAAGGTGTGGTTTCAGGAGTCGCATGCGATGCCACTGACACGCTTTATGTCGCCTTCTATCAAGACGATGCTGACATCATGAAATACGGATATTCGTCTGGGACTTGGCTGACGCCTATTACCACAGCAACAAACAACCTCCCAAGCGATCGAGTTTGGTGGGATGCTATTGACTACGCCAACGGACAACTTGTTCTTGGACACGGGCTTGGAACAAACGGGGATAACATCATCGGTGGCGGTTACACAACCATTGCTACATCTGGCAATTCAAATGCCCAAGCCAGTGTAAACGGAGCAGGTTCTTCAGTCACTTCTTTCCAACGAGTCAATAATCAGTGGCTTCTCGGTCAAGCAGGCAGTTCCTCAGGATTCAGCAAAGTGCTTACCATTAGTCCACTTGGCCAAAACACAATTGCTTCACTACCAGGATTGGCCAGTGGGCAAGTCACCACAATGACCGGCAACAGCACACACCTATGGGTCACCACTGCCGGAACAATCGCAACCTCAACCGGTTTTGGACAGCCCAGCGGTGCCGGACTCCTTCAAGGTGAACGGCAATCGGACGGTTCTATTCTCTGGCAAGATGGATGGATTATGGCTGCAAACAGCAAGGCGCAAGATGCTGAACTGATTGGTACTGACTTGTACATTACCACAACTCCAACAGGCCTCTACAAACTGGATACGCTGACTGGAGCAGTTACACGGCTGAACGGTGGGTTACACAACAACCTCGATGGAATGGTTCGTGTTGGAACAACATTGGTCCTTGGATTGATGGGGAGCGGAGGTTCTGCACCTGGCGTTCAACTCTATGACATCCAAACGGGATACGGTAACGGAAAGCTCATCGGTGGCCTTCCTTCGAATGCAATCAATAATTTCGCTGCGACTGCAGACGTGCTCTACATCGCCACAAACGGCGGCATCGGAAGATGGAATTATGCTGCTTCTGATTGGTTGAATCCACTCACTGCCGCAGATGGCCTTCCAACAAACATCGTGGAAGATGTTCTTGTCGAGGGCAATTACCTTTGGATGGCAACACCTGCAGGTCTTGCAAGAAGAGACATTACGACAAACAACACGATTGTTTACACTTCAGCTTCTGGGCTTATGGGCACATCGACAATGTCACTGACCTCAGCCGTGAACACCATCACCAACAGCGATGGAACCGTATTCAGTGAAACTACCTTGTTCATCGGACACGACGGTGCTGGTAACGAACGGCCTGCTGTAACGACCATTGGATTGACGACAGGTGACATCATCGGTCACGAATTTGATCAACTGCCTTCAAACAATGTCGATGCTTTAACGAGCGATTATTGGGGTATACATGTAGCGACTGACATTGGACCCATGGTCCACTGGAACAGCAGCTCAGACTTCTTCGAGAGCGGAATCCCGTCCTACCAAATCTTCGGCTGGCCCGTTGAAAAGATGGTGAGTGACGGTGAACACGTTTTGATCTTCGGCGGGAACGGCGTGTCCATAATCGAAGCTCGAACAAACACCCATCAAAACATCAAGATGATTTCAATGCCGCAACTCACTGGCGGCACCCTCTCTACCGATTACATATGGCTGACAACCGACGGAGACGGATTATTTGGATACCAAAACAATGCACAATACTCAGAGGTTGACCGAATATCTGTTCGATACGCCAACCCACTGAACGTCGGATTCAATCTTGCTGCTCAGGACATTACGGACAAGACCAACCCCGGCATGAACATCACCTTGGCTGACCTCGACTCTACGGTTGCATTGGATTCAACCCAAGGCGTTGTTGGAACAAATGGAATACTGTTCCAAACCGTTCCGCTTGCGTTCACATCCCCAGTGAAAAACGCTGCCACTTGGGCCCACTCAAAGAGTCTCAAGTACAACGCAACCATTGAACTCAATAACAATCCGGACTTCGAAACAAGCCTACAGCTGGCCGTTCAAAATGGAGTCATTATCAACGGTACCCAGTTCTTACAACTGTCGTTATACTCTCCTTCAAACGGCTCAATGCAAGTCCGACTCATCTACGATTATGTTCGAACTGAGACACCGATTACAATGACCGACCTAATCGACCGACCGGACGACGGCGGTAGTGCATTACTCGCAAATTGGACGCTCGTTCACGACGAAAATTTCGCACGTTACCTCGTTTATGTTAACGACGGGCCGTTCGAGACAACATCTGGACTCGCACTTACAGCCGACGATTTGGCGGGACGAACGGTCGATAAAGCAGTCTCTCTCCACAGCAGACTCTCGAGCGAAGTAACAACGGCCAACGGCCAACCGCTTATTGATGGTCAAGAATACTATGCTGTTGTTGTCGTCGAATACGATGATGGGCACCTCGGCACACCTTCTCCAGCAATGGGGCCAGCCTCTCCAAGCAACGAAATCCCACTTTCCCCAGTATGGGCAAACGCTGGACCTCATGAAGGCGGAGCGGATGGAGACCTGGAAGTTGAATGGGCTCGCTGTACTGCTCTTGACCTAGCGAGCACGATTATCTACACTTCCACAAGCCCGATGACGGACCTCCTTGGGTTGCCTGTCGAAGCAGAGATTGCGAAAGAAGAAGGAAACACAACCGTACTATCTCTTGACGCTGGACAGCCATACTGGCTTGGATTGACCTGTGCTGATGAATCAGGGCAAGAAGATTTGATGAATCCGCTCATCATTGGACCTGTCGTTCCAACTGGTGGCTTGAACGATAACACAGCCCCACCTAAAATGACAAATGTCGAAGCGATTGATACTCCTGACGACGACGGTGGCCGAATCTCAGTTACGTGGGATGAAAGTCCTGCGGAAGATTGCACATTCTATGCTGTCTTCATCCAAATGTCAACAGGAAACTTTGACGGTGACACTGTGTTATCTGCATCTGTCGAAGGTGATGAATTTAGCCAAGCGAAAATCATTGATGATTGTACTGAAACTTCGACCACTGTAACAAGCATTGACGGCGTAGCGCTACAGGATGGTCAGGCGTACTATGTTGGCGTCGTTGCCTATGACGATTGGCTCAATGCAAACCTTGCCGATGTCGACTTGGTCAAGGTTACACCGTTGCGTAACACTGCAGGAAGCGGCTCCATACCCGACAGAGTCGGAACTGTGAACGCATTTGATCACCCCGATGATGACGGAACGGCAATAGACGTCATATGGTCGATTTCCGATGCTGATGACTTCTCGCACTACATCGTTTGGGCAGCAGATAAACCGCTGACCGACCTTTCGGTTGCATGGGCTGCTTTTGGCGATGATGAAACAAAGTGTGCCTGTTTGAAAATCAACAAACAATGGATTGACGAAGATTACAACCCAATCGAACTCTCAATCTCTACTGCATTGTACGGTGGCAATTCCATCGTTGACGCCACCCCGCAAATTATCAAACCCGGAGTGGAACTCTATGTTGTTGTCACCGTCCACGACCTTGCTGGAAATGTTCATCTCACCGAACTTCCACAAGCCACGGTCGTTCCAATCAACAACCTACAAGATGTAACTGCGCCCGCAGCACTTGAAACGCTCGAACTCTATGACCGTCCAAACGATGGCGGTGGAGCGCTTCTCCTCGACTTTGAACTGAGCAATGAGAGCGATGTCGCCAACTACGAAGTCTATGCCGCTACATGGTCGTTTGACGCCATTGGAATGGGAAGC
>JAQXFL010000085.1 GCA_029250345.1 Candidatus Poseidoniaceae archaeon
AACCGAGAAGCCTTATTCTTCGACAAAAAGCCATCACCTTCATGAGTGGAAGCATACAGCGAGGGTTGGTGGCAACCATGCGAAAGGGTCTGATTCTATGTCTCGTATTCGGTCTTTTCATGGCCCCTTGTCTCGTTCCATCTGCCTCAGCCCAAGGTTCTCCAATACCTGCAGTTGAGTTGGATTGCGGCCCTTCAAATCCAGTTTTGGATGTTCGTCCAACTTCCGATGCTGAAATGAACTTCCAATGCACGGTGACCAACCCTTCGTCAGCCAGTGAAACCATCAGCATCGAGACCCTTGAATGGGACGGAACTTTGGTCGAACTGGCTCTCAGTGAAGATTCATTCACTCTTGCAGCAGGCGAGGAAGACACCTTTGACATCGTTTTCACCGGGCAGACTAAAATTCCAGCATCTACGGATTATTCCTTTGAAATCGGTGCAAAAGTCGAATCATGGAATAACATTCCAATCGGACAACTGCCCGAAGGAACCTTGGTTTTCAACACCACGTATTCAGGAGATTTAATCATTGAATCGTATGGAATGGTCGAATTGCTTCTTTCCGATGTTTCTACACGTTACATGGATACAAGTGAAGAAGTTGAGTTTTCCTTCCAAGTGACGAACAAAGGCAATGACGACGATTTGTTGGAAGTTGTTTTCGTGAATGCTGGAGACCTTGAAGCAGCGCAATTTACGTTCCCTAGCGGCAAACTGGTGAACGAGAACGTCGCCTATCAAGGCACATCAAGCGTCAAAACACTCTCGATTCGAGCACCATCGTCCGTGAGCGAAGATATCCGAATGCCTCTTATCATCCGAGCTCAAAGTGGCGATGATGACAACGCTCCATTCAGCGAAGTTACCATCCAACTCGATATTACCGCACCATCAAAGAATGCAGGTATTGATGGACTCGATTCCTTGAATTCCGATAGCACGCTGCTGTACGCTTCAGTCGGTGGCGGTGCCATTCTACTTGTCTTGTTCTTGGTCGTTCTTATTCGAGTGGTGACAAAGAAGAAACCAAGCAAAGGCAAATTGCCTCAAATCCAACAACCGATCATTCTGCCAGATGAGCCTGTTCAACAACCCTCAACAGGTGATTTCGATGACCTTTTCGACGATCTTGACGAAAGCACGTCATCAAATGATGAGTTTGATGATTTATTCGATGACCTGTGAGGCCCTTCGGCTCAAAATTTTGGGTCTTAGAACCCATGTTTTTACCCGTCTAACATAGGGAACAGTCATAGGATTGGTGTTACGGCCAACACCTACCCATTGGGTAGGTGCTTTTATGCTACAATTACAGGGAAAAACAGCCTTCGTCTTCGGTGTTGCCAGTGAAGACTCGATAGCATGGGCCATTTGTCAGCAACTTGCTGCTGCTGGTGTCACGCTGTACCTCGGTTATCAGAAGCGTTTCATGAGCCGTATTTTTCAACTGAAAGATAAGTTGCCACAGATTGGCGGATTTTATCCATTGGATGTTGCGGAAGATGCCACAACTCGAGAGTTCTTTGAGGCGTTCGAGAAAGACCATCCGGGAAAGAAAGCAGATATTTTGATTCACGCCATTGGCTTTGCTCCTCGTGCCTGCTTTGACCGTCCGATTTTGTTTGTAGAAGACAGCGATATCAACACCGCTATGACGATTTCAGCGAATTCATTGCAGCGATGTTTGAAGCACGCTTTGCCGTACCTCAATCCAGGCTCTTCAACGGTAACGCTGACCTATGCTGCTTCAAATCGCTTCGTACCAAACTACGGCATCATGTCGATGGCAAAGGCTGCACTGGAATGTTGGACGCGTGAACTTGCATGCCACCTCGGGCCGGAAGGCCATCGAGTGAATGCGATTTCTTCAGGCCCTATACGAACAATCGCTGCGAGCGGTGTTCCCGGATTTGACAACATTCTCGACCACGTCGAAGCAAACTCGCCGCTGCGTAGGAACGTCAGCCAAGAGGATGTTGCTGGCGCTACCTTGTGGTTAGCCAGCCCGATGTCAAGCGGCGTCACAGGACAATGCATCTATGTTGATGGCGGATATTCGATTACGATGGTGCCACAGAGCATTATGAACAACTGAGGTGAGATGATATGGTCAAAGATGCCAAAGGAAACGAAGTCCAAGGACTTGAACAAGGGCCGTTTGAGCCCATCGCAGTTATTGGCGTATCAGCGCTGATGCCGGATGCACCAGACATCGATTCATTCTGGCAAAACATTCTCGATTCCAAGGTCAGTATTCGTCAGATACCCGAACATCGATGGATTGGGCCTGTTGACCATTTCTTCCGTGACGGTGGCCCGGGGAACATCGAGGAAGGTTACACCTACGCACGTATTGGTGCAGTTGTCGAAGGATATGAGTTCGATTGGCGACGATGGAAGCAACCCCCTGGTACACTCACACAAATCGATCTTGCCCAACAATGGGCAGTTTCCGTTGCGGCAGCAGCAATTGAGCATGCTGGTTACGATGGGGAACACAAAGACATCGACCGGCTACGGACTGGTGTTGCGTTTGCAAACGCTCTTGGCGGTGAAAACAGAAACCTCTCCAACATTCGAATATATTCCAACCACACCAAGGAATTAGCTAAGTCGTTTGGGATGCCATCCGCCAATGGTGATGCCTTTGTCGACGCTATCAACACCGGTGCACCTCGTGTCAATGAAGACACCATGCC
>JAQXFL010000070.1 GCA_029250345.1 Candidatus Poseidoniaceae archaeon
GAGGTAGTCGCCAGCCGTAATAGATTGGAAGTTGACTTTTCCACCGGTGATCTCTACGAATTCTTGTCGAGGAGTGAGGTCGATTTCATTCCGTGGGTGGACAAACATTGGCATTGAGAAACGTCGTTCACTTGAATTTTCAGGATTTACCACGCGATGTGTAGTTGATTTGAACAATCCATTGGTCAAGTTTTGCAGCATGTCTCCTGAGTCAACAATGATGTGACTCGCATCACCCTCAACTTGAATCCAGCTTCCATCGTGGTCCATGACTTCTAGGCCATCTGCGGTAGCAGTAACCAGCAATGTGATGAAATTGATGTCCTCATGAGCAGCGGAACGAACTGCGCCTTGAGGTACATCGTTGCCGAGTGGTGGATAGTGGATGATACGCATGATGGTGTTGCCATCTTCTGCCATTGAACCAAGCCAGTCCACTGGTTTGTCAAGGTAGAGGCTGCATGATTGTAGTAGGTTTTGAGACAATTGTTCCATCTGCTGATACAGTCCATCAATTACCTGTTTAAACTCAGGAACATGTTGAACCGGCCATACATTGGGGACATAGGTTGGAGTTTTACCACTGGTTGGGTGACTGCGTCCAGTCTGCCAGAATTCTTTGAGGTCGGGTGCAGGATTGTTCTTGGCGTGTTCCACCCCGAAGGCAGTGTAGCCTCTTTGGTGAGCGATTTCAGGTTGCAGGTAAGAGCGCTTCACATCGTCGCTGAGGGAGAAGAATTCATCGCCTTGGCGATAGGAGTCCTCAATGGCTTCCAAGGGGATTCCATGATTTTTCAAAGCAAAGAATCCGATGTCTCTCAGAGAGTCACCGACTGCCTTGATGAACGTTAGTTTACGCTTTTCATCTTGGCAGAGGAAGTCTGCGTAGTCGACTACAGGGATACTACGCATCCAATCCACCTCAGTTCATGTTGGAGCGAACCTTACTAAGGAGACGCAACATTTCAACATAAATCCAAATGACGGTGACGAGCAGTCCGAAGGCACCCCACCATTCACCAACTTTAGGCGTACGCTGTTTTATTCCATTCTCAATGAAATTAAAATCGAGCACGAGGTTCAACGCCGCAACAACGAGTATGAACAACGTCAATCCGATGCCTACAGGCCCGGAAGAATGCAAGAATGGGACTTGGATGGAGCCCGGAATCAGATACAGTATGATGGATATTGCATAAAGGATCATGATGCCGAGGGTGAGGCTGATCACTACACGCTGGAATACGGGCGTCGCTTTGATAATCCGACTTGCATACAATCCATACATCCCAGCAACGATACTGAGTGTACCTATTCCGGCTTGGAACACGATACCTTCGTACATACTTTCAAAGAACAGAGATACTCCTCCGACGAATGCTCCTTCGAAAACAGCGTACGTCATCATGAGAGGTACGGGATTTTTCGGGCGTATAAAGAAAAGTGCAAGCATTATCAAAATGCCCCCAAACATGCCGCCCATCATTGCAATGAATGCAATGCCAATGTCGATGGTAAGGGCTGTGTAAAGGACGACTGCAGCTACAAAGAGTGTAGTTCCAAAAAGAATACCAATCTTCTGCATTACTCCTTCGTAAGACATTGATTGGTAGCCTTCTATACTGTTCCAAAAATTGTTCGACAGGACTGGATTACTCGATGTGTACGCCATAGTTCTCAACTAAAGCAACGAGAGGTCCTTTGTCAAACTTGCGTTGATTAAGCGTTCTCTTCGACTTGTTGTTGGTAGTATGCAGCAAGTTCGTCCATCGGCCATCCCTGGTCAAGGTATGTCTGAATTGTTTCTTCGGACCAGCCGGGGCATCGAGCCAAATCAGCAGGTGAAATACCTCCTGTTGAATCGGGTGTTCCACTTCCGTCCAAGACGGGCATCTCCCAGTTTTCCGAGTCCATTTCACCATTGGCCAGCGCCTCAAGGTTTTGGCTTTCAATCGTAATGAGATCTTTTACCTCTTCACCTTCAGATTCGATGTTACGGAGGATTAAGTAAGCGCCTGCTGCAAGTATAATGCCGCCTATCATGACCATTGCCATGAGTTTGGCGCCAAGGTCTTCTCCGGAGTCAGCACTTGGTGTCGCTATCGAATTGCGTTGTTCAGTAGAACATCCATCATCGCTAACAGGTACATTTGCTGGAGTGTCAGGACACTTGTCATCTCGATTGATTACTGCATCACCATCGTCATCAAGCAAGCCATTGTCAATGACTGAGTTGTTGTCATCTGGAATGACGCCGGCTAGGTCGCAACCGAGTGCCTCTGATTCATTCACGCCGTCTCCATCTGCATCGGACAGAAGCAGCGCATCTCTCGGTGAAACATCGTCCACTGATGGGTCCAAAGCTGTTGCTTGGGCCCAAGTGACCTCAATCAAATCCGGAATACAATCTCCGTCAGTGTCGGCATTGGTTGCATGACTTCCATACACATACTCGACGTTGTTTGTTAGTCCGTCTCCATCAGCGTCATGGTCGCCCTCCAAGATGTTGAAACTTGGTAGAGTACGCACAGTACGGTTGAGGCCATTGGCGACTTCCCAGTAATCAGGAAGTCCATCGTTGTCTGTGTCGGTGACGTTATCGGTTCGAATCCAATCACGGTGCCATCCAGCCATGAACGGGGCAGTTACTTCAGCACTGCTCAATATGAGGCCCATTTCGCGATTGCGTGTTGGAGCAGAGTCACCCCAATTAATAGAGGAAACAAGCACATGTTCTCCGTCCACAATCATCCCCTTGTTGTGAAGCTTCGAAACATCATCGTCCTCGCTCATGACAATAGCACTGACATCATAACCAAGAGAAGAGTTCCATTCTTCGTTGAATGTGTCAACGACTTCTTGGATGTCTTTGTCGAGATATGCTCCGTTGAGGATGAGTCGAATGCGGACATCCTGCTTTGCTGCATCTTCGAGAGCACTGACGATTGGGTTGTCTCCCCATCCCCAGCTCCACTCAACATCGAGATATTGCAGCGAGAGAAGGATTTCTTCGTCGGCTTGTTGAATCATCCATACGATGCCGTCGACACAGGTGTCTGGGCAGGTAATCAATCGTCCACTCACATCGGTTGTGATGGAGTCTGCAGCAGTTCCGTTCACGAGTGGCTTTAGGGCATCCAAAGACCATCCAGTTGGGGCAGAATTGGCGCTCACCTGTGTGATGTAGGTGCGACTGAGAGATTCATCGTACGAAATTTGTTCGAGGACCTTCAGAGCAAGGTCAGTGTTTTCGATAAGAACGCCCCATTCGGAGTTACCTCTGTCATCAGGAGCCGGTTGGGAGGAGCTCTTCCAATTTCCAGAACTCATCCAGACGCTGGTGTTGTCCCGAACGGCTACCTTACTGTGAATGTAGGTGTATGGTTCATCGCTTTGTCCACCAAACCAGAGGGTTGTAATTCCTGCTGTAGCCAAGAGTCCAGCAACACCAAGTTGGTTGTTCTTGTCGTAGTTGTTCCACCAATATTCGGCTGTGTTGAGTACGACGGTGACATCTACACCACGGTTGTGTGCTTCAATCAATGCCTGGACAAGGTTCGGTTGTTCAATTTGGTAAAGGTGGACATGCAAAGTTTCAGACGCACCATCAATCCAGTTCAGCAAGTCGATGAGTCCTTCTTGAGGTCCAATAAGAGGTGTAACCGTACTGATGCCACTGAATTCTGTTGGGCCGCAGAACGTGCTTGCACCAAGCCGTCCCCATCGGTGTTGCCAATCCATTGCAAGATCTGTGTCAGGTAGGTTGCCACAGCCATCACCGCGGTGATAGACGAGAAGAGATATGCTGGAAACTGGTTCGACCAAACTGATACCACTCCATCCGGTGATGTCGACTGGACCGTTTCCGTAAACGAACGTATCAGCAAGCATCCCTGAAGGGGTTAGGATGTTCACGGCAGCACCAGAATCAGGGAGCGTGAATCCACTTGGGCTAAGCGCATCATCAAATCCAATTCCCATGCCATCCTCGTAGACAGAGAGTCCACTCACGTCTGCAGCAAGAAGAATTGAACTGCCGGCTGCAATACTCACATCACCAATTTGGTAATTTGTGGCTTCATTCGCAGAGTTCACCATGGAGAGCATCCACCCATTCATGAATGCGAGACTGTCGCCAATGTTACTAATTTCAATAAATTCGGTGTTTGCAGAAATGTCAGTTGAACCCTCAGGCATAAAACGGCTGAATACGATGTCGTCTGCTTCTGCAAAGAGGCTAGGGTCAGGTTCAGCAGCACCGGGGGTAGGCCAAAGAAGGGTTTGCCAACCGGATTGGTCTTCGCTCGGACCTACTGTTTGACAATCGCTGACAATACTCCATTGTGCCATGTCGACAACAAGGCCATCAGGATTCGAGAGAGTGAATTGATCGGACAAGCCTGAAAGAACATCGTCATCCATGAGTAGCACTGCTCGTTCTTGAGGGGCGAGTACCATACTGCTTTGATTCCACATGGAAGTGCTGCGTAGGAATCGTCGGTCTTCGCCCGCAGTATCGATTCTCCATCGGCTCATGTTGAGGTCTTCTGAGCCGTTGTTCATCACTTCAATCCAATCTTCAACCGGAGTAATGGAATCGTCGTTACAGTAGGCGAGTGCTTCGGTGAGAACCAAGTCATTTGAACCGGAATATGCTGCCCAAATTGGGTTCACTTCGCCTGGAGTCGCCCATGCGGATTGTATCCAATGGGAGTCGTCTGCGGCAGCAGTGCCTGATGGTCCAGCGCCTGCATGGGTGCTGTTTGGAGCGATGAGTGATTCACCTTCAACGGTCGATGTCCATGAGATTGAGTCAACGGTATCCCCGTTTCCATCAATCATGACAATCGAATCAGGTGTGGTGTGCTTGAGATAGAAACTGGTGGTTCCGTTGAGGGCGACAAGAGCGACTTCGCCAGGCTGAATGATGGATGTTGATTGCAAGGGCATGTTGAACTGATGCAATGTTAGTGACCGGCCAGCTGCTTGGAATTTCCATCCGGCAACATCGAGAGCAGAACTTCCGTTGTTATAGATCTCAATCCATTCGCCAAGAGGCCATTGCTGTGAGTCGCTTCCAACTGCGTCGGGGAATATTTCTGTGAATACAGCAGCGCCTGTTGATGGTGTTTGACCTGGGTCTGGATGGCCAGGGGTCATCCACATCGAAGGAACCCAAGGGTCCGACTCGATATCGTCTTGGACGAGTGAAACATTTTCGCCATA
This sequence comes from Candidatus Poseidoniaceae archaeon, assembly GCA_029250345.1. Taxonomy (GTDB): domain Archaea; phylum Thermoplasmatota; class Poseidoniia; order Poseidoniales; family Poseidoniaceae; genus MGIIa-L1. Next base: position 5,227 of record JAQXFL010000070.1, read on the forward strand.
GTTGGTTGCATACCACGCTGAATCGACGACCGTCCCTGAGGCGTCACGAAGCATGAGTTGATTGTAGTAATCCCAAAGTTCAGTCTCACCGGAGAACTGGACAAGCCTTCGCTCATCTGGGTCAATGGATGTTGAGCCTTGGGTTTGGTTAAACACCAGTGTACCAGGGTCAAGAATGGTTACATTGCCCATTCCATCGATAACGGACCAGCCGTTCAGGTCAATCGGAGTTGAACCTGTGTTCAACAGTTCAATCCATTCACCGTCGGGGAAAGCAGAACCATCGGAACTGCTGTTTGAAAGAATCTCTGCAAATTCAATTGGAGATGGTGTGCTTGCTATCACGTCAAAATGAAGAGGATTTGCCGCATTTGGCGTTGGATATGCTGCGTAAATCCAGTGCTGTGAAGCGGATGATTCAACCATCGAGAAACCAGCTTCGGTGTCTGTCCAAGAAATGTGTTGGGCTCGACTTCCGTTCGGCCAAAAGAGTGTTAGAGATTCAACACCGTTGTTGAGCACACCTGAGTTGCCCGAACCGTTCACAGCAATCATTCGTGTTTCACCAGGAAGAATCACGTTATCGGAAAGGGTTTCAGAGAATCCTACAAGGTGAACGGCATTGAAATCAAGTTTGTTGCCTGCGGCATCTTCAATCGACCATCCGTTCAAATCCATTGTGTTGGTTCCGGAGTTGAGAATTTCAATCCATTCGCCGCCAGGCCAGATGGCGTTGTCTTCGGATGGCCATGGGTTCGACATAACCTCGTTCATCACAAGGTCCGACGGAATTACTGTTGGGCCAGGTGTTGTGCCGCCGCCGGAGTTGATTGCACCCGGGCTTGGACCGCTGGTCGGAATCCAGTCTGCGGTAGGGGTGGCGTTGTCTTCTTCGTAACTGACACCGGATGCTGCGCTGGTCCATGTTGCTTGGTCCAACTGTACTCCTCCGTCGGTATAGAGGCTGACGATGTCATCGGAGTTGGCAAGGTAGAAGTTTGTTAATCCGTTTCGAGCGACAACCATGTATTCATCGGGTTCAATTTCCCAAGTTGATGAGTTTGCAGCATCGTATCCGACGATGCTTGCCGAGTTGAAGTACAATGTTTTCGAAGCCTTGTTGCTGAGGTACCAATCGAGCACATCAACTGTGGAGGTTCCTGAATTGTGGATTTCCATCCATTCGCCGCCAGGCCATGTGGCATCGTCCGCACCGTTTGGGTTTGGAAGTGCTTCGTTGAGGCAGATATCTCCAGTGCAAGCAAGTGAGCGCCCGGATGTTAAATCGATGTTTTTCGCATCGTTGAGGGTGGAAACACCCATCGGTAGGGTTGTCGAAAGTACCATCAAAGCAGCGAGGCAAAAGGAGCGGAGTAC
>JAQXFL010000111.1 GCA_029250345.1 Candidatus Poseidoniaceae archaeon
CACATGCATGGGTCTCTTTCCAAGAAGGGGCGATGGTCGAAGGTGAAGGATATCCAACGATTACATCGGACACCACACTTGACGGTGGCAGCATATTCAACAACAACGGTGCTTCTTCAGGTCTTCTTATTGGCCGTAGTCCATCGAACAGTTTGCTGAGGACCAGTTCACTTATCGAAATAGACTTCTCTTCTTTCCCACTGCCAGCAGTTTACGAAATTACGAATGCGACCTTGACACTTTCTGCTTTCTCAGGAAGCGGTGAAGTGTACGTGAGCGTCTCAGAGATGATTACCAACTGGGATGAATCATCAAGTTGGGCTTATCCAGGTAACAATTCAACCTCATGGGTTGGAGCAGGCGCCTACCAATCTGCTGACTCCATGATTCCAGAGACACAGGGCTTTTGGATGAATGAAACTGCGGACTTTGAAATCAACGTGACTTCCATGCTTCAACACGCTGTTGAAAGAGGCCAAGAGAGCCTCAACATTCTTCTGCAAGCAGAAGATGCTTTTGGAACCGTTGCGGGAACATACTACATCGCTAGCAGCGAAAACTCAGCCATTGATGAGCGTCCAAAACTCACGATTGGTTACGAACTCACAGCACCGTGGTCTCCAACAAGTCCTGCAAACCTCGAACCTCTTGACGGGTCCACACTTTGGAACCTTTCCTCTTCGTTGCCTGCTGGAGCAGAAACAGTAGAAAACAATTGGACTTCATCTGATTCAAATCAAACGCAGTGGGTTCTTTGTGGTGCATTCAACTCGAGAATGACAGAAGGGCTTGAATGCTTTAATTCCACTGCGCTTTCCTATGATTCGGACCTCAACATAACTTGGGATGCCCAAAATCTCTCAGTTTTCGTTGAAGGTCTTGAACAGGCTGATGAATGGAAGTATTGGCGAGTCCGAGGTGACCAAGACGGCCGGATCGGTCATTGGTCAACGGTGCATAAGTTCCGTATTCCTGACGTAAAACAGTCAGATGCTTCTTCTGATGGACTCGGAAATTACTCAGTAACTCTTTCTCGTGGCTCACTCTTTAGCGATACAGGTCTTCTTCCAGCAGTTCCTGATGCTGAAATCTCATCCTCGGCTGCAACTTCGCTCGGTTTATCGAACCAACTGAACCTAGGAACTTCCGCATCAGGCACCGGCGAAAGCCAAGTTCTGCTTGAATTTGATTTGAGTTCGCTTCCTTGGCCTGCTGCAATAACCCCAACATCGATGCTTCTCAGTTTGTACCGAACCAGCGTGACCGGTACATCAGCAACAACCGTGTCTGCACATGCATGTTCACCGTTTGTTGAAGCAACAGTCAACTGGAGCACGAATGTGCCGTGTTTGAACAGTGAAATTACTCGTTCGACTCTCACATTGAGCCCTGCCACAGGTTGGGCTTCTTGGGACCTGACAAGTCTAGCGCAGAGCAACATTGCCAATGGAAACCTCACCATGACCGTCCTGCTGAAGACTGTTGGAGCCCCTGCGACAAATCATGCCTTCTACTCTTCTGATGGAAGTAATTCGCTCCTAAGACCGAAGCTCGTTTTCGATTATGTGGACAATGTCAACGGTGTATTGCCACCTGCTCAGCCAACACTCAACACTCCACAAGATGGTTCTGTACTTTACAACGTGTCTGGCTCAGTACTCGAATCGAACGACCGCCCAGTTCTTGTGTGGTCCCCAGTATCGGGTGCGACTGGCTACATTCTCACCATCGCTAACGAAACTGGTGTCGTCAAGTACAATTCATTGGATTCCTCTGCAATTACCGGGACGACCTTCCGATTTGCCAACTCACTTTCGAGTGGTGAAGTGTTTACATGGTGGGTGCAAGGCATTAACCAATCCATACCTGGACCGTCTTCATCACGTTGGACCTTCGCTATTGGCAATCCAAACCATGTCGACAACGGTGATTTGACTTTCACATACACCTTCCAAACAGGCAGTGAGGTCTCACAGTTTGGACACACCAACATTCGAGAAACACATCTCAACGAGGCACAACCATCGACGAATTTCGGCGATTCCCGAAGTATTGAACTTGGAACTGGCTTCGGGGCAAACTCTGGGATGCAGTCTCATCTCACCTTCGCCCTGGATAATGGACAAGTTCCTCTTGCAGCGTATTCAAACATTCATTCAGCAAGCGCAGGATTCTACCTCGATTCCTGGACAGCAACCGGTGGTGCTACAGAGATGACATTCAGCGTCCACCGAATTCTCAATTCCCAGTGGGCACAATCCTCGTCAACTTGGAATGCGTCATCGAGTTCTGCTTCTGGCGCATGGGGTGCACCTGGGATGCAGGCGGGCGTTGATTATGATGCCACGCCAATCTCAACGTTTGTTGAAACGAACTTGAATGAGAACCGATGGATTTGGTTCGACATTGGTGTGAGCGGTATGCTCATCGACAACGACAATTCATGGATTATCATCGGAACTCCAAACCAGGGGACTCTCTTGGGAGAGTTCTATTCAAGCGAATATTCGATTTCTAACTTGCGTCCTAAGATTATGCTTAACCATACGAATGTAACGACAATTTCTGTTTCTCCTACCGCACCAACGACGGACGCTGACACAAGTGTGTTGTTCTCGAATGTTGCCTACGACCATCTTAGCATGGCTGTCGGTGCTCCAATCGTCTGGAGTGCAAGCAACGGCTCTATCACACAAGCTGGTGTATTCACGCCGTATGCCACAGGCCAGCACACCGTCTCTGCATGCTTTGGCATTCTTTGTACCAGTGAAACAGTAACGGTCACACCCGGTGCACCAGTTGAATTGGTTGTAACACCTGAGACTGCAACAATTACGGCGGATCAATCCTTGCAAATTATGGCCTATGTGGTCGATCAATTTGGTAACACTGTACCAGGTCAGACCATTGCCTATCTTCCAAGCAACGGAAGCATGGATTCGTCCACTGAAGGTTTGTTCTTGCCGGTAGGGTCTGGAACTCAAACCGTTGATGTGACTTGGAACGGTGTTATGATGACGCCGCAGACCATCTCCGTGTCCATTCTTGTTGAGACTGGTCTTCCGGCCTATTTCGTTCTCGAGGGATGTCAAGGAACTGTTCCTGCTGGAATTCTTTGTGCAGTCACGCATACGCTTTACGATCAATTTGGAAACGAAATCATTGATGACTCTGAGGCTGGAGACTTCACATGGACAACCACGAATGGAAATTACAGTGAATCAACAGATGAGTACTTCCCCGACCACGTCGGTGATTGGTACCTCAACTTGACATCGACTTCCGGTGCATACGGCTCATTGTTCATCAGTGTCGGTCATGGTCAGATGGCAAGTCTCGAATTGGCTGCTTCATCGACATCAATCACTGCGGATGAACAAGTTTGGATCAACACGACCCGTATTGACATCCGAGGAAACCGACTACCAGTTCTACTTGAACTCGACAACTGGATTACTCCACAGGACAGCCAATTGCTACCAGGTGCTCCAGCGATTTGGTCACCGACCTCTCGTGGTGCAAAGATCATTCAGGCAACGTACGAAACGATTTCTTCTGAAATCACCATCACCGTTGAAGAAGGTGCAATTGTATCGCTTATTCTTCTTGTCGATAATGACATAGCAACTTGGGAACATTTCGACATCACTGCCGACGACCTGTTCGATGTGAAGGTGAAGGCCTACGATCAAAAGGACAACCGTTGGATTGTATCTGCGAACTGGAGTTTGACTCATCCTGAATGGACTTCACAAACTGCTCTAGAGCAGTTGGAGGGAGACGAGACTACGTTTGTTCCTTACCTCGCTTCAACTGAACGCTACACCATTACCGCAG
>JAQXFL010000120.1 GCA_029250345.1 Candidatus Poseidoniaceae archaeon
CAAGAGTATTGTGCAAGGCGTCTACTGCACCAATACAAGCGAAGGTCATGTCTACAACATCACATCCTCTGAAACAATCTTGGCCAAAACGCTCACCGTATCTGTGAGTTAACATGTCAACGATGTAGGTGGCAGTTGGTTTAGCTCCATCAAGAGCAGACTCGGTTCCAAGGTAAATTCGGCCAATTTGGCGTGGATTGATTCCATTTCTATCAATTAGGCGACAAACTGCATTTGCACCCATTGTAGCAGTATCTTCGTGGACATCAGGTATGGCCATTGCTTCGAGGCCAAGACCTTTGTTGAGTTTGCCAAAATCTGCACCTCGCAACTCTGCAAAATCCTTCATGTCCATGTACAGACGAGGAAAATGAATAGCGATGTCATCGATACCAACACAGGTTTGACCGTCTGTTCCCATCAAACTTTTCTATTTCCGACCCCTATTTGAAACAACAACCCATTCAATGAGTGGTTCGAAGGGTTTGAACACCTATTCCATTTCTGGAATATTTGGCATTGACGGGTCTTGCTTTGCCCACAGAACATCATCGATTCGAAGAATGGAGATGGCAGCTTCTGTCGCGCCTGCGATCGATTGTCTCGCAATCAAATACGGCTCTAGAACTCCGTTTTCAATCATATTTGCCGGTTGACGTTCAAGGACGTTGAGGCCAATTTGGTGAGCGTGTTCCCCGCCGTTGACTTGCTGAGCAACCAATTTCAACAGGGTGTCGATTGGGTCAAGGCCTGCATTTTCAGCCAAAACACGAGGAATAACCTCAAGTGCATCGGCAAAGGCTTCAGCACCAAGTTGCTCGCGCCCAGGAATGGATTCTGCGAATCTCCGCAGTCGGCGAGCAAGGGCCACGTGTGTTGCGCCACCACCAGCGAGCAATCGATCGTCTTCAAGCATACGGCAAGCAACGCCCAAAGCGTCCGCAAAACTACGTTCCACTTCACCAATGACCGTTTCCGTGCTTCCGCATGCAATCAAAGTCGCTCCACCTTCTTCGGTCTCAACAATCCAATGGGATACGCCGGACCAGTTCTCGTTCTTACTCGAAATGAAGGCACCAAGGTCGTTGCTTTGTGCGCGCTTAACATCACTGACCAGCGTTGCACCGCAACCACGAGCGAGAAGATCAAGGTCTGAGCGAGCAACTCTTCGGAATGCTTGGATACCAGCCTGAGCCAAGAGAATACGGGCTTCATCGTCAATACCCTCTTTGCACGCTAGAAGACTGATTCCGAGTGATTTGAGATGTTCAACTTGTTCAGTCAACAGTTCAACTTCCTTGGCTCTAAAACTGTCCAATACTCCGGGAGAGGTAACGTTGATTTTCATATCGCTCTTCATTGAACGGCGTTCGATTCCACCGTCGATGAGGAGAATTTTACCGGCTCCGATGGTGCGGGGCATATCGTCGTGAATGCGGTTTTTGGCGAGTACAAGTCCAGTAACCAATCGAGTGTCAGCGATGCTACCGCCGGATTGTGGCAGGACCTTGACTCGGGTCGGGTCAGCCACGATTCCTTCAGGAGTTTGGACATGAATATTCTCAGCAGCCTCGATGGCAAGTTGGGCGAGAAGAACCTGCATGGAATGGTGCCCCTTTCCAGCCATCGAAGTTTGGGTCGCCATCAAGCGATGTTCCTTTTCGGACTTCAGTGCGAACTCGTCCAGTATTTCGTGAACGTGTGTTTCAGCCATTCGGAAACCGCGAGCTATGACTGCGGGATGAACATCTTGCGTAACCAAATGCCACGCATTTTGGAGCATTTCCGCCGAGATAAGAACGGTGGATGTCGTTCCATCCCGAGCGATTTTGTCCTGAACTGAAGAAGCGTTAATCATCATTCGTGCAACAGGATGTTCGACTTTCGCAGACTCAAGAACTGTTACTCCATCGTTGGTGACGAGCGTTCTTCCGTCATCATCGATGAGAAGTTTGTCCAATCCTCGTGGCCCAAGCGTTGAGCGGACTGCACTTGCAAGCGCCATCGCCGCCTGAATGTTGTTTTGGAGAGCACTGCGACCCGTTGTACGCTCAGTGTCTCGGAGCAGGGGAGCATCGCTCATAGCATGGCCACCGGACTCTTCGACATAAGGTCAACTATGGCTGATGAAGACTCAGTCTTCGTCGTCTTCGACAACTTCGAAGTCTGCATCGACTACATCATCGCCACCGACGTTGATGTCTCCGTCCTCGGCTGAGCCGTCTTGTTCTGCCATTTCTGCAGCAGCGGCTTCGTAGAGTTTCGCAGAGACTGCGTGCATTGCTTCTTCAACTTCCTTGACCTTGGCTTGAATAGCCGCATCGTCGATTGAATCGATATCGAGTGGCTTTCCATCTTCGTCTTGGACCATCTTTTCGAGTGCGTCAAGATGTTCCTTGACAGGGTCGACTTCAGCGTCATCGAGTTTGTCAGCAGATTCGTCAAGAGTTCGACGTGTTTGGTAAACCACTTGGTCCGCCATGTTGCGAAGCTCGACCTTGGCCTTGCGGAGTTGGTCTTCTTCGGCGAATTTCTCTGCTTCGCTGATCTTGGCTTGGATTTCGTCTTCAGACAACGAGGTTTGAGATTCAATCTTGACCGACTGTTCCTTTCCAGTTCCCATGTCCTTAGCGCTTACGTTGACAATTCCATTCGCATCGATATCAAAAGTAACTTCGATTTGAGGAGTGCCACGTGGTGCTGCGGGAATTCCCATGAGGGTGAATTCTCCAAGAGTGACGTTGTCTTTGGCGAAGTTTCGCTCGCCTTGAAGGACGTGAATAGTCACTGCAGGTTGATTGTCGGTTGCCGTTGAGTAAATCTCTGAACGACGAGCCGGAATGGTCGTGTTACGCTCGATCATGGTCGTCATGACGCCACCAAGGGTCTCGATGCCCAGTGTCAACGGTGTAACATCGAGCAAGAGAATATCGGATACGCCTTCATCACCGGAAATGATACCGGCTTGAAGAGCAGCGCCCATTGCGACTGCTTCGTCAGGGTTGATTCCTTTGTAGGGTGCCTTACCTGCTTCCTTCTCGACCGCTTCTTGGACCGCTGGAACTCGAGTTGAACCGCCTACAAGGATGACCTTGTCGACGTCGCCCTTCTTGACTCCAGCATCCTTCATTGCTTGACGGGTTGGACCCATTGTTGCTTCGATGTGCTTGGAGATGAGGTCTTCGAACTTGGCTCGGCTGAGCGTCATGTCCATGTGTTCAGGTTGTCCGTCACGCATAGTGATGAACGGGAGGTTGATTTGCGTTTGCTGTGTACCGGAAAGTTCGATTTTAGCCTTTTCAGCAGCTTCTTTGAGTCGGGACATGGCTTGTACATCCTTGGACAAGTCGATACCCGTGTCACGCTTGAATTCTGCAACCATCCAGTCGATGACCTGATCGTCGAAATCATCGCCACCAAGTTTGTTGTTACCGGCTGTTGCCTTCACTTCAATTTGCGGCTGACCATCAACTTGGTAGATTTCAAGAACGGAAACGTCGAACGTTCCACCGCCGAGGTCGTAGACCAGAATTGTTTGGTCTTCGCCTTTATCGACGCCGTAAGCAAGTGCTGCAGCGGTTGGTTCGTTGATGATTCGAAGAACTTCAAGACCTGCAATTCGACCGGCATCCTTTGTCGCTGTTCGCTGTGCATCGGTGAAGTAGGCAGGGCATGTGATGACCGCTTGCTTCACTTCATGGCCCAGGTATGCTTCTGCATCGGCCTTCAACTTCTGAAGGATAAACGCTGAAATCTCTTGAGGCGTGTAGTCAGTATCATCGATGTTGGTTTTCCAATCGGTCCCCATGTGTCGCTTGACCGACAGAAGGGTTCGTTCAGTGTTGGTTACCGCTTGCCGCTTAGCAGTTACGCCAATCATGCGTTCACTGCCGTCTTTTGCAAATGCAACGACGGAGGGGGTTGTTCGTGCGCCTTCTGCATTCGCAATAACGACGGGTTCTCCGTTTTCGATGGTTGCGACACAGCTGTTTGTTGTTCCTAGATCTATTCCTATTACCTTGCTCATTTTATTCACTTCCTTACATCAAAAGATTGGGATTCCGCCGTCGTCATCATCGTCTTTGTCGTCACCGACATCGATGCTTACGTCTGAAAAGCCCGGAGTTTCATCATCATGATGATCATCATTGTCATCATCATCCCCAGCAGGAGCTGGCAAAGCAGAGCCTTGGGGGGTGAGTTTGAGGGTGACATCGAGAATGCCGTTGTTGAGGCTCCATTCAACGACATCGTCGCATGGGTGAGGGAGTTCGACACGCGCCAGTGGAGACGATTGAGTCGCCTTCATGATTTCGAGTTGGTGGCCGTTACGAACCAGAGACATTTCGACATCCGTTTCTTCAACTTCGCCTTTGAGTGTGAAATCAATGGTCACGGACATGTTCCATCCATCGAGATAGACATCGTCAGCAGGGAGCGTGAACACTTCATCGTTGGACTCATCGAGGTCCGGAGTGTTGACTTCAATCGGGTTGGCATCGACTTGTACATCGACACCGAAGTTTTGGAGAATGTCTTCGATGGACTTCCCTTTCTCAAACATCTTGCCCAATTGCGAGAGGTCGAAATTGAAGTTGACATCGCCCTTGGCGATTTTTTCAGCATCGATTCCAAGATTCTCAAATTGTGAGCGGAACTGTTCCATAAGAGCACGAATTTGCTCCTTGTCGAGGTTCATGCCCATGTTTCTGAACATTTCAGTAAGTTGCTCAAGCAATTTTTCCTCGAAATTATCCTTGTCTGCCATGCACTTCCCTCCTTGACTACTGAACCATCGGTTACATACTGCCGTGAAAGTCACCCTATATGAAGGTCACGAAATGCAATGCATCACCGTGTTCAACGAGGGCAACTGAGGCGAAGCCCTAAGAAGAGCGAAGGTTGCCGTAAAATTGAGGGTCATTATGTCTCGTTCAATCTACGCTTTTTCACTCATCGCTCTCATGCTCATGGCACCGTTGTCCGGTTGCTTTGGAGAAAACGAAGCCGAACCTCAAGACGCAAGTGAAGTGTTGTACATCGACTTTGCACCAGCTGGAGAGAAGTCGCTCCGAAGCGGTGAGTGGCATACCTTTACTCTTGAAGGAGAGGGGACGCGGTTGGTTGTTCCCGAAGATGTGTTGCTTTTCGTAAACGAGAGTGTCGTACCTCTTGGCGTGATTCAAGTTCAGGATGCAAATCTTCTCAACGGTAAAATCCTCACCACGCCTTATGTTACATCCACGATGTTCACGGTTGTCTACGCCGATGGAACTGGCTCGACCATAGACCTCGAAGTCGAGAACGGTACACCCATCGTCAACGGCGAAGATTGGTTCCAGAAAATGGATTTTATCCTGTCTGTTTGCTCTGATTCAAGTCAGTGCGGCGGTTACGTTAACCGGTGGATGGGCTCTCCAAATCCAGCATTTGAGCGTGCAGCGAGTTATTTCCACGGACATTTCGAAGGATTAGGCTATGAAGCCAACATCATGCGAGTAACCGACCACCTTAATCCCACAGAACCAGAATCTCTCAACATCATCGCATGGAAAGACGGCCGAAACAACGACTGCGTTCAAGGCATGGGTGCACACATGGACATTGCCCCACCAGGAGGTCCACCAGGAGGCGGCACCTACGAAGGCGCTTACGATAACAACGCAGGCACTGTTTCCATGATGCTGTTTGCTCGAGCATTCATCGACCTTCAATTTGAATGCGATACATTCCTCGCTCTATGGTCTTCAGAAGAAGAAGGTCTGCGTGGTTCCAATGCCTTTGCGAACAACGATTGCGATTACTGCCTACCGAAGGATAAGGAACTTCGATTTTACATCAACATGGACATGATGGGTATCTCATGGCCCGCAATGAAAGACACGGGCGAACCATTCCCCTACCACGCATGGTCAGGCCCTGACTTCGACCCTGAAGTAGACGATGTTGAGATCACTGCCGTCATGGACCACGTCCATCGCAATGTACTCAAGGCTCCAATGAACCTCAGCATTGATGGAACTTACGGAGCAGGCTGCGACCAACACTGGGACGAACACGAAGACCGAGTGTTCGATGTCCACGAAGATACATTCGGGCGCTCAGATCACGTCACCTTCCGAGATCTAGGTGCTCAAACCATATTCCATCTGGGCGCCTACGATGATGATTACAGCGCCTACCACTCACCCAGCGATACGCTCGATAACATGGTTGAAGTGGTTGGAGGACAAGAGGAACTTGAAAAATCGATTGAATTTGTCATGTGGGCTGCAATGCTTGAATTCATCATTGCAGACCAAACGCCAGAAATCCGTAACGTCGATGTTTGAAGGCAGTACGCTTTTATCTGCGTTCAAATAGCCTAAAGCATGGAAATCAAAGAGCCAGCACATACATTTCCTGCAACGGAAAGACTTGGTGCAGGACTCACCGGCTTATTCCTCATGTGTTTCGGGACGCCGTTCACTCTCGTTCCGTTCTTCATTTTACCCAATGTTATGTCTTTCAACAACATCGGCCCTAGCCTCGTGTTATTGTGCTTTACCGTTCCCTTTTTAGTCGCCGGTTTAGCGGTTCAGTATGCCGGTTTTGCTTCGCTACGTGTTGCCTTGTTTCCAAACAGTGAGAAGGCACTCAAAGCCATCCGCAGCTCCAGCATACTCGGCGACGAAACACATACAAAAAATACGAAGCAAAACTACTATTCATCAAAGTCGCAGGAAGAGTTGACGAACGAGGTTAGCGAAAAAGAGATGGCACAAAAGAAATCGGTCTACGTTGCCCCTCCTTCAACCGACCGAGCCGGGTCAATGAACCCGAGCGATGTTGAAGAACAAAGCAACAACTTCTGGGATAATGTCGAGGTAGAAACCTCTTAGGCATCATACACTCTTACAAAAGGGGAACAACGAGATTGACAATCATGCCCGATGTTGCGGATGCTACACTTTCACAACAAAACCCCGTGAGGGTGTTGTGGAAGTACATTGCTGGCTCAACGATTGTTGCATCACTGTGCTGTCTACCCTCTGTTGTGATGGTGATGTTAGGACTGGCCACTGTTTCTACGGGCGCAGCATTGTCCGACACCCTGTATTGGGGTGGAGAAGGATTTGGTTGGTTCAGAGGAACAATGCTCCTCACAGCAGCAATTTGCGTTGTCACTGGACTCGTGTTTTATTTTCGAAATCAAGGGATTTGCACACTCGACCAAGCAAAACGTGAGCGCCGTAAAATAATCAACACATCACTTCTCGTTCTTTCATCGACCTATGTGATCTACCTGCTGTTCAACTATGTATTCCTAACCGAACTGGGAATTGCAGTGGGACTCCCGTGGGAATCGAGCCGAGATTCATACATGTTCTGGAAGTAATCAAGCCCGGCCAAGCGTCGTCTTGCAACCAACGCCCCATTCCTGCTCTTTCATGGCTTCTCTGGTCGCATCAAGTAAATCGTCCTCTGCCGTTCTTAATGAGACGGATTCATGACGCCAAGCCAGCGAGATATTAACAAGGCTAAATAACCAATTTTGCAATTGGATTTTTGAATTACCAATTGAAATATTTACCACTGAATCTTCAATTGGAATTACGATTTCACGAGGGTTGAGATGCATACCTAACTGCATCGCTTTTTGCACCGATTCCTTCGAAGTCCACAAGCGGATTGCGTATTCGGGATGGTTGTTCAACCATTCCAATTCATCGCCCTTCGCCATCATGTCAAATGCATTCGCTGCAATTCCGCGTCCGGCAGATTCTGCATCAATACCAACAGACCAGCCATGTTCGATAACCGCCACATATGCCCAGCCTTCTGAATGGCCGATACTGATTGAAGGCAGCGCTGTGTTCACCCAAAGGCCAGGAAGGTAGGCAAGCGTTGGAGCTCGATGTTCAGTTCGTCGAACTTCCAGCATCGACGGCTCTAAGCCCCACAAAGTAAGGGCTTTTGCCAACAACCAACGGCCGCTCAAATGCTCGTTACGTCGCTTATCGATAGCAAACGTCGCCACTTCATCAACCGAAGCCAATGTTACCTGGCCAATGTCTCTGGGTTCAACCGGGCAACGAAAACACATTGTACGCACAGGCAATGGGTGCGGAGGAACAATCTCCTCGAATGAACTCATGTCCTCACCTGTCGAGAGTGAACGCATCTTCCTGCGCAACTGGAGCCATGCTCTTCAAACGAAGGCCCTTGAGCGCAAGAACCGGTGCATCATCATCACCAACAACAACAACATCGTGAACGGTGATGCCAGCGTCCTCAACAGCGGTGCGCAAACTGCGCATTCGCAGAACTTCGTCCCGCTCAGGAACACGGAGCATAGAAGACCATTCAATTCCAACCGGTAGAGAAGAGAAGCCCTCGGACTCCATAGCGACGAGACCTGCATTTTGGAATCCAGCTTCGATGAGCATTGGAAGTGCTTCAAGCAGAACGGTTTCGCCCTGAGTTTCAAGGGCGAATTGGTCGAGCAGTGGCAGTTGATGACGCATCAGTGCAATGCCGTCAGCACCGGGCGTTTGTTCATCACCAATTCCTCGCAGAACACCGCCATGGGATTGGAAACGAGGGCCGTGGAAGTAACGCCGATAGATGAACGACGGCAACTCCGCCAATTCACCGTGAGCCGGCGTTCCGAGTTGAGGGAGGGATTCAACCTCCTTTTGCAAGAACGGGCCAAGGTCATCTCGACTTTCGATAACGCGAACCACAGCCTTGTGATGTTCTCGTTCACCGAATATCTCTCCCTTGGAATTGCTTAAGTCAGAGACTAAACGGCATGCGACCCAACTCATTTCGCCATCACCACGGATTAAATCAGCATGAACTCGAACGGTCATATCACCTTTCAGCAACTTCACAGGAAGGCCGAAAGAAACGTCTTCAAAACCAGCAAGGCAGGCAGAAGGCCTCAGCAAGAGAGCGTTCTCAGCGAACATCTCCATTGCCATAACACCGGGATGATAGGGCACGCCTTCGATGGAATGGTCCGACAAGAACGGATGGTCAGCAACAGAAAGTGTGGTCTGAGTAACCAACGATTGGCGTTCATCGACAGAGAGAACTTTGTCCACGAATGGGAATCGGTACGGATCTGCAATGATGCTCGCCATTTCCGCAGGTAGACGTAGTGGCGCTTCTCTGAATGCATCGAAGGCGTCCATAGTTCCAAGGTTACCGCATCCTAAAACACGGCGCTTTCCACCTTGAAGGGCTTCTCCAACAAAGATTTCAACGCCCTTGTCCACTGAAATGGTATCGATTCCTGCAGCGTCGAAAACCGCCTGGAATGAACCACGAGTCGCCATTCCGACATCACGCCATCCAGTCCATGCTACTGCAACTGCACGGCATGTACCGCTCGCCGTTAATCGAGCCATTTCAGCGTCCAAAATGCTGTTTGCAGCCGAATAATCAGTCTGACCGTTGTTACCGAACCGTCCCGATACGCTGGTGAAACACGAAGCAAAGCGTAGTTCGCCTCCCGATGATTCAACGGCACCCAACAACGATTGCCAGCCGTCAACCTTGACGCGAATAACCTTGTCAAAGACGTTGTAATCCTTTGCAGCTACGAGTTTCGAATCTTCCAACCCTGCTCCGTGAATAATTCCAGTAATTGGGCGTCCAAGTGAAGCACCCAAATCTCGAAGACCATCAGCATCCATAACATCAACCGAATGGTATGAGGCATCGTTCCCCGTTTCTTCAATCGTTTTGATGGTGATGTAAACATCGCGGCTGCGGGAGAATTTCTGCCATGCAGTATTCCACTGTACCATGGTAACTTTTCCTGAGTCACTTGCATCAATCAGTTCTTGACGAAGGGAATTCTTTCGGTCAGTAAGTTGTGCATCCGACCATTCGACCCATTCTTTCGTTTCTTCAACAAGCGATGAGCGACCAAGCAGAGCAAAGTGTGCTCCTGCATTGAGTGAATGGCATGCTACACCGATGATCGATGCTGCCGTCACACCCGAACCGCCGCCAGATACAATCCAAGTATCATCCGACTGTAGAGGGGTTGTCTCCGCCTCAAGATCTTCGGCGAAAGCCACCAATGCCCAACGACGACCGTCTCTGTCGATACCGATTTCAACTTCACCACCGACTTCAAACAAATCTGCAGCGATGGTATGTGCTGCTTGTTCGGCATCAAGAATCAATTCTGGGTGCATATCCAATGCACGCATTCGCAAGTGAGTTTGTTCAAAGAAGTAGGACTTTGTAACTCCTGAAGCAGCGCATTGAACGGAATTAAACCGCTCTCCAATGTTACCATGTCGACCATCAAGTGCAGTCACCGATGCAACCAAGCCGTCTTCTCGCCCAGTAAATTGAGCGTCGAGGCCTTGCAGCAAAGAGAAGTAACCGTGAGCAGCCAATGCAATTTGCGAGGAAGGAAGCGTATCGTCATTCCATGTTGCGCCTGCGAGTTTAAGCGGTGCCATGTGAACCAGCCCCGCTATGTCCAGTTGACGAAGTTCCTTGCAGACCTCAGCCATGTGCTCAGGATTTGCAGGGTCGGCTCGGAATACGGTGCGGTCATCCTCTTCATGAGACGACATGTCGCGAATTTCACTTTCAAATCCAACTCGAACAGCCTTCATTCCTTTCGCTTCAACGAGTTTACAGAATGCCTCAGCAATGCCCCAACCGTCATCGGTAACAACCAGTGTTCCGTCAAGAGAGATCGGCGAATTACTTCCAAGGCACTCCTCCACTTCGACCTGCCATCTTCGGCAGTTCTCTTGCCGTTCAACAGGTGCAGGCACCGGTGAAGCAACTGGCGTAGGAACAACCACTGGAGCCTCAACAATAGGCGAAGCCGCAACTGCCACAGCTCCACCTTTCATGCGTTGAATGTAAGCGGTGAAGTGGTTCAGTGTCGGATGATCGGAAAGAACGAAGTCTTCATCGATTGGTAATTCAAAGATGTCACGAACATCAGCCATAATCTCGGCTTGCTTCACCGTATCAATGCCGAGTTCACCTTCAAGGTCCTGGTCCATTTCAATGAAATCATTCGGGTATCCAGTATGACGAACGACCACTTCAATCAGCTGTTCTTGTATCGATGAATCGGTAACGGGTGGCAACGTTGGAGCGGGCGGAACGGATGCCGGCGTAGGCGCAGGGGCCGCAACAGCAGGCGTTGAATCGGGGCTCGGGGCCGGTGGAGTTACCATCGAACCACCTTGCATTCTTTGGATGTAGCCAATCATGTGATTCAATGTAGGATAATCCGAGAGAACGAACTCTTCGTCGATTGGCAAGGAGAAACGATCTCGGATATCTGCCATGATTTCAGCTTGCTTCACTGTATCAATTCCAAGTTCACCCTCGAGGTCTTGGTCCAACTCAATGAAATCGCTTGGATAGCCAGTGTGCTGAACAACAACCTCAACAACAATCGAAGTAAGGTCTGCATCGCCCACTGGCGCAGGGGTAGAAATTGGCTTTGATGGCATTGCAGGAGCGGGTACTGGCGCTGGAGTTGCTACCGATGGCGCAGGAGTTGCTGGGGCCTTAGCCACGGAAACTCCCCCTTGCATTCTTTGGATGTAGCCAATCATGTGGTTCAATGTTGGATAGTCCGAGAGAACGAACTCTTCATCGATTGGCAAGGCGAATCGGTCTCGAATCTCCGCCATGATTTCGGCTTGTTTTACTGTATCAATGCCCAATTCACCCTCAAGGTCTTGGTCCAATTCGACGAAATCAGCTGGATAGCCGGTATGGCTGACGACAACGCTGATGACCGTTTCAGTAAGTGATTCATCCGTCACGATGGCCGGTGCTGGAACCGGTGCTGGCGTAGAGACAATCGGTGCTGCAACTACCGGTGCTGGAACGGATGCTGGAACAGTCAAAGGCGCTGCTGCAACGCCGGTTGACATCTGTTGAATGTAACCAATCATGTGATTCAATGTAGGATAATCCGAGAGAACGAACTCTTCATCGATCGGCAAAGAGAACCGGTCGCGAATATCTGCCATGATTTCGGCTTGCTTCACAGTATCAATACCCAATTCACCCTCAAGGTCTTGGTCCAATTCAACGAAATCTGCCGGGTAGCCGGTATGGTTCACAACCACTTCGATGACAACAGCAGTCAGATCTGCAGCTGCTGGAGCGGGTGCGGGCGCTGGCACAGATGTTGGCTTTGGCGCTGGAGCAACTGGAGCGGGTGCGGGCGCTGGCACAGGTGTTGGCTTTGGCGCAGGAGCAACCATG
>JAQXFL010000125.1 GCA_029250345.1 Candidatus Poseidoniaceae archaeon
GGTCCGTTGTGCTCGTAGTGTTGTTGTTTCACCCAAGAGGCTCGGTAGACGAGAAGTCGTGCTGCATCGATGCGTGTGGCCATGTCAGCCAAATACGCCATTATCATTTGATGATAGGCGATTGGTTTTCCGAATGCTTCACGCTCGTGAGCGTATTGAAGAGCCGCTTCATATGCACCTTGGGCAATACCAAGAGCTTGGGCAGCAATACCGATTCGGCTGTTATCCAAAGCATTCATAGCGATAGGGAATCCCTTGCCTACGCCTTTCAAAACGTTCTCGACTGGAACTTTACAGTTCTCTAGAATGAGCGTACATGTATCCGATGAACGAATACCGAGTTTGTCTTCCTTCTTACCAACTGAAAATCCTTCAAATGAGGAATCAACGATGAAAGCAGTTGATCCTCCGTGCTTCTTGACGCCGTAATCTGGGTGGTCGACATCTTTAGCAAACAACACGAGAATCTGCGCCTGTGCTCCGTTTGTCACCCACATTTTCTCGCCGTTGAGAAGGAAATGTTTGCCATCATCCGATAGTTTAGCCTTGCAAATCATTGCCGCTGCATCTGTTCCGGCTCCTGCTTCGGAGAGTGAATAAGCACCAACATCACCCGCTGCCAATCGGGTAAGGTACTGCTCTTTTTGCGAGTCATTACCGTGCAGTGCAATCGTCTTGGCACAGAGGCCAACATGGACGCAGTACATCACTGCGAAGGATGGGTCTACGCGAGCAAGTTCCTCGACAATGATCGATTCCGAAATATCATCGACCGGTGATCCGCCGTATTGCTCTGGAATGGTTACACCTTGAAGGCCAAAGTCGAGAAACTCCTGCCACTCTGCCGAGGGTGGAATTTGATTTTGGTCGCGATGCTCAACAGTCGGGGCGAGCACACTTTCGGCGAAATCGCGAACAAGCTCGCGAATCATTTGCTGTTCATCGGTTTCGGCGTAATCCATAGGCGACCAAAGGGTGCTAAAACGCCGACTCACTTAACCCGTTTGTCGTATTTCCCTGAAACCAAAATATGCCTCAGATTCATATACAATGGGGTTCGGCCCGATTTAAGGATGTTTAACCATGGACGAAGAAGTGGTAGAATTCAGCGTAGCCCACAACCGAAAATATTCTCGTGACCATTTGTGGTATCAAGAGAAAGACGAACGCTTGATGATTGGCGTCAGCGAGTTTCTCGCTGTTGAAATCGGAGAAGTATTGCGAGTCATTCTCCCGCAAGCCGAATACGAAATCGACGAAGGTCGAGACATGTTCTCGATTTGGACAGCAGAAGAAAAAGTGGCTTTCCCATCTCAATACTCAGGAATTATTGCTGAAGTGAATGGGGAAGTAGAAATCAATCCAGACCTCGTGAACGATTCAGCATACGACCACGGATGGATTATCATCATCGAACCACACGAAATGGACCTCGAGAACCTCTTAGACCCCGACGAGTACGTCGAGTATCTTGCTGAACTTTGAGCAAAGGTCATACTCCGTCGCTCAAAGCCATGCGGCATGACGGATGCAATGAATCGACTTCGAGAGAGCCTGCGCAACGCCCCTGTGATTTGGAAAGGGGACTATCCATACTTCATTCACCCCATCACCGACGGCGTACCGCGCCTCGACCCCATGGTGCTCAAAGCAGTGACTGAACTCTGTGAGAAATCCATTGATTGGAACGGTGTCGACCTTATTCTTGGCATTGAAGCGATGGGCCTCCCCCTTACGGCACCTCTCAGTGTTCGTACTGGAATCCCGCTGATTATTGCTCGTAAGCGCTCTTACGGCCTCGAAGGCGAAGTTACCATCGGACAAGAAACCGGTTACTCGAAAGGGGAGATGTTCCTCAACGATTTGAAACCCGGCGAAAAGGTCGTTATCGTGGATGATGTTCTCTCGACCGGTGGAACTCTCAAAGCAGTGTTAGAAGGAGTACGGCGAACTGGCGCTCAAGTAACCCACATCATTGCCGTCGTCGAAAAAGGGCCTGGTTTAGAACTTCTGCAATCCGAGTACCCAGATGTTGCAATCGAATCACTGGTACGCCTCGAAATGGACGGTGCGCGTATCGTTCTGCTCGACGAAGAATGACTCCCGCAAAAGGGTGGATTGATGAGGGGGTGGCGTGCCGCTCATCTTGGGGAAGAACATGGATTTGGACCGTCACGACTTTCAACTGACTGAATTAATGGAAAGAATTCAAGCGAATGATAACCGCTTGATTGCGCTTCAAGTGCCGGAAGGATTGAAGATGCAAGCTCTCGAAATGATGGACTCCATCGAAACAGAAACAAGTGCAAAGGTGATTCTAGCCGCTGACCCTTGTTACGGTGCTTGTGACTTGGTCCATGATAAAATGCAAATGATGGGCGTAGAACTTGTCGCTCACATGGGCCACTCGCAAATGAACATCGATTCTGGAATGCCGACTCAATTCATCGATGTAACCTACGATGGCGACCCTGAACTCAAGCCAGTACTTGCTTACTTAGAGGCTCACAGGGCAATGGCGCGAGAACG
>JAQXFL010000133.1 GCA_029250345.1 Candidatus Poseidoniaceae archaeon
CTTCATCCCTCCTCGGTGGTAGCGCAGCGCTGCTTGGCTCTCCTGTTGAAGAATCAAAGGAAATTCCTGCCCTTCCGTCGACACTCGCCTCTGACCCAGTCCTTGGCACACCTGACAACCTCGTCGGTGAACAAGCAGGCGCAGTTATTCGAAGCAGTGCTGAAGTCGATGAAGTACTTGGAGACAAACTCGAAGGTACATTGCATGAAGTTGAAAAGTCGACTTTGACCGCTGACGGTGAAATCGTCAAGCAAACCGTCAAGGGTGTTCTTACTGTGAACAACCCGTCCGCTGAAGACCGAATTTACGACATCGACGTATTGCTTGACCACGCTGATTCAACTGATATCGGCGGAGACCACGTTTCCGTTGATGAATTGGAAGCAGGTTCGAATTACAGCATGAAGTACAAGGTCTCTGGCAAGAGGATGCTTGTCCTTCGTGAACGCCTCGACACCAACCCGGCACGATCTCAAGAGCACTCAATGTCCGTCGCATCCGGTGAAGAAGGTGGCCCTATTGCTATGGAAATCGAAGTCGAAAACACGGCACCAGTGCCAATCCATGGCGTAACAGTGACTCGCCCGCTCCCAGATGAACTGACGTTTGACAACACTGGAACGGCGACCGTTGAAGGAAACGAATTGACATGGAACGTTGGTGACCTCGCTGCTGGTGAGAAGCAAGTTCTCAGTATCGAAGGAACAATCGTTGTGTCCGGTACCAAAGCGATCGACGCTGGGGTCGCATCCGCAACTTACTCTTCGGAATCGACTCTTTCGAATCTGAACTTCAGAGAACTCGATGCGTTCTGCCGTGGATTCTCGTACATGCGTGTCCGAGAAGACGAACGCCCAGACAACTGGTTGTGCCGAACGACGTTTGAGAACCGTTCATCCTTTGCAGTTGACTTGGTGAAACTCCAAGTTCGGATGAAAGGCAGTGAAGACCTACTCTTCGACATCGGTGATGTTCGTCAAGACGTCAAGCCTCACGGAAAGTGGGAAAGTGATGAGCGTTCAGTCATGGCACTTTCAAAGCCAGACTTCACCACAAACCTCGCTTACACAATCCTTCCACGAGCATCTCGCAGTACGGAAGGTTCGATTTCCTTGCAATCAAAGAAGTTCGAAGTCGTTGAAGCAGACTTAACAAAGTCATACTCCAGCACAGGACTCCGTTCGTTCCGAAAGCAAAGTGTCAACTCAACATTGACCTTGAAGAACAACGGTTCTGCCGACATCAACTTGATGCGTATTACCGATGACATACCAGGCTTGTTTGAAGCACCTGATGTCTCCAAGATTTCGATCAAGGTAAACGGAAAGGAGATCGACGCTGAGCAAATCAAGGCTGAAATCAACAATGGTATCACGCTCGAAAAGAACAATCGTTCCCCAGATGGAGACGGTTACACGCTCACGATTACGGTCGGAGCTCGTGGCCCTGTTGGGTTAAAGCCTGGCAAGAACATGACCATCGAATATGAATTGGTCGCACCAGGTCCAACCGAACACGAAGGTCTCACGGTCAGCGCACCTGCTCGAACCGAATTCAGCGCGGAGCGATACGGACCAGTTTGCACCAGAGATGCAACAGATGCACCTTCAGTCAAGATTATTCACAACCGAAGAAAGTTCGGTGCTGGAAAGATGACTCAGAAGATTGGCGGAAAGGGACGTCACGAAGTCTTGATTATGTTCAACAACGAAGGCGACACCGGCCTCAAAGACGTCACCCTCAAGGATGTCATCCCAGAGAATTTCGAAATCAAAGACTGGTTAGTCCGTGGAAACGGAGAGAAGCGCGAAGACTGTGAAATGACCAGTGAACAAGGCGAAGACGGAACTCACCTCGCTTGGAATATTCCACTCGTTGGAAAGGGTGAAGAAATCATGATTTCCTTTGAAATCACTGGACCTGGAGCAATTGACGGGGAACTTGGAAACATCTTCCACGGTGTACACTTCGGCGACGAAGACGAATCCATTGATGCACCTGCGCCTGTCAAAGAAGAAGTTGAGGAAACAACCGAAGATCCTGCTGAAGAAGTAAGCGAAGAGGCTGTTGCTGAAGAATCTGAAGAAGGCACCGAAGAATCTGAAGAGGACAGTGAACCTAAGGTCTCCTGGAGAGAAGATGTACTCCTGCGAGTCATGACTACTGCTGGAATCGATGTAAGTCACCGAGACGCATTCGTTGCTCACGCAGCAAACTTCGACTTGGATGACAACGGCTATCTCAAGAAGGCAGAACTAGAAGCTGCTGCTGAAGCATGGAACTCCGAAGGAAACGGCGATTCCGCAGAGGAAGCAACTGATGATGACTCAACAGAAGAAGCACCTGCTGAAGAGGCGACTGAGGACGTTGCAGAGGAACAAACCGCTGAGCAAAAAGCATGCCCAATCTGTTCTGCAATGAACGATGGTGATGCTGCAACATGTTCCGTTTGTTCATTCACTTTTTGAGCCAAACGCAACTCATATGCCTCGCTGACTGGAGGATATTGTCCGTAGATTTCGAGATGTGTCACACTACACTTAGTGAGAACATGGAATGTAAAACATCCTTTGATAAACACCACCGACCGGCAACGGATTATGGAATCGTCTACCGACTCCTCGTTGTTTGAAGGCCGTCTGTTTTTCAGACTCGGCGAGTTTACTCACGACCACAGGAAGAAGGTCCTCGCTTTCGGAATTCTCGCTTGTCTCGGTATGGCATCATTGATCACCATTGGTCCGGACTGGGCAGAGGGTTGGGGCGAAGGCGACCTCGAGTCAGTTGATGCTCTTGCCATCATGGACAACGCATTTATCGAATCCGGAACAAACGTCGAAAGCACTCAAGGGTTCGTCTACCTTGTAAGGCACGACACACTCAATGACTCATCTGAACTCTGGCAGCAAGAGGTTATTGATGCGTTGGCAGAATTCGCAGCACTTCCTGATGTATCGATTGATTATTCATGGGATACGATTGCTGATGACGAGCGTGCCGAACTTACCTTCGAAGGAGAAGATGGCTTTTGGGCTCAAAACCGAGTCATCATGAACATGTCCCGTAAAGACGCAAAGGCCCTCTATGCAGACCACTATGAGTCAATTAAAATCGATAATCAATTCGATGCATGGAGAACCGATGGGATGGCGATTGAATATACCTTTGACCATCGCATCGAAGAAGATCTCGTGAAGGCTGAACTTGTTTCTGGTCCTCTTTCACTGATTATCCTCGCTATTGTTTTCGGAACCTTCCTCGCTGCACTCTTACCGGTTGGTGTTGGTATCCTAACCGTACTGTCCGCAATGGGTGTCACCATTTGGCTTTCAAACGTCACCGATGTCACTCAATATGCTGTCAACATCATTTCTTTGATAGGTATAGGCGTTTCTATAGATTATTCGTTGTTCTTAGTGAACCGCTTCCGTGAAGAAATGGGGCGGCATGAAAATGACATTCGAACGGCAACCGCCATGAGTGTGGCAACTGCTGGTAAGGCTGTTTTCTTCAGCGGAATCACGGTCGCCATCGGATTGATGGGAATGCTCTTCTTCACCAACACAAGTTTGCCGAGCCTCGGAATTGGCGGTACTTTGGCCGTTACCATTGCCATGATTTACTCGCTCATTGTCCTACCCGCAGTTCTTGCCATACTGGGCCCAAAAATCAATACTGGTCGAAAACTGCCGTTTTCGTTCAAGATTGAGACCAACAACGACGGTGATGGAGTTTGGGCAAAAATTGCGAACACCGTCATGGACCGTCCATGGGCAGTACTCATCCCGACACTGATCATTCTCCTCGGCGCCGGCTTACCGTTCTTCCAAGCTGAGTTCTCGCTTGCAAACAGAGACGCTTTACCACCGGACGACGAATCTCGGCTTGGCCTAGATCACATCGACACCATCTGGCCCAAGAGTACTTCTAACGCAGCACTGGTTGTCATTGACTTCGATGGGGAAGACCCACTGAACGAGACGAACTTGCGTTTAATGCATCAGTGGATGGTTGAGCATGTGAGCGATGATAGAATCAACGAAGCATTCGGATACGCACTTCCGGCGCTCGGAATGAACGAATCAAGTGTTGTTCAATTTTGGTCGACACCTGCAGAATACCTGACACCTGAGCAAAACGCATCGAGAGAGTATTTGCGTGAACAATTCATTTCAGGCGATGTCACTTATGTCATCTATGCCATTAATGGTCCAAGTACAAGTAAAGAGAGCCATGACTTCGTAGCCGATCTGCGTGAAGAGAGAAACGATTTCACCTCCACATTATTGACCGGCGAAGATTCTTCTCTCAATGTTGCAGGATTTGCTGCCTACAGCCTTGATACGCTTTGGGCCATCCAAGATAATCTCCCGATTGCCCTTGCCTTCATTCTGATTGCAACGATTGTGCTCATTTTCATTCAAGTTCGCAGCATCGTCATCCCAATCAAAGCCATCGTCATGAACATCCTATCGATTTCAGCATCGTTTGGTATGTTGGTATTTGTCTTCCAATGGGGTTACGGAGCGGACCTACTCAACTTCACACCGCAGCCGATTGAGGCGACGAATCCGGTCATCATGTTCTGTATCGTCTTCGGGTTGTCGATGGATTATGAAGTCCTGATGCTGTCGCGAATTCACGAAGAATGGGAGCGAACCGGTGACAACACGCTGGCAGTAGCCAATGGATTGCAGAAGACTGGACGTCTTATCACCGGTGCTGCAGCCATCATGGTCGTTGTTTTCAGCGCTTTCGGACTTTCATCAATCATCATCCTGAAACAGATTGGTTTCGGTTTGGCATTAGCCATTCTACTTGACGCAACGATCGTTCGTGCACTTGTTGTTCCTGCCACCATGCGCCTCATGGGAGAAGCGAACTGGTGGTCACCAAAGTGGATGGACAAATTCTTCCCGACCAAATCCCACCCGAACGGTGGAGATGAGAAGCCAGAAGAAGCCGAATGAGCCGTTGAGGCCAAAGAGCGAAGCATCAAGAAGGTCCTCTTCTTGAAGCAGCCATGGGAGCACATCAACCGTTCACATTGCCTCGAACCGGCCATGTTCTTGAGAACCGCAGCGTTCTTGCCGCCATGACAAATAAGCAAAGCCATGAGAATGGAACGCTCTCCGACGAAGAAATCAAGTGGCTTGTTCGCAGAGCAAAAGATGGTTTTGCCATTACGACAACCGCAGCAGCAAACGTCACCGAGCACGGTCGTGGATGGGATGGAGAAATGGGCGTATGGGGCGAGCATCAGTTGCCAGGCCTTACCAAAATGGCATCGCAACTCAA
>JAQXFL010000157.1 GCA_029250345.1 Candidatus Poseidoniaceae archaeon
TGAGGGAATACAACATTTTGACCCACGGAAACGTGCCTCCACGTAGTTCCACCGTCGTTAGAGAGGTCGCCGCTAATACTGGTACCAGCCGGTGTGTATCCAATGATGCTGCTGATGTGGAGTGTATCGATCGCTTTGGTAGTTGTAATCGTGCTCCCCATAATCGTCGCTGTCGTTCCAGTGTGACTTCGCTCATCGAAGAGGGAGCCATCTCCAAAATTGTTGATTTTGTGCCGTGTAGAGGTGCTGCAGTAGGCAGTACTGTAGTAATGGCAAGAGAAACTGAATTGCCCTTCGCCTGATTCAACAAGGCCGTAGTGCCCACCTTCTGGCACAGGTACTTCTCCCATATGTTCGACAAAATTGCTTCTCATCGTGAAGAAATGATGATACGAATCGTAATTGTAACCAACGCCACTGACGTAAGTTTGGTCGTATTCGTTGTAAACGATGGTCGGCATGTTGACGATCATTCCTGCACCGTATCTCGATACAGTAGAGCCTGTTGCGACGGTCCATGTCCCAAGAATACTGGTTGGAGAGGTCTTTCTCACTTCGTTGAGGTAGTGTGCGTTCGCAGAATACGAATAGGTCATGACGTACAACTTTCCTGTTGAATCATCGATATCCACGCCAGTAACGTAGTTGTTGCTGAAGCTCCACGACTGATCGCATCTCCACGACTTGGAAGTTCCAGTTGTGATCACGGACCACTTGGTAAGGTAGTAACTGGTGGAATGAGCGGTGTAGACCGTGTTTCCGTCAACGGTCGCATCAACCATGTTGTAGTACGAAGAAGTACTGCATCCGTTGGTGTTGAGGGTTGCAACACCAATGTAGGCGCCAGAGGTTGCGTTGATACGCAAAATCGTAGGTGCGTTGAAAAGGCTGTTTGAGGAGTATTTCATGACGTGAAATTCATCTCCTACTTTGACCACAACGCCAATGTGCCCCCATGATGCACTGGTACTCACTGATGTTTGTGTAAACTTCTTGGTCAATCCCGAGTAGCCTTGGTCTGAAAAAGATGCAAATTGGCCAGTTGTATTCTGGTGTGTGTTGACCTTTGAAGCGACTTGGGTCGTGCGTGAAAAGTCAATTGATTGCAGGGAGGGATTGCCTTTGAGTGACATGGTGCTTGAGGAGACATCGACGTTGTTCCGTTGGCCGGAGGTAAACGGTGAAGGTGGAGAACCTGACCAAACACCGTCTCCTGAGCCACCGTAATGGGCATTGGTAGTGAAGTTCGTGTAGGTGGTGGAACTTGCTTCGCCTTGCAGTCTGAACTCAGCGTTCGTCACTTCTGCACCAAACGGAATTGTAAGATGGCCTGCGGTGCCATTACCCGTTCCTGTGAAGGTCTTGGTAAAGGAAGTCGTTCCGTTATTGAACTGTGTTTCCACTGTGGCAGAAGCAGCCAACGGTGTAAGTAACGAAACGGTAAACAGTAGTGTCAAAAATATAGCCTTGCGCATGAAAATCACCGTTGTCCCACTATGGGCCTTTGGCCCACAGCAGCCAAAGCATTTGAACTTCGCCCCATCGTGTCATTTTCCATCCGATAGAAAAAAGAGGGCCGGCGTGTCTGCCTTGCATAAGGGGAGCATACGATGGGCGTTAT
This sequence comes from Candidatus Poseidoniaceae archaeon, assembly GCA_029250345.1. GTDB lineage: Archaea > Thermoplasmatota > Poseidoniia > Poseidoniales > Poseidoniaceae > MGIIa-L1. The sequence continues at coordinate 1,622 of JAQXFL010000157.1, forward strand.
TTCGAATTGGTGGGCAAAACAACACGGACGTCAACTTGGTATTACCGCTACGGCCTCTGGTGCAATCGGCGTTTTGCTTTTCATCGCAGTGTACCAATTGCTTTTTCTCCAAAACCACGTTACCTGGGGCGATTACACTGGACAAGCCATCGGTATGGCCGTTTTTTCATTGATTGGTCTTCTCGTTGTATTGCCTGAATTTCTAACACTTCGTGGCTTCGTGAATACCTTGGATGAACTAAGAGCCATTGAATCGACTTCGGAATTACGACGTCGAAAAGCCGACGGTAACGAAGCTGCTGAAGCACTGGGTGCGGGGCATGAAGCCTCATGGACAGCATTCCTTGAAAGCAAAGGACTTCGTCGTTGATCTCAATGGGAGACCAAGAGAGGCAAGGCGACCCGCTGAAATTGCTGGTTCGCGAATTGCTGTTGGCAGTGGGGATGATTGGTCTTCTCATTTTGGGATTGTACGCCCACACCGGTTCAATGCCTCCTTTGGTTGTCGTTGAATCGTCTTCCATGATTCACGAATCAAACGGTGAGGTTGGAAGCATTGATGCTGGTGATTTAGTGTTGGTTCACAACCGTGATTACGATTCAGTGGTTACGTTCGCAGAAGCAACTGAGGAGAACAATCCTCACTTTGGCTACGCCCAGCATGGTCTTGAAGGGGATGTCATCATCTACAAGAAAAACGGAGAAGATGGAACGCCTATTATTCACCGGGCAATCATGGAAGTTGTTCCGAATCAAATCTCAACTCCTGATCGAAGTGTTCCCATGAACGCTACCGATGCTGAACGATGTCCCAACGGTGGCACCTATGACTCGGAATGGATGGATGGGGACGGCACGAAAGGAGTTTGTGTACTGACATGGGATGTTCCAGGCACGAGCGTCCGTGACAGTGAAACCGTGTCGGTTTCTTTTGACGGTGTACAAGCAGGGTATTACGATTGCAAGCGACCTGCACACGCCAATGTTGAATCGCACCTCGTGGTTTGGGAATGGCAACCTCGACATGCTGGTCTCTTGACGCTCGGTGACAACAACAAATGTTCCGTGGACCAAGGTTCTCAAGCCGTGAACGGCTCTTCAGGAGTACACAGCGCATCGGGCACAGTCGGTCCAATTCGAGGCTCATGGCTTATCGGCGTTGGAGGTGGAGAGATTCCTTGGCTTGGCACCGTGAAACTGATGGTTGGCGGTGCAGGCACACCAGGGACAACCTATGTTCCAAACTCCTCATTTTTCATGCTGTTTTCACTGATTGCGGCAGTATTGGTTCTTCCAATGGTGTTTGATCCGCTTTCGAAGAAACTCATGAAGCGTTCTCCGGAGTATCGGTTGGCTCAGGATGAATTGCAAAAATACGCTCATGAGGAAGAATAGTCCTCATTGACGGCTTGTTCGAGACTGCATTTTCCAGTCGCTACATCATACGCCATTTCTGTTGAAATCGTTTTTCGACCGTTGCTGTGTTTTCTGCTTTGACGTTGAATCTCTCTCAATTCTCCCTCTGTTGGTTGTACCGTACGGAATTCAAGAACTCGTTGACCGCTAAGCAGTGCGATTCGAATCGCTGAAACAACATGGTTGTGGCGCAGTAACCCACGAGAAGTCTTCGATTCGTTGACTTGTTCGAGTTCAATTGAATGGGTTAGGCAATCGTTGATAATCCGGTCTCGAATAAGCGGTGCTCCATCTCCAATTCGGACGACCATCTGCTTAAACTCAAGAGAAGCAGCAATTGCTGAAATATGTCCAGCGACGTGCTCAATGTGTTCCAGTTGAGACACTCCAAGAACAGCACCGTCGGCAAGCCACGCAACGCCGGGCCTTGGGCCTGGGTCGATACCAAAACAGAGGCGGTGAACTTGATTGATACCTTTGAGGAGTCTCACGGCTTTATCGACTGCTTCTTTGATGTTCTCGATCGAGACTGCAATAGCCCTTCCTTCGTCTCGGAACCTTGCAGCCTCTATTTCACTGCCGAACCAAATCATATCCCTGTCCGGCAAAACCGCATCGTGTTCAAGCAAAAGAAATCTCAGCTTCCTGCTTTTGAGTTCATTCATCAAACGGTATGCCAATTTGAAATCAATCGTGCGTACTGCAAGACGAGACACAATATGTTGTTGTTTTCCGAGATTAACTAATGTTCCGGCTTTGCGGTTGTTTACTGCGCTTATCGAAACCAAGGACGAATCTCCACCAATGACCGAAGTCATCAAGAACGATTGACAATGATGAATGCCTGTGTCGAGCCAATACGAGCGGGAGCTGAGACAAGTTCTTGCAGGCGTTCCCAAGGGTGTTGAATCGGTCATCCGTTCATGCAGTCCATTGGAAAAAGAAAAGATGCGTCAAGTGGTCTATCGTCCGTTTCTTGTCGTTCGTGCAGCCGGCTCAGGTATGGAAGGCACCGGTGATTTACTGGCATTGCGTGGCGACATGTGTTTTCCAATTGAAGTCAAGTCAACACGTGCAGACAAATTGTATCTCTCTGGAAGGACAAAGGACCAGTATGCGGCAATGGTTCACGAGGGTGAACGGTGTAAATTGATGCCACTGTATGCCCACAGAAGGAAGGGTGTTCGAGGAGATTCATGGCGGATTTTCCGTGTTGAAACCAGTAACCTCACCGGTCGACTTCGTCTTTTGGAGAAATCCATCCCGCCGTTCCCTACCAATCGCAATGGTTCAGTCTATCTCAATTGGGATGACGGTATGCCGTTGCACGAATTCATCTCCTTGGTATGTTCGCCCGCAGGTTCAGAAATGGACGCTCTCCACAGTTTGGAATCACGTGCAATGAAGGCAAATCTCTTCCAATCAACGTTGCCATCAACCTCACTGGAAGAACTCAAGCCAGCACAAAGCATTCCTCAAAAACCACTCGATGTTCTTGCAGAACTTCGCCGTCGCCGTTCGTAATCAGAAATACGGTACGAGGAGTACGAAAAGCAGCATCATCAACAAAGCAACCGACGAAAGGCTCGATGCTTTGTTCGAAATATGGTCGACCCACATCGGGTGTAATTTCCATAACTTCGTTTTCTTTCCGATGCGTTGAACTCGATTGAGCGTACCTCGTAACCAATCTTTGAACAGGTGTCCACCATCGAATGGCACCATGGGTATGAGGTTGGTAAAGCCAAGCAAAATGTTGACCCACATCAGCCAAAAGAAGAAGTTGACCATGAAGAGTAATCCGCCAATCCCTAATGTATCTCCAAGGAAATTATCCGACGGAGAAAGCATGGCTTCTTCCATTGGGTGCATGGATACGCCTTGCAACTCAAAGGGTACAATCATCATGTTGAGAATGTGGAACGGCGTGTAAAGGATACGCACTCCAAACCCTCCATCAAACCGTGGTCCAAGCGGTCCTGCTAAGCGGTCAATGCCTTGAGTCCCTTCACTTATGCCGACCACACCTACGAAGGCGTCGCCTTCCTCGATGTTTTGTGCCTCGAGGATTTCTTCATTCCATCCCAGTTCGATGTAATATTGGTATTTGTCGGTAAGAAGGATCTCAATGGTCTGCTCGTCTCCGTTTTCATGCAGCACATCGACGACAATCGTTTCGTTGGCTGAGTAACCCGCCATGACCGTTTGGAATCCCTCGATACCGCTTATCTCAACATCGTCAATCCTTAGAATGGTGTCCCATGGCTGCAAACCTGCTTGATCTGCGCCAGAATCTTTCACAATGCCTTGAACGTGAGGATTCATGTTCGATGAAGTGAGGTTTACAGCAAGACCGCCAAGCAACATCAAACAAACAAATGCAGCGAACAAATTGGTTGCAGGCCCAGCTGCAAACATCCGCATCCTTTCCTTTCGGGGCGCTTTGTGGAGTTCTTGATACTGGGGTTCGGCAAAGGCGCCAAGCGGCAGTGGGCCGAGTTGAAGCAGTCCAAACGCACGGATCCTCATGCCGTGTGCTCGAGCTAAGAGGCCGTGACCGAATTCATGAATGACCAGAGCGATGATGAACGCCATAGCACCCCATCCCAACGGAATCATTGGATTGAGCCCGGGAATGGCAACCAGTTCACTCGCCGTTGGAGGTGCAGCAGTAGGGGGATTAAGGACAGAAGTGATGAACGCCAAGAGCATGCCAATGGCTACGAAAAACATAGAGAACAGGCAGACCCAAAGCGCCACTTCGCCGTATATTCTCCAAAATCTACGGGGTTTGGCTATTTTGTCGAGCGTTTTCAAACCACGGTTACTTCGAACCATAAGCACGACTCCGAATACACGTGATGCATCCCATCGGTCGAGCGTACCGTTTTTCTCCCATATGCGGAGCATGATATACCATGCGAGAATCAGCACAACGACGACTTTCCAGTCCGCTTCGACTGAGCCCCATGCACCATCCATGTACAAGCCAAACGCTCCTTCTCCTTGAATCTTGACAGATTCTCTCGACAAACTTGATGATGGTTCGCCAAGAGCGTTACACATGGAGTCGTACAGGCCCGCCCTTGAAAGATGGTGCGAACATGAGTGGGGACAACTCCCACAAGCAATTTCTGAATGGCATGCAGATGAGGATATGGCCCAAGTGTTCATGCGACTCAACCGAAGTGTCTTGATTGCAGATTTCGTTGTAGAGAACGATGGTTCTCTGGAGTGTAAGGAGCACCTACAGATTCCTCTCGATCGTTGGAATCCAGGTTCGATACAGGCGTTTCGAACCGCAGATGGTCGAGTTCGTTTCCGTCATCGACAATTAGAAATTCACTTGGCAGCGCGTTTGCGAGCACCAGAATGGGGTCAAGCGCTTTTGGAAGAATGGCTCATGAGCCAGCGAGGAGATGTACTGCGGCCGAAAGACAGAACCCAACGAATTGCTTCAATAAACCGAACTAAGATGAGTATCGAACGTAACCTCAACCACTCGAATCTTGATGCAGTTCGGATGGATTTTCTGGCGACCAGTGCCAGTTTAGGTTCGGTTGAACGTAATCTTGATTCCCGTGTTCGTTCTGATGAATCGGAATAATCAATTCAATTTGACACGGTATCGATTTCGACCGTTCGCATACATTGTGATCGAACCAGAAGATGAAACACACACTGCGATTCCTTCGACCAGTTGTGATATCGCTCGTGCAGCTAAATGACGTCCGCCTTCGCCCGGCTTCGGCGTAATACCTGCAGGAACCTGAATGTAACGACCAGCGTCACTTGCAATCCCTTCACGGTTGAACAGGATGGCTCCATCGAGCCATGCGAATTCTGCAAGGGTCTCATGATTTGCTTCATCGAGAATGCTTCTCTTTTCAGGCGGATGGCCTTTGAACGGATTGAGGACAAGTGCAGTTGTATGTTTTCGTAAAGCAGGTAACGGGCCAAGAGCGAACAAAGCGCCGATGGCATGACCTTCACGCCCTCTTGAGCCGATGTGTCGAGCCAAATGCATCATCTTGGTGAGGACTTCCAAGTCGATGCTGAAATCTTGGGCTATGGTTGCGAATCGGTTTGAGTTGAGGTTCGAGGTATCAACCACTATGACGCCATCAAGGGGTTCTGCCAAGACCACGAGCAAACGTTCCCCACTGGCGAGGTTGCCTTCTCCAATTGCTTGGAGGACTAAATCGTGCATGTGATTGAGTACGCCAAGACCTTGCGAGCTCAAACTCTCTTCAAGCAGCGAACTTTCAATGCCTACTTCATGGAGCGCTTCTACGACCCGGTTTTGACTGGAAAGTACCTTCAAATCCAGTTCTTTTGGCAGAACTTCGGCAACCATTTTCACCTTACGAACACTGTTCGCTAGCATGAGTACCGATTGAAATGAGCGGCGTTCGCTGCTTAGCGTACTGGTGACCATCGCTGCGAGGTCGACCATTGCCTTCGCCTCAAGCAGATGTCGTGTCGTAACCAGGAAGTTGGTCTTCAGTTTCTCTGTAGACCGTTCGCATGTTGTTGATGAAATTTCTTTCCTTCACGACGATGGTATACTCTGAGATGCCTGGGTCTTCTTCACCGTTAAGGACGCCAAGGAGGATTTCCAATGTCAGCCTTGCACCTTCCCGGTGAGGATATGCAAAGATGCCCATGGAGAGAGGAGGTGAGACAATAGTTTTCACATCGTCCAATTCTGCGAGGGTAGCAAACAGGTTTTCGTAGGTTTCAGGGAGTAGAGTTCGCCGTGCTTCGTCTTGGTTTGGTCGTCGGCAGTCCGGTCCGACGACGTGAATGATGTGCTTGTAGTTGGATGAGAGAGCGAAAGGTTCGGTAACTACGTTTTGAGTTACTGCACATGGCGGAGCGTTTATTTTACGCATTTCCAAGCAAATATTTCGTGTAACTTGAGTGAGTTCTTCGCCTGCTTTTGCGTGGATTTGAGCATCAAGACCTTCTCTTCCAGAGAGCCTGTTGTTTGCAGGTGTAATCAATACATCTCCGCTGTGGTTCCATACATCTCCGCCAACAACGCGAAGAATTCCCCATTTGCATGTCCGAGCCATGTAGAGTTCTGCCATCAACCAAGCAAGGGCGGCCACTGTACTTATCAAGTTCGCAGTTTTCGAATGAAAACCCTTGATTTTGAGATTTTTACGGTAACCGAGTCTCAACATTATTCTTCGCCGCAGTGACTTCATGGCGGCATTTCTAAACGCTATTACTCGTACACCGTGGCATGGACAGGAGGTTTTCGAGTCTTCTGATGACTTTGCTGTTCTTGATTGGCAGCGCTTCTTCGCCTCTATTGGAGCATTCCACAACCGGTGATTCAACGGTTGATTCCAACCAATCCCGGTCTCTTCATGAAGCATTTACTGGTTTTTTCAGTGACTCAAATGACGATGTTTGGAACCAAACACCTTGGTTTGACATTGCTCAACCTGGAGGATTTGACTTTCTCACCGTCTACGACTACTCTGATGTCGGTGTTCTCATCAACAACAACTCAGAAGCGAGCCGAACCATAGGCTGGGCTTTTATCGAAGCTCGTAACATTCCCGAAGAGAACATCTTTATTTTCAATAATTCGAGTGCACCAACGAAAGAAACCATCAACAGAGACCAATTTGACCAGTATTTTGCTGCTCCCTTTTTGGAAATGCTTGCAAACCGTTCTTCGAGTACAGAATTGAATTATCTCGTATCAACGAAAGGTACACCTTTACGGATCAGCGGAGGGAACAACAAAGCAAGTTTTGACCAAGAATTTTCATTGTTGGGTGGAAGTATGTCCTCCAGCATCGGTTCAGATTACTGGGTCGAACACGGATACGGTCCTTTGGCAGGGAGTCAGATGGAAGCGTTTTCGCGTGACCAGTACGGCTTTTTCTTGATGACCCGGCTCACTGGATACACCGTTGAAACCGCTTTAGGTTTGATTGAAAAAGCAAACAACAGTCTTGGCGAACGTGGCGTGTTTGCACTTGACTTGGCAACCAATCGCAACGGTTCGGGCTACAAGTTCTGGAACGATGACCTCTATACCGCAGATGGAGTGTTGAATGGAAGCATGGGCTTAGACACCGTTTTTGATGATACAAGTCAATTTATGACCAATGTTTCCAACGTGATGGGTTATGCTTCATGGGGTTCCAACGACGGTAATTGGAACGAAAACGTGCTGCCCAATTCCGGATTCAATACTGTTGATGCGACCTATTCCAGCGGAGCACGTTATTGGAATGCGACCGTGCCTACGCTTTCGTCAGGTGATACCTTTGAGTGGAGTACGCAATCCGATGTCAAGCGAGACGGCAACAATGCCTTGGAAGCATCCATTTCTGCGGTTTGCACTCAAGAGCCAGGAAACGGTACTCAAGGCCTACTTGCTGAATTCTTTGACAACAACGGAGTTAGTTTCAGCACTTCATCTATGCCGACACTCATCGACCGTGTCCCCGATCATGTGAGGCTTGAGTCATCGTTGCAATATTCATCCTCGTCGCAGGCTTATACCGGTCTCGATAATCGCTTTCAAAACGATTGGGGCGCACGGTTTAGTGGTCTTCTCGATGTGCCAGAAACGGGAAACTGGACCTTCTTTTTGACATCCGATGATGGTTCGGAACTGTGGTTGGATGGACAAAGTTTGGTCACCAATTACGGTTCACACGGCATGAGGGAGTTTTCTCAGTACATCCAAATCGATGCAGGAAAGCATGAATTTAGGGTTGAATTCTTCCAAGGTGGCGGGCCACACGGCTTGCAACTTTCATGGGAAGGCCCGAATCAAAGTAAATCGCTCATTCCATCTTCAGCCTTCTCGCTGTCGGGTTCATACATTCCTTCGGAAGCCAATCTTATCCATCATTGGGATTTTGAGGACGGCAGTGGAAACCTCGCTCAAGATTCTGTGAACTCGAGTACTTCTTTCACACTCAATAATATGGACGCCAGTAATTGGAAAACATGCATTGACGGCTCTTGTCTCTGGTACGATGGCATCGACGATTATATTGACGTCAACGTCGATGACTGGGTTGGTAATTTCACCGTTAGCCAGTGGGTCTGGGCTAACACTTCGTCTCTACCGACCTATGCATCTGTTTTTGCCGTTGATAATGCAGCAGGCTCGAACGGTTCGTTCCAGCACGCTGTTGTGAACGGTGAATGGAAACTGCATACGAACCAATCACAAGCATTTGGTGCAGTTCAAGCACAAGAGTGGACTCACCTTGTCACTGTTTTTGAGGGTGCTACTGCTAGGCAATACCTCGATGGCGTGTTGGTTCGTACAACTACGTATCCTTCAGGCGCTTTGAACAATATTGACTTGTATAAACTCGGAGTTAACCGTGCAGGCTCCTCTTTCTTCCAAGGTATGATTGACAACGTTATGATCTGGGATGTCGCATTGGAAGATGACGAAATCACGACGCTTCACCGCGACATTTATCGCGACTGTTCGGCGTATTCAGGAACAGGACAATCCATAGCATCGATTGAACAAACATACCTATTACCGGATGATTTGAAGGATCACGCCTGGTTAATCTCGGTCTACGGCCAACGGACTGGTGATGTGTATGGAGATTTCATAATCGAGATCGATTCCTACGATGCAAACGGGACATTCATCGCTCGAAATCAGTCTCAATCGAAGATTTTTGCACCAACATGGGAATCGCAAACCATGCGATTCCGCCCACCCGTTGACACAGTCTCGCTGCGGGTACGGGTGCCACTTGACATTGTAGCAACATCGACCGACGGTTCTGTCTATCTCGATACGATGAATTTGCATCCAATTCTTCCACACAATTCTTGGGTCAACGGTTCGATTGCTGAAACGGCCGTTTCTACAGGAGGGCGCTCTTTCGACCCCAATACCGCATACGGGCAATCACTCATCGCTGATCTGTTGGAGGATGGAGTCTCGGGCGTCAAGGGTTATGTCTACGAGCCATACTTGACCGCCGTCGGCTCACCCAGTACGCTACTGAGTATGTATGCTCAAGGATTTAACCTGGCTGAAGCACATGCTGCTGCGAATTTACAGACAAGTTGGATGGGCGTTACCGTGGGTGACCCGAAAATGGCACCCTACGCCGACCTCCATCATGACATCAACATCTTTGGAGCTCGGCAACTTGGTAACGTCTCTTACATGCAACCATCTCAAATTCAACTTGCTCTTGAGAATCGAGGCATGTCTGCTTCCAATGGTTCGCTTTTAGTACAAGACATTCAAGGAAACATTGAACTCTACAGCGGGAACATTTCACTACCAGCAGGAGATATGACCGGTTCAAGGATTCTTTACAACTTGACCATTACACCTGAAAAGACGGGATGGATGGATTTGCGAATCCGCTACTCAAACGCCAGCAACGGTTCCTATGAGCGGAACGTGAGCAACAACCTTCTCACCCTACGTATTTGGGTAAACGCCCCTCCAGTCGTCGAGAGCATCTATTGTGACTCGCAAGTGTATGCGCGTGGTGATAACTTCATCTGTACCATTGAAGCATCCGACGATGTCAATGTTACATCTGTGGACTTGGAATGGTCTGTGGCCACGAATACGACTGAACTCTCCAACCTTGAATGGTTCTCACAAGCAACCGGGCGTATCGACACAGTCCGCTGGCAGGCTTCGATTACTCTTCCAGCCTCACTCTCTCTCGGAACCTTGGTTTTGCGAGCGACAGCCCATGACGTTAGCATGCAGCAAGGGCATTTACTCGACCCATCGGTGGCAACGATTGTTGATGCACAGGCTCAATGGTTTGGACCTCACATCAGCGGAGTAGATACCCCGACTTGGTCGGGAATCAATCAACTCCCCTATCAGCCGCTGGGTCAGATGTATCGCGGTGAAATGGTGAATTGGAGGGTTTGCGCTCTTGATGCGGACTTCAATCGAACCACTCAGCAACCGGCACTTTTGGCATCTGCAGGTCTTCTTGGTAACATGAGTTACGAGCAACAAGCCGATAACACTCACCATTGCTATGTAGGTGAATATCAACGAGAAGTCAACACTGCGCTCGATGACGTGACTTTTGAAGTCCGTGATTCATCCGGTTTGCTGCTGAATTCGCGTATCATCTCGGTTGGAGACAGAGCGCCTTCGGCGGTCATTGAGATCGTTGATATGGATGGCAATGCATTGGACAGTGTACGAGGAGGCGGGGCAGAATATGCTCACATTGTGTTTACTGATTCCGATGACCCGCTATCCTCTGCCACTGGAGATTTACATATCGATTGGCCTGGAGCAGAACGAATAACAATCCCTGTTGATGCTTCTGACCTTCGTAATCCCGTTTTGATTGAATTTCCATCGGTTTCTGTACCATTGGAAACTGGTGTATTGAGTTTGACTTTGGACATGACTGGGCAACACGGGTCAGCGTTCATCCAGCAGTTTGAGTTGCCGTTGCTCTTGACAACGCCAATCGTTGTTGCTGCACATTTGTGCGATGAAGCAGGAACAATCGACTCGCTGCGATTCGGACAGACCGGTTACATGCTTGTTCATCTGCAGTCGGAACGACCTATCGACAGACTCCAAGCGACCTTATCTCAATTGGGATGGGCAGTCGATGCACCCTCTCTCGGTTCCATCAGCCCCAACAGTACCTCCTTCTCATCGTGTGCATCGTTCCCTGATTTCCAAGAGTTTGACTCTCTTTACAAATTCCGATTACGGCTTGATGGAACATTCATCGACGGTGAAGGTCAAGTCCTGTTTACAGCACGTGACATCGATGGCCTCGTACGTTCTTTCAATCTCGAAGTACCGTTTTATCATGCAATGCCACAAACGACGGTTGAGGTTTTAGAAAACAAATCTGCGGGGGAGCTCCTCTCCATTACAGGAACAGTTGTCGACCAAGACGGTACGGGTGACATTGAATGCTTGGCCCAGATCTATCAGAACAATACCATGCTTGCAGAATTGCAGGTTTCTTTGGTCCCCCAATCTCCTACCTCTGCTTCAATACAATTCCAGTACCCTACAACTGGAGCACTCAGTAACGCTACGCTCCTCATATCCGCAACATGCACCGACTCATGGGCACAATCGAACACTTCTGGATTTAGTATGACGCTCAAACCTGAGCCCCCTTGCTTGGATTGCAACCAAACCGTGGCTGCCAATGAATCTGTAGATGTAAGTTCGTTGTCAACGCCGTTGGTGTTCGGAGGTGCAATCGTGCTGGTTGTTCTGGCTGCCACCGTTCTTTGGCGACGAAAGCAGAACGGAGTAGACACGCCCTTGTGGCAAGTTGAAAGTGAGGAGTCAGTCGAGGAGATTCAAGAACAACCAATCGATGGCTCACCGGCCATTCAACTGCCTGCAGGTTGGAGTCTCGAACAGTATCGCATTTGGCTTGAAGGTGAAATGCCGAGTGGCTGGACGCTGCTCCAATGGATGGAATTCACCGATGAACAACTGGAACTTCTCGACTTGGAGCAGTGATACGGAGAAGAGTTGATGTGCTTTGAGCACTTGGTAGGTTTGATTGCAATGGCTGTAGGATATGTCTTGATTAACGTCGCACCCGGTAAAGAGCACGAAGTTTATTTGGCCGTTAAAGAAATGCCAAATGTCGATGATGCAACCCTCTTGTTTGGAGATCATGATCTCATCGTGAAGCTCGTTGCCGAGAGTCTTGCTGTCATCGCACAATCGGTTGTAGAGTCAATCCGCCAGATCCCCGGTATTATTGATACCAAGACTCTAGCTGGAGCAGAATTGTAACCCTCGTTTTTTTCTACTCCATTTTGTTTTTTCAACAACCGCTGTACTGAGGCTTGATGGCATCAAATTCGGTTTCGGAATGGGGCACTGCGTTGCTTATATGGCGCAGTATACCGTTTTAACGGGAAAAATACTATATACTCTACTTGACTGTCACATATCGGAGGAAATCCAAAATGTCTGATAAAAAATACTTTGTTCTCATGGAGAACGGAAAAGATACGAGCCAGGTTTTTGCTAGCAAACAACCACGCGGCGCAGCCCTCAAAGCTGCAACCCGCGGACACACGAACATACGCCTACGTGAGCGTGGCACCAAGCGTGTCCACGTCTTCACCGGCAGTATTAGCATGGTTGACAAGCCAGCTAATGGACCAGCTTGGCTTCCTGACAAGATCAAGAAGGCCAACGTCAAGAAGTCCGGAATCGAACACCTTTGAGTTCTGATTTAACTTCTGTATGTTTTCCAAACTTGCTGTTGTAAGTTTGTTCCCGCAAGGGTCGCCGCTTCTTTTCCCTCTTCGGAGGGATTAGAAGCCACTCACTTTTTCTTTAAATCCCACTCTGCAATCCAGAGTGCGAACCCAATCATTCCGAATTGAGCCGTTGCACGTGCAATATGCGCAGATGTTGAAAACGTTGTACCATCGATTGGTATATCGTTTATCCACATGTTCAGATTTGCCCAGTAGACGAGAATCAAGAATGCAGCTGTTGCCATTCCTCCTCGTTGTCTTGTTCGAGGGTGAACCATGCTCATCCCGAGAAGTATTTCCACTGCTCCACTGACATAGACCCAAAACTCAGGCGTACCAAGAAGTTCGGGCACGATGGGTACAAAGAAACCTACATTGGTGAAATGTTGAATTCCAATCCACACAAAGGCTACGCCAAAGCCAATGGCTGAAATTTGGCGGGCTTTCTCAATCAAAGTCCCCAAACAATCGCCTCAATAGCGAACCTTTTGCCGAGTGAGCGTTCGCCAAATGCGTTGCAACGGGTCGTAATAACGGTCGACAACACGCTCTTTGAGCTGTATGATTGCATCATCTGTGATTTGTATGCCTGCCGGACAAACTTCAGTACAGCAACGGGTAATGTTACAGTATTCGATACCAAATTCCTTCTTAATTTCGGGAACACGGTCTTCGGTGTCAAGCGGGTGCATTTCATACTGTGCAAGTCGAACCAAGTTACGTGGTCCTGCGAAGTCATCGAACAGTGCATGGTCTCTCAAGACGTGACAGGTGTTAACGCAAAGGAAACATTCGATGCATTCACGGAATTGCTGCACTCTGTCTGCTTCCATTTGGTTGAATTCCCAGTTCATCTCATCAGGTCCGTTGATTGGCTTGATTTTTTGTGCAATCTCATAGTTCCAAGAAACATCAGTCACCAAGTCTTTGACGTGTGGGAATGCCTTCATCGGACGAATCTCAATGGGCTTACCTGCTGGAGTTTCAGCTACTACATCGCTCATTCTGGTCATGCACATCAAACGTGGACGACCGTTGATCTCAGCAGAACATGAACCACATTTACCTGCTTTACAGTTCCATCGAACCGCTAAGTCTGGTTGTTGTTCGTGTTGGATTCGGTGGACACAGTCGAGAACGACCATGCCTTCGTCGAGTTCAATACTGAATTCTTCAAGTGTTGATTCTTCGCCTTCTCCTCTGAGGATTGTGAAATCTTGCTTCTTTCCTTTCAGTGACATTACTCATCGCCTCCTGCTTGTTCAGCAGCTCGTTCTGCAATCATCGTCTTGACTTCGGTAAGAGCATCTTTCAAATCGCTGCGTATCTCTTCAACGGGTTCTTGGCGAACCTTGATTTCCCCATTTTCCATGTAGATAATGTTGAGAATCTTCCCCCATTCTTCGATTTCTACAGGGAAGTCGTCTCTCGTGTGTCCGCCTCTGCTCTCTTCACGTGTGAGAGCGGCAAGAGTTGCTGCGGTTGAAACATCGACCATGTTCTTGAGGTCGAGTGCTTGGTGCCATCCCGAGTTGTATTTGCGAGATGAGCCAGGGAAACATGCGGATTGACGCTGATCGAATGCTTTCAAGTCATCCATTGCTTCTTCCATTTCTTCCTTGGTACGGATGATTCCAACCTTGGCCTGCATCATGTCACGCATTTCGTCGTAAATGAGACCAGGGTTTTCTCCTTCGTCTCTTTGCAGTGGTGCGAGCATAACTTCGATAGCAGATTGAACCTGTCCATCATCGATGGTTGGTTGTGCTAAATCCTTCGAGCGCTTTGCAGCGTGCTCGCCGGCTCTCTTTCCGAATGTAATGAGGTCAGACAACGAGTTTCCTCCGAGTCTGTTCGCTCCATGGAGGCCAGATGCAACTTCGCCGCAAGCATACAGACCAGGGACATTGCTTTCTTGAGTTTCAGCGTTTACTCGAACTCCACCCATCACATAGTGGGCAGTCGGGCCAACTTCCATCGGCTCTTTCGAGATGTCAACACCTGCTAATTCCTTGAATTGGTGGTGCATTGATGGTAATTTCTTCAAAATGGCTTCTTCTCCACGGTGTGAGATGTTGAGGAATGCGCCGCCGTGAGGGGAGCCTCTACCTGCTTTCACTTCGGAATTGATTGCCTTCGCAACAACGTCACGGGTAAGCAATTCTGGAGGTCTACGTACGGTTGCGAGTTTTCCAGAAACCACTTCTTCGACCCACTGGTCCGATTCTTCGATGGTCTCTGCGTGGTCACCTGCAAACATTTCTGGAACGTAATTGAACATGAATCGTTCTCCTTCTGAATTGGTCAAACGGCCACCCTCGCCTCGGACACCTTCGGTAACAAGGATACCTCGAACCGATGGAGGCCACACCATTCCGGTTGGATGGAATTGCACGAACTCCATATCACGGAGTTCAGCACCGGCCCATAGGGCAAGAGCGTGTCCATCGCCTGTGTATTCCCATGAGCCAGAACAAACCGACCAGCATCGGGTGATTCCGCCGGTCGCTAAGACGACTGACTTGCCTGAGAACGCATGGAAGTCGCCGTCTACGCGGGTATATGCCACGCATCCAGTAACTCTGTCTCCTTCCTTAAGGAGGTGTCGAACCGTGAATTCCATGAAGATGTCAATACCTTCGTGTATTCCACGCTCTTG
>JAQXFL010000079.1 GCA_029250345.1 Candidatus Poseidoniaceae archaeon
CGTCATCAGCGGGCTAACACGTAATTGGCCTTCGACGGGATTTGCGCCATTGGGCACCAGCCAAAATGGGATTCTCTGTCGAGAGAAAATCAAAATCGTGTTTTTCCTAAATCTGCAATTTGCCAGAAAATTGTAGCGTCGTTTAAAGCTGCTCGATAGCGCTCGCGATAGCGCTCGCGATGGCGGCGCGATGCGTTTAGATAGCGGCGCGATGGTGCCCTGGCGCATGTCTTAGAGATCGTTTGAAAATTAAGAAATGTAAATAGAATGTTTATTTTTGAATCAATAATGTTGTTTTATTTTAATAGCGCGCGAAATAGAATTACTAAAACGGATTTTTATTTTAGCGCTAAATTGTTTTTAATTTTTTTAAAATTATACAAATAGGTTTTAGTAGTAATCACTGTTACAATTAAACATGCGCAACAGTAAAGTTACGTCAAAGAAAAATATTGAGTTAAATTCTTTATTTGGAAATTCTTTACGCAGTAAAATAGTCAGTATATTTCTAAGTGGAAAAGAATTAGAAAGTAAGGATATCAACAAATTAGTAAATGATTTCGGAGTAGACTACAATCTAAGTGTAATTCAAGAACATCTTAAAGAATTGAAAAATGATAATTTCGTCGTCACTCGAAGAGACGGTAGAAGTTGGTTTTGGAAAATAAACACATCAAATATGTTCATAAAAAATATGGTGCAGCTCATGAAAGCGCCTAAAGCAGTTCTTTCTCAGTCAGATTCTGTTTCCCGAAAAACAGAGGAAGAACGGATAAAAGAAATTCGTACTGCGATATTTGACCTTACACAACAAACAATGGGGGAATTTACTCCGAGTGATCTAATATTGAAAGTTGATGGAAGTAGACAAAGATTGAATCAGATTCTTTCAAAACTATGCAATGACGAATTATATGTCAACAAATACATTGGCAAAAAAAAGAGGGGGGTTTATTTCATCACCTTAGAGGGTAACAAACAAAAGGAATGGGTCCTAAAAAAAAGGAACAATGATCCATGAAATCTCGCTCCAAGGAATAAAATTAATTATCCAATCCTTTCATTAGAATACTAAATCTGATGATAAGTATGGTAATTGCCATTCATTGGACGTAGACATCTGCCTTTGCTTTGGCTTGTGGAGGGGCGTAAGGTGCGACTCGGTAAGCCATACCTCGCCGTTCCATAACGTCCTTGAGAGCAGCAAACAAATGCTCCTTCGCAATCTTATCCTTGTCCTTACTCAAAGCAAGAATGAGGCTGTCTTGAACCACTGCTCGAATCCAAGCGCCGGTTAATCCATCGGTCATCTTAGCCAACTTCTCTTTGACTTCGAGAGTAACGTTGCGAGACAGGTCAAGCTTCTTGAGCAGGTGGTGGAAGATGTGGAACCGTTGGTCTTTACCTGGCAACCCAACCTCAATGATGCGGTCAAAGCGACCTGGACGGTCGGCGATGGCTGGGTCAATTTTGTTGGAGTGGTTGGTGGTTGCAAGGGTAATAACGCCGTGATTTGGGACGATTCCATCCATGGATTGCAAAAACTCACCCAGCAAAGGGTGGTCAGAAGCACGACGGTCAAGAGCGCCTGCAGTATCAATGTCCTCGATGATGAGGAGAGTTGGAGAAAGTTTGCGAGCCATTTCAAAACATGACTTGATGTCGCTTCGCCCTGTAATCATTTCAGCAGAAATCAGTACACAAGTGATGTCTGAGTGGGCAGCAAGCCACTTTGCAATCATGGTCTTTCCAGTTCCTGGTGGTCCTGCGAGAATGACGCCTCGTGAATTGGGAACGCCGGATGCTCGCAATTTGGGCATGGCTTTCTGGAAACTGATGATGTCTCGCCAAAGAGCTTCTTTCACATCCTCGTCCCAAGCAATCAAATCATCAATCTGCTTGTCACGAGCGATGAAATTGTATTGCAGGTCAAAGAAAGCACCTTTGAGGATGCCGCTCTTGTAAAAGTCGGTTTCAACATCGCTGATGAGTTCATCAGCATTCTTGCCGTGAACGTTAACCAATTGCAAGGTACTGGTGTAAACAGAGATGCGTTGGTCACCATCGTGGTCAACACTGGAAACGGTTACCAAGTGGTGTCCGGTTTCAGTCTTGGACTTGTAAAAACGGGTCCCAGCGGCAAGGAAGCGTTGTCGTTGCCCCCCTTGCAATTCAATGCTTTCATGAATAGCAGCCCTCATTTTCCCTTGGTCAATCATGAACTCTTCAACAACTTCAAACTCTTCAGCAAGGTATGTATCAAAGTGCAATTTCATCAAAACCCCGAGTTTTCCCCTCCAGTACCGAGAGTCGCGCTTGTGCTTTGAACCGATGAAATTGTTCATCATTTGGTCGCCAAGAGGCAATGGTGATTCCTTTGCACGAGTTGCTGCAACGGCTTTTTTTGCATCCTCAAGTTGTTTCATATCAACTGTAATTGGGCCCATTGGAGTTTGAATGTCGACGACCATGCTGGCGGGGTCAACCTCTGGTGTGCCCTGTCCAGCCTCTTGCTCGTAATGTTGTTCCATTGTGTATTCCTCTTCGTAATCAAAATCGTCAGCCATAGTTTTCCCTCATGCCGA
The DNA here is from genome assembly GCA_029250345.1 of Candidatus Poseidoniaceae archaeon. GTDB lineage: Archaea > Thermoplasmatota > Poseidoniia > Poseidoniales > Poseidoniaceae > MGIIa-L1. Next base: position 2,586 of record JAQXFL010000079.1, read on the forward strand.
TAGAGTCTCCCATTGTGCGGCCAATGGGAATTCTTCTGTCGCACAATGCTAACAATTCAAGAGTATATGAAGGCGCGAAGGAGTCAAACGAGAGGTGCTCGTGGACTGTATTGAGGGGAATCTATGGCCGGTCCGTCGAAAGTAGAATTCCCCGGTCAAAAAAAGCAGCGTGTAAGGATGCGCGGCACAAAACATGCCAACGAAGCGACTGCAAATAAACTCAAAAGAGAATTGGCTGGACTGCTTGAAAACCCGCGAGCACACTTACCCGTGATGACGTGGAAAGGCAAACTCAGATGGGGGAGAACCGACCCAGTCACGAAGACGATGAAAGAGTTGGAAAACATCATTCGCAAGAAAGACAACGTCACTTGGCTCGGTAAGCGCATGATGTCGAAGCGAGGCGATCCCGTTGCCAAGGCATTCGCTGGCTCACTTCACGCAGCACATGACGAAGACATTACGCTGGTTGGCAACTTCACTTCGGGTTCTTTTGGCTCAGCCTCATTCATCCGCAGAGGTGATGGGAAACAGGGTTACCTTGCCGGCCTACAGAATTACTCCAACCTTACACTGCGCATGCTTCCTTGGGAAGACCATGCAAAGAGAGGCATGTATTTCTTCACATGGAAAGGTGGGTTTGTCTGCACTGGACCCGAGCCAACTCCTCCTGACGAATGGCTTGACGATGTTTTAGGTCGCTCCAGATTTACATTTACCAAAGTAGGCGATCTGTCTCAGCCCGTTTGGGTTACAGAAGGCATAGATGCTCAATCTGTTCTCGATTTCAAACCAAGTGGAGATGGATATCTTCGCTTCACACTCAAGCACGGGCCGGTGCTTGCTATCGGCCTTGATGTGCTCTCGAAAACCACCAAGAAAGAATCCTCGTTTATTCACCACATGGCTCTTTCAATGCTACCGCCGTTCCTGCCCTCTATCCTCACCATTGACGCAAACTGGTCGCCAGCAGGTTGGAATGAAGATACTCCGCTTCCCGATGCTGCTGGTGAAAGCATGGACAAGATTATCGACGCATGGCAGGGACTAACAATGAATGAAGGAGTTATTTCTTTGGCCCTAAAAAGAGCTGTTCTCGATTCAATCGATTCAGGTTTAGTCGTCGGCGATTCATGGGTCGAGGGTGACAGTTTAGATGACATCGAAAACGCCCTTCAAGCACACCCTGGTTCAAGCGATGAACGGCACCTTACTGCCCACATGCTGTTTGCCTCAATGAAGGAAGGTTCAACCGACGGTGAAGGGCTTCGAATAACAGCGAAGGGTGATGTTTCGGAAAGAAAGGCTGCAGCACTCGAAGTTATGACTGGTACGAGTTGTGGCAATATTCTCAACGCCCTCTGGGAGAAATGGGGCATGGACGGATTGGCAGGCCTAGGGATTTCTGGAATCGAAGCCGAGGAAATTTGGAAAAAACAACTTAAGAAACCAAAACCATTCGGTACGTTCCTCAAAGGATTGGACTCAGCGAGAGAAGCTGCGCAAAAAGTCGCCCGATTCCCAACTCGGGACAGCGGTGTCACTGGAGCAACAGGTGCCGTTCACGATCTCATTTTACAAGGCTTGCTCGAAGGCGCTGGCAAGGCTGAACGCACCGCAACACAACGCCATGATTCGATTGATTCTGCTGCTGCTGCGTGGGCGTGGTTGCTTGCAGCAAACCGTTCAACAGGTCAGGAATGGCATTTTGAAATAAATGCGAGAGACCGAGGGGGAGCTTGGATGGGTGCAACAAAGCAACTTTTGGATGTTGGAACAAAATTGTTCAACTGTGAACAAGAGGATGTTGACGGGCTTCAAAAAGAATGGCTTGAAGCGTTTGCAGCCCTGAAAACCGTTACCGGTGAAGCAATTTAATCAATGGGGCATTGCTACCCAAATGGCTACACCTACAAGCGATATGCCCAATGCAATATTGAGGCGCTTACCGTTCTCTGGAGAAGTAAGGAGTGTACTCAAGATTGAGCCAAACATGGACCATGTGAGGACGGCGGGATAGCCTGCTCCAGCGTTGATTGCTACCAGTAGAGCCTTACTCATGAATCCCGTTCCAAACAATGTCCCCCACGTTGCCATGAGAACAAGAAAGTGAATCCATGCTTTACCGTTCACAAGTTGGAGCATTGCTCCGGTGTAGAACCCAAGGCGTTCGGTTTCCGATGCTTCGCCCGCCGGCTTAACGGGGCTGCGAGCGAGTGTAATCCCGAGATAGGCAATGTAAGCAGCGCCAACATAGGTTAACGCTTCAAAAATGGCGATGTTGGATTCGATGGCTACAGTGGCATATCCGACTGCAATTCCGAGGGTTGACCAGCCGACCAGCATTCCAAGCGTGAGCGGTATTGTCGCTCGAAATCCGTGCTGTGAGCCGTGAGCTGCACACAGCATGTTATTCGGCCCTGGCGTAAAGCACATTGGTACAATAAAAACAAGCAATGCTACGAAAGCAGTTTCATCCATTGCAACGCCGCCGTAAATCGGTTCAAAGGGTTGAAAGAGCGGTGTTAATATCGTTCCAGAGGTCTTCAAGGTCCTCAATACCGATGCTCATTCGTACGAAACCGGGTACCAATCCTGCAGCGTGACGTACTTCTTCAGGTATCATCATGTGGCTGGAATTGAAAGGGCATTCGATAAGTGATTCTACACCACCGAGACTCGTTGCCTCGTAAATGATGTCAAGACCACGCATGAACTTCAATGCTGCAGCATCGCCGCCTTTAACGACAAACGCCACCATTCCCGAGCCTCGTGGCATAACGCGCTGAGCGACTTCGTAATCATCATGGGATTCAAGGCCAGGATAGTTTACCTTCTCGATCAATGGGTGCGCTTCAAGCCGCTTGGAAATTTCCATAGCGTTCGCACTCAGCAATGGCATTCGAACATGGAGGGTTCGCATACCTCGCTCGAGTAAGTAGCAATTGTGTGGATCTGGGCTGCCACCAAAATGGATTTTACGAGCAAAAATTTGAGAGATATGTTCTTTGCCACCAACAACTGCACCACCGATGATGTCTGAATGACCTCCAAGATATTTCGTAGTGGAATGGATGACTAAATCTACGCCCATCGAGAGAGGTTGGCACGCCCATGGAGATGCGAAGGTATTGTCGATTATGCACATAATATTGTGTCGCTTTGCTATATCGACCATAGCCGGTATATCGCATACTTTGAGAACTGGATTTGTAAGAGTTTCAATGTAGATAATTTTGGTGTTCGGTTGAATAGCTGCCTCGTAGGACGCTGGATCTCGCATGTCTGCCATCGTGACTTCAATGCCAAAACGTGGCAGCTCTTCGGTCAAGAGACCGTATGTGCCACCGTAAACATCCGGAGAAGCAACGATGTGGTCTCCAGCGGAAAGAAACGCAAGGAGTGTTGTTGAAATTGCAGCCATCCCTGAGGCAAAGACTTCTGCATCTTCGCCATCTTCTAAGGCGATTAACTTCTGTGCTACTGCATCAGAATTGACGCTCGAAAGACGGCCGTACAGAAGCGTATGTTGTGCACCTGCAGCCCATCCAGCATAGCGTTCATCGGTTAATTTGTATGTTGAGGATTGGAAAATTGGAGTGTTGACTGCATCACCAATGTGGTTGGTTCCGCTGTGAACTGCCTTGCTTCCAAATCCGTTAAGATTGTCTTTTTTGTCAGCCGCCATAGTATCCCTCAAAGTTTCCGAACCGTCGCCCGCCATTTACTCTTCCTCATGAGCGGTTGTGAAAACTTCAACAATGATATTGCCCATGAACAATGCTCCACCACCCACTAGAATCCACCCAGTCCATTGGTCTAATCCTAAACTTAGGCCGTAAATTGTGGCCCAAACCGGCTCAAGTGCGTAAATAATAGCTGCTTGAATTGGATTCAAATATCGCTGGTAAAGGTTGAGTAAAAGGAGACAAAAGAATGAGCCCCCAATTCCCAAACATAGGACTTGCAAGAAGACGCCGTCTTGGAAAATTAAACTCCATTGTTCAACGGTCCTCCCCCCTCCAAAAGCGAACAGAAGGAGGACGGAACCTGCAGCAATAACGACGAACGATGTGAGTGTAACACCTATTGGGTCAATCTGTTGAGTGACCTTTTGCGTGTAGATGATATGGAGGGCGAAAAACACGGCGCATACAACAGTGAGGATTTCGCCGACCCCCCATGTAAGATGGGGCGGCCCTTGGATGAACCCCGCTCCAAAGGTTGTCAGAAGAACTCCAAAAAGGAGGATTTTAGTTGGTTTAGATTTCGTGAACAGTATTGTAATGAGGGCAGTGAAGACGACGTAGAGGGAGGTCAAGAAAGCAGATACCGAAGGGGAAATATCGTCGAGTCCTATCATTTGCGTCACAAAACCAACCAGCATTATGCTGCCAAGGAGAAGCCCCCCTTTCCATTGTTCAGATTGGCGTAAAGCGGCTCTTGCTTTCGAGAAGGAGAAGAACATGACAATTGCTGCAATGATGAACCGTGCTGCGACCAAAAGAGCAATGATCTGAAAACGACCTTGTGACTGTATTTCTGGCTCAAGTGTATTGAGGGCTTGTTTCATCCAAATGAATGTGGCCCCCCACACCGATGTCACGACGAGGAGTGCCAACAATGCCTTTCTACGCTCAAACGGAGGTAGGGTTTCGGCATCGAACGCTGTTGGCGCAATCGAAACTTGTTCCCCCATGTTTGTTGGCAAAAGTTCCGCCAAATGAGTATGACGGCGGAGATGAATGGTTTTCAACCGCTTGAACGCTAAGACTCAAGGGGTGAATGCGGTGTGTGAACACTATGACGGCGAATGGTGTACAAGATGTGCGCTCGTGGGAGCAACCAATTGAGACTGGACAAATGCCAGAAAGCGGCGCTGAATTCGACGCAATTGTCGTCGGAGGCGGCCCTGGTGGATCCTCCGCAGCAGGATATCTTGCGAAATCCGGCGCTAAGGTTCTGCTCATCGAAAAAGAGGTATGGCCTCGGGACAAGATTTGTGGAGATGCTGTTGGAGGAAAATCCCTTTCTCACGTGCAAGAACTTGGGGTTAAAGCAGATTTAGAATCAACGCCTCACTTCCGAGTTACTGGAATTATGTTCTCCTCGCCGAAAGGAAATTCGGTTCGAGTCCCCTTACCCGAAGAAGATGTGCAGCGTTTAGAAGCAGGGTATGCATTACCTCGCGCTCAGTTCGATTCACTCTTATTCAACCGCTGCCAAAAGCTCGTCAGAGATGCCGGCGGCTCGGTCATCCAAGGTGGAGAGGTTCGTACCGTCTTGTTCGATGATGGAAAGGGCGGCGAAGATCCAGGCGAAGGCAGTGGAGATGAACGGCATGCCTCTGGGCTTGTTGTCCGAATCGGCGGCCGAGGTGGTGAAGAACGCACGTTCTACTCGCGTGAACTGGTCGGTGCCGGCGGATACAGATGCCCTGTCGCACGCTCTGTAGTCGAATCCTCGTACGGCGAGGAAATGGTTGATAGAGACCACTACTGCGGCGGATACCGTGAATATTGGAGAAACGTCAAGGGATGCGAAGAAAGTTCTGGAGATATTGAAATCCACTTTGTTGACACGGTTATTCCAGGTTATTTTTGGCTGTTCCCCGTTTCAGAGAACGTAGTTAACGTCGGCATCGGCATGGTGATGGGGTTGATGGATAAGCAGAAGAAGAAACTCAAGGCTCTCCAAGCAGATGTTATTGCTAATCACCCTCTGTTCAAAGAACGATTTGCAGACGCCGAAATGGTACCGGGTTCTGCCAAAGGATGGCAATTACCGTTTGGCTCACCGCGCAAAAAAGCTGACCGTCAACCTCGCCGCTCCAGTATGAACGGAATTCGGTTGGTGGGAGATGCTGCGTCCTTGGTCGACCCGTTCTCGGGAGAAGGCGTAGGGAACGCCTTGGTCACCGGAGAAATGGCCGCCCGCCATATTCAAGAAAAATTACCGTTTTTGGAATACCAAGATGAGGTTTGGAGGGTTCTCGGCCCAGAACTGAAGAATTCTTTCCGAATGCAAAAATTAAGTCGCCGTTCATGGTTACTCAACTGGTTTGTTGGTAAGGCCGAAAAGAAACCTGCTCTTCAAGAAATGATGACGGAAATGATTGCAAGTAAAGAGGCACAAGAAAATCTTCATTCGCCTTGGTTCATGATGAAAACATTGCTCTTCTGAGGTGAAAGAAATGGATGCACAACTCAAAGAGATTGACGCTGTTTTTCTTGACTTAGACGGAACGATATATTTGGGCGGTGAACTCATCGAAGGGGCACTTGACTTCCTCACTCGTTGCGATGAAAAGGGTGTGAAGCGATACTTTCTTTCCAATAATTCGAGTCGGTCAGTTAAGCAATATGTGAAAAAATTACAAGCATTTGGAATACCTGCTGAAGAAAATGAGGTATTGCTTTCAACACACGACCTGCTCTCATGGCTTGGCGCCAACAACATCACGAAAACATGGTTGATTGGTACCGAGGGCATGAGGGAAATGCTGGAAGAAAAAGGAATTGAAACAAAGAGCCAAGATCCGCAGTATGTTGTTCTTGGATACGACACCGAAATTTCCTACGATAAAATATCCCAAGCCAGTATATTCATGCACGCTGGCGTACCCTTGGTTGCAAGCCATCCAGACATGGTATGCCCGTCTCCTGACGGAGGATTACCTGATGTTGGAGCTTACTTGGCCATGCTCAAGGTAACGACCGGTGTTGATCCGGAACACATCTCGGGAAAACCAAACGCTGGTATGATTCTCCACAAAATCGAGGCCTTAGGCCTCGACCCATCTCGATGTGCCATGGTTGGCGACCGGTTGTATACCGACCTCGCAATGGCGACTCGGGCCGGTTGTGTCGGCGTCTTGGTTCTATCAGGAGAAGCGACTATGGACGATGTCAACGGGCTTGAACAAGGCGCAGAACAGCAGCCAACTGTTATCGTCAAGAGCGTGGACGAACTGTTGCGGTGATGTGATTTATGTCGTTTAAGGTCCGATGGAATTGGTGGCGTTCCCGCCGCTTGAAGCATCCACCGGATGACATCCACCGTGCAGGCGAATTGGCTGAAATGAGATTGTGTAAACTCTCAAGAGCAGCCGGCCGAGAAAACGGTTGGAAAATCTATGAATCTGTGCGGATTCCTGACCCAGATGGTGGCCGTCGAGAAATTGACATGGTTGTTATTGGTGGAAATACAATGCTGGTTGTCGAACAAAAGCACTGGGCAGGCTCATTTGTCATCACCGATGAGCATCATTTTGTTCAGAACAGAAACAACGGTACGCAACATAACCACGACGGTGTAGCAGACCGAATCGCCCGTAAAGCGAGAATTCTTACCGCCCTTCACGACAAACGGCTGGAGCCACCTGCTTCAGCGCATACTGATGAGCCGTTGGATGTTGACGTCATCGTTGCAATGACGCATCAGCGGCTCGATTGGCCTGAAATTCCTGACAATTTAGCGGCCAAAATGGTCGATGAGGCGGGTTTCATCAAAATCTTGGAAACGACCGCTCCGGGAGACATGAATCCGGACTTAGTCGAGACACTTGAAGGATTCAACACTTGGGATGAAGTCCACTTGCACGGTGGCCTCATGCTCAAAGGAGATGTTTACGCATTAGGCCTGAATGAAAAACTACGCTCATGGTTCACAACCCGTAATGAGAAAGTAGAAGCGGTTGCGATGCATCAACGTTCCTTGTTTTCTCTGTTTTCAAACAATCCGAGTGAAGTCACACTGAAGACCGGCGGCAAGAACATTGTCGCAAAAATTCCCTATGGCTTGAAACTCGAAATGCATGTTGTCGGGGAAAAATCTCCACGCAAGGTGGATTGGGCCAACATAACTCACATCAATGTCTCAAAACCACCTGCTTCATGGGCAAAGAACATCTGACTTCATCACGAGGTTTGATGAGGGTTGCTTTAGCGGCTAAGAACATGGCAGAAGCATGGATTGAGGCGATTGGACTCTTGGCCGGAATCATAGGAATCATCGCGTGGATTCCACAAATTATCCAAGTCTGGGTACACAAACGGCACGATGGAATCTCATTGGCTACCTTTGGCGTTGTATCCTTTGCACTCGGACTATGGCTGCTCTATGGCATCTTGGTGGACTCTTTTGCCATGATTGCTGCTAACATCATGACGCTCACCGTGATTGGTGCCGTCATTGTCGGCGTCTACCGCGTTCGCAAAAGCGAAGCCAAAGCTCAGTTGTAAGATGCTTTCGTGGTCGAAATAATCACTGCACCAATCTTGTATGGGTCACCGTTCGATGCTGGTCGGCGATCTTCAAGACGCCCAACCCAGCCGTCTTCAGGAACGGTTACTGGGATTCGAATTGATGCCCCGCGGTCTGAAACGCCGTACGAGAATTGATCAATCGATTGAGTCTCATGAAGGCCTGTAAGGCGTTGGTCGTTGTATTCGCCATAGACTTCCATGTGCTTCTTGATGTTCTTGCCAAATTCTTCACAAATCTTGGTGAAGAGCTCTTCGCCACCTTCATCTCGCATTTTTCCATCTGAGAAGTTCGCATGCATACCAGAGCCGTTCCAGTCACCTTTGACTGGTTTTGGATGGTATTCAATGTAACATCCATAGCTTTCGGTAAGGCGGTCGAGAAGATATCGTGCAACCCAAAGTTCATCTCCAGCTTTCTTAGCACCCTTGGCAAATATTTGGAACTCCCATTGCCCACATGCCACTTCTTGATTGATTCCTTCAAAGTTTATTCCAGCATCAAGGCAAAGATCTGCGTGTTCTTCGACGAGAGAACGCCCGTGTGTATTCCTGCCACCGACTGAACAATAGTACATTCCTTGGGGGCCTGGGAATCCACCAACTGGGAATCCAAGAGGGAGTTGTGTTTCTGTGTCCATGATGAAATATTCTTGTTCAAATCCGAACCAAAAATCTTCATCGTCGTCTTCAATAGTAGCTCTTCCGTTGCTTGAGTGGGGCGTACCATCAGCATTCATAACCTCGCACATGACGAGAAAACCGTTGAATCGCTGTGGATCGGGATAGATAGCAACAGGTTTGAGAAGGCAGTCTGAGGAGTTTCCTTCAGCTTGGCGAGTTGATGACCCGTCAAAGTTCCACATTGGACATTCTTCGAGTGTTCCTGTGAAATCTTTCTTCACGAGCGTCTTGCTTCGCATGTTTTGAGTTGGGAAATATCCGTCGAGCCAAATATACTCTAGTTTTGCTTTGTCCATCATAGGTATCACCCCGTTGCCTGTCGAGACGGTATATCAAACATACGCTCAATGATTGTCGTTTTTTATTTATCAAATGAATCTAAAGTAGTAATTATGTTAATCAAATGACGATAAAGGGATTTTCGAGGTTCGTCGGTCTTTACTCATATGTTCGCTGACTTTATGCTTCCATAGACATTTGAACAAGACGATGGTTCATGCAAATTTAGAGGGTTTTACCTCCGCCGACCGGTGAACTCATGTCCTCGGGCAATCAGGACAGGATAATGGAAATCCCAACGGGAGGTTATCTGCGTCAATGGCGTAAGTCATTGGGCCTTACACAATCGATGTTGGCTGAACGCTCGGGACTCACGCAATCGGTTATCGCGAAAGTTGAGAATGAAGTCGTTGATCCAAGGGTTTCCACTTTGCGAAAAATGGTTCGTGCGCTCAAAAGGGAAGAAAGTCCGGGTAAGGCGCACACTGTTGGAGACATTATGGTCAGTGAGATTACGACGCTGGCCCAAACGGACACAGTCCAGTCATCCATCGACAAGATGGTCACTGGAGGTATCAGCCATCTGCCCGTGTTAAATTCGGATGGTTCGGTCATCGGTTTGGTTTCTGAATCGAGTCTGTTGAAAGAAAACGTATCGAAAAACGCTCTTGTTGAGGAAGTGATGAGAGTTGATTTCACATTGATTGATGCCGAAGTTTCCATTGGTGAAGCTCGGAGACTGTTGGATGGTTCTGAACTCTTGCTGGTGAGTCAGCGAGGCGAATTGGTCGGACTTGTCAGCAGAATCGATATGATTCGTGCACTAAGAAAGGGCGGCGCTTAGAACTAATTATTGGCGGCATCTTCCCCTTGCGGCGTGATGAGCGTCATACTTCCGTCTCGGACGATTTGATGTACAGTCAATGTCCCTCCATTCACAGTCACTGGGCAAAGAATACCGCATGCCGGAGCCAAGTAATCCTCTCCAGTCTCAGTAAGAACAAGTCGGATACCGTGCCCTGCTGGAAGGATGGCGTCAATAGCTTGGAACTCCATCAGCATCGTTAGGCTTTGGCCGGGAAGAACTGTTGTTGGGTCGCTTCCACCACGGTAGTACCGTATGTCCATTGTAGCGTGACCGAGTCGTAGGCCGGTTTCAGCATCCTGCATTTCTGCAAAAACTTGTCCGCCGTCCATTGCCGCTGTCACGTCGAGGTGAAGTGTAAACAAACCAGAAAGATGGGCGTCTTGTTCTTCAAACAGCGCAGGGCAATCGAAAGTTACACCTGACAATCCTCCGCCACCAACACTTGCTCCAGCAACGCGCTGGCCCGTTTGAGAACAATCTGCTAGGGGCTGTGCAATAGGTTGTGCATCAAGTGGGGGCCAGGTTGATTCTATTCTCCATTCGCCGTCGTTGCGCTGGATTTGTGCATGGAGTTCTGGCTTCTCACCAACCCCTTTGAGGTAATATTCGAACCATTCAAAGAGGTCTTGAGCCCAGTCCCAGCGCGTCATGTTTTGAATGGCTTCTCCGCCGTAACCGCTGTCTTGGGCGTTGTGTTTCGACCATTGGTCTGGATAATTGTGCTCCCACTGACCCAACATGCCGCGAACTTCGAAGCCTCCGTCAACAAACATCTGATAGCCAGGGAAAACTTGGTGTGGATCGACGTTCCAATCTTGCATCCCCTGTACCCAGTAAACGCTGCCGTTGTAATTTTCGAAGGCTTTGGTCAGGTGTTCCCGTTCATCGTAATAGTTCGACATATAGGGGTCGAGTTCACCAGCGCCGTAGGTTACAGGTCCGGCAAAGAATCCCTCGATAATGTCCGGGCAAATGTTGTCAAAGTCGTCTTCGTTGTAGTCGACGGTGCTGCTGAAATAATTCATGTGCATAACTTGGCTTCGCGCTTCAGCACTGCCGTTTTTGTAAAGAAGTGGGTGGAGCCCGGTTGTCCCGGAAATCGGCACAATTGTTGCGAGGTGTTCGCTGCCGAGTGCCGCCGCTTCCCATTGTGTGGCCCCTTCGTAGGATTTACCGTAAAGTCCGACTTTTCCATTGGACCAATTTTGTGTTCCGAGCCATTCGACTGCTTGATGAATACCCCAACCCTCACCTTCACCTCGATAATCGAAACAACCCGACGATTCTTCCGTGCCAAATACCGATACTTGAGCAAAGGCGTAGCCGTGAGGAATGTAATTGTCGTAAATGAATTCGCCACGGCCAGCTCCAACAACATAGGTAGCGCCGGATTCATCTCCAGGTTGGCCGAACGAAAAGTAGGGGCTTACTACGGCGATAACCGGGACCTTTTCGCCAAGTTCGGTGTTTGATGGTAACCAGTAAGACAGGTGGATGTTGGAAGTGGCTGGGCCCGTCTCCCAAACACCTGAAGTATCGACTTCAAACGTTGCTTCCTGAACTTGGAGAGCGGTGTAAGGCCCTGGCTCAAGAACGTAAGAGTAACTGTCCGTCCAGTTCCAATCCAGTGTATGCCGTTCCCATTCCGAGGGGTAGCCGGTTGATACTGATGGGTCGTCTTGTGACGAATCGCTACCAAAACATCCCGAAAGTGGACCGAGGAGGACCAGCATGGACAGGAATACTGCGATTCGCATGGTTGTGCCAAGCAGGGGTTTGCCATCAATGTGATGTTTGATTGACGGCATCAATGAAGAGGTGGGTGCGCATCGCAAACCATGGTCGTCTTGGTAACCGGCGCAGCTGGATTCATTGGTTCTCATGTTGTTCATCGTTTATTGGACGAAGGAAACGCTGTTCGTGCGACTGTTCGTAACCTTAAGAACGCTCAATTCCTCGAATCGTTTAGCAAAAATGACCGCTCATCTCTCGAAATTATTCAAATGGATCTGCTTGAGAGTGATTCTGTCTGGGCTGCTGTTGATGGATGCGACACGATTATCCATTGTGCTGCAAGCCTAATGGTGGGTGTTAAAGATGCTCAGAGAGATGTTGTAGACCCATCGGTAACAGGCACGCTAAACTTGTGTGAGGCTGTTCGTCGAAATGAGTCGGTACACACCATCATCCACACATCATCTGTAGCGGCTATTCGTCGAACTGAATACGAAAACGGCCAAACTTTTACTTCGGAAGATTGGTGTGATGACGCAACTTTGAAGTCGAATCCATACGGATTGGCGAAGGCCGAAGCAGAACGAAAAATGCGTGCATTTGTTGATGATTGTCACCGTTCAGGAAGAAAGGTAAGATTGGTTACTCTTCACCCATCCATCGTTTTCGGTCCAGTGTTCCATGAGCGCCACACACGAGGTTCAATGGCTTATCTCAAACATTTCAGGGGCAAATTACCGTTTGTGCTTAACGCCCACCTCAATTTCGTCGATGTTCGGGATGTTGCAGAAGCACACGTTCGTGCGATAAAATACGGTGAAGATGGGGGGCGATATATTCTCCACAAAACCGGATTATGGATGAATGAATTAGGCACGAAGTTGAGAGCGGTTCTGCCAGAGCGGAAATGGCCTGTTGCCCGGCTGCCGACCGCTTTTGCAATTCTTATGGCCGCATTCCACCCGAAGTTAACGGTACAACAGGTGCGTTCAAACACCGGCCGACATGTCAATTATGACATCCAGGACACAGAGAAAATGCTTGAGATGAACTTGCTCAGTGTCGAGGAAACGCTTGCAGATTCGATGAAATCACTCGAGGAGTTAAGCCGTAAGGTATGAGTGGCGAGACGCTCTGGAACTACCATGCAGGCAGAACACGTGTGGGGCCGTCGTTGGAGTGAAAACACATTAGCAATGGCTCGGAAATACATGGAGGTTGCATGTCGAAAACAGACCCTCGTTTGCTTAGCAGCAGACCGGAGTACGATGGCTGGGTTGTTTGAACTGATTGAAACGGTTGGTTCTTCAATTGCAGCTCTCAAAACGCATGTCGACCTGGTCGATGATTGGACTGCAGAGAGTTGGGAACGATTCTGTACAACTGCCCAAGAGGCGGATTTATTGATTTTCGAAGATCGTAAATTTGCCGATATAGGTGGCATCAGTCGGAAACAGATGGCAGGGGTCTACAACATCCGAGCTTGGTCCGATCTGGTGACGGCGCACTTAATCTCAGGGCCTGATATTGTTGACGGTTTGCAGGCAGGATGGTCCGACGTTGGTCGAAATGGGGGCGTGTTGTTGCTCGCACAGATGTCCAGCAGAGGCAATTTACTCAAACCAGAATATACATCACAAGTCGTTGCCAAAGGAAAGGCGCATGAAGGGGTGTTTGGATTCATTGGAAACGGCTCACGACCAGAGGAGCTTGCACTGCTTCGTGAAGCGGTTGGGGATGGTAAACTCATCTGGACTCCCGGAGTTAATCTAGCAGTCGGTGACGGCGAAATGGGGCAAAGATACGGCGATCCAAGAGAAGCCGTTTTGGCAGGTTCCGATTGTATCATTGTTGGTTCGGGAATTCACAAAGCGGAGAATCCTGCACAGCAAGCTCAAGCTTACGCAGAAGCCTCATGGAACGCTTTGCTTGAACGCAACAAGTGAGGTTAAGTCATGGACGTTGTCTTGTGGTTTCTTGCACTTGGAGCAAGTGGAGTTCCCATCTGGATTCTGTGGCGCGCTGGAAGAAAAGCGAAAATGTTAGATCTACGTTTGGCTCAAAACGACGGTTCGCTGCTCGAAGAAGATGGCGTAATTATCACCCAAATGAATGCAGTCCCGCCAGGCACTCAAATCACCAAGAATGCCTACGTCGTTATGGCGTCCGAGAACGGCCCTCAAATGTAATCCTGTAAGTAGCCCATTGCGTAAGCGCCATACGCTGCTGCGCCAGCAAGGGTAAGGAATACGAGAAGTTTGAACACCCTGCGCTTTGGTTTTGCTTTAACGGGTGTGTCGATGGTTGCTACTATGAGTTCAGGCAGGGGTTCATTACCCGGCACTGGAAGTGGTAATTGTGGCATTCCTGGTAATGCTGGTAGCGGCATAAGCCCAACATCCGGTTCTGGCTTAATGCGGTCTTCAGGGTAGAGTTGGTCAAGGTCTTCAAGACCAGGAGCATCCGGAATTGGTCCGAGAATTTGATCCCAAAGTTCGCCGACTGCAGTCGAGGAAACAGGCTTTTCGAGCCACGCAACGGCACCTGCAGAATGGCTTGCGTCTTCGGCCAACTGTGCATTGCGTCTTGAAGCAATGAAAACTATGCGACTCTCTCCCCCGTGTTCACGCATCTCTAAAGCGGCGAGATGGCCATCAAGGGAGGGGATGTCGAGTGCTATAACAACCAATTCTGGGTCAAGGCGGATGTATTCATCAACGGCTTGGTCGCCGTCTTGGCATTCTTCGATTATGAAATCTCGAATCTTGAACACTTCACGCAATCGCATGAGGGACATCGGATTGTTGTCTACAAGAAGAACCGTTGGAGCGGTTTCTTCAGCAGTCTCCGTGACATATGCCATGTGAATCAATCCGCTGAAGAGGTTATTGCACATCAAACAACCGCACAATTGAGGTCATTCTTCGCTGTCTTCTGGGGAGGAGAGGTCCTCAACAGGTCCGGATTGTGGGTTTTCGAATGCTTCCCGTATTGTCTCAGATTGGGCGGCGTCGCTCTCTGCTTGTCTGCGGCGAGTGGGGGCTTTGAGAAACTGGAGCTGGAGTTCACTGACAATTCCCTTCAACATCCGTTCCTCTTGGTCCGTCAAATTCCCCTTGGTTTTTGATTGAAGCATCCGAAGTAAATCGATAGCTGCTTTCGCCTCACCGAGATTAAACATCATGTTGCCTTCTTGATCTGGTAAGTGGCCCATGTGCAAAAGCGATGAGCGTTGAAACATGTGAATCAATTGGAAAAACTGTTCGGTTTCTTCATCTTTGAAAGTGCCCGCCATACCCTTGCCAAGGAGTTGGGGTCTAAGTCCTCATCGCTTGCATTCAATCGAACATCTGTTCGAGCAACCAGTCAGGGTCGAATTGTTTCAAGTCGTGGTAGCCTTGGCCGACGCCTGCAAATACGATTGGTCGGCCGGTAGAAAAGGCAATTGAAAGGCCTGCTCCGCCCTTAGCATCCGTGTCCACTTTGGTAAGAACGGCTCCATCAAACTTCATGATTTCTTGGAACATCCTTGCTTGTTCGACCGCATCATTACCAGCAAGTGAGTCGCCAACGAACAGCGTTAAGTGAGGGTTTGCGACACGTCGAACTTTGTTCAATTCGTTCATGAGGTTGACTTTGTTTTGCATTCGGCCAGCGGTATCAACAAGAACCACATCGATGTTTTTGGCCTTTGCAGATTCGATAGCGTCTCGGGCGATAGCAGCGGTGTCGCCGCCTCTTTGACTGGAGATGCAACGAATTCCAAGGTTCTCACAGTGACTTTCCAGTTGTTGAATTGCGCCGGCTCTGAATGTATCGCCTGCTGCGGCTACAACTGAGATATTTTGGTCAAGAAGACGTTGAGCGATTTTAGCGGCTGTCGTTGTCTTGCCTGTCCCGTTCACACCAACCAGCATAACGACAACTGGCGTATCACCTGCATCGATAAACGATTGAACGCTGGCATCAAAATCCCAGTACCCTGCAGAAAGAATGTTGCGCAGCGCCCGCTTGAGTGCAGCTTCCAGTACTTTGGCCAAGTCGGCCCCCTTTCTTAGTCGAGCACCAATCAGGTTCTCGCGCAGTGCTTGAGTCACTGCGGTGACGGCGTCACTGGAAATATCGGATTCGAGCAGCACCCACTCAAGTTCTTCGAGGAGGTTGTCCAGAGCGCCACCGGCCTTGATGACTCGGCCACCTTCTGAAACAACACCGCCACCAAGCTCGACTTTGACTTTAGTTCCAGCTTCCGTCTCGATTTCAGCCTCCTTAACCGAACCTTTTGGTGCACTCTGAACACTGACGAGTTGTCGGCCTGTTGTCGTTCTCATAACGGAAAGGTCGACATTGGAGCCTTTTGGACGAGCGACTTCGACAGCCCCTCGCTTTTTCAATTCTTTACGTTGTTTTGCGAGGCGTTTTTCGTCTGCCCGGCGGATTTTTTCAAGACGCTTTTTCTCTTTACGAGAAATATCGACCGGGAGTGATATGTCTTCTTCATCATCGAAATCATCCCATTCGTCTTCTTGTGCGGAAGGTTTTGGTGTTTCATCAATTTCATCGAG
>JAQXFL010000166.1 GCA_029250345.1 Candidatus Poseidoniaceae archaeon
CCGGCTGCCCTTCCGTATATTGGCCTTCAAACTGAATGACCAACCAAGCCGATAGGAACAAATGGAGTGCGATGAGGACGGTCCCCAAAATACGCACACTATCTCCTACACGGCTATGAGGGGGGCGTAGGGCCATGTTTTCCCCACGCGCCACTCGTACTTGAGCAATCACTCTTCGTTCTCATCGCTGTCGTTGTCACGGCGGCTACCGGATACGACACCTGCAAGAACAATAATTGCAACCATAGAGATTGGAGATAAGAATGGCAAATCTAAGCCAGAATCATCCGCAAGATCTTCTGCGGTCTGAGGCGAAGTATCGTCGCCACCGTCCGATCCAGATGGAGTTCCCGTTTCGGGTAGAGTGAGGTTGCTTACATCAACTCCAGCTTCAATCAAATCTTCTTCGATTGCTCCGAGGTCGTGGTCATCGACATTGACAATGTCGTTAATGGAAGTCGCTTCTTCCATGCCGTTGGTTACTGCGTTCGCATCAGCTCCGGTTAGGTAGTGGATACTGAGTTGTGCTGGAGCATCGTCCATGTAGCCTTGAGTTTCTGGTCCAGCAAGGGTGTATGCGCCATCGTCGTTCATGACGTAAACGCCAACACCGACCATAGCAGCATGTTCATCGCTCCACATTGGAGCCCACATGCCATCGTCGTAAGGGAATTCTTCGAACGGTTCAACGTCTTCAAGACGATCTTCAAGGTTCATACCGAATTGCTCGAGTACATCCTCAAGTCCAGAATCTGCAAGGGCTTCGATAACAGCCGCAACACGGTCGCTGACTTCATCGTCTGATTCTTCAACCATCTCGCAATGCATTTCCGAAAGGTACGGGGTAGAAGCCCCGTCTTGAGTAAGTTCAGTCATGAGGCAATATTCGCCCACTTCAAGGATGTCAATGTTGCCTTCCATCGAGTATGAGCTTTCTGACCCGTCAATAATCATCGTTCCTGATTCAAGTTGGTTTTGGTTCGGGTCCATCAGTGTGTAGGTTAATGTCGCGCCTCCGTAACTCGACCAGTCGTATACGGACATATCGTAGCGAAGACTCATTGGTTCATTTTCATACATCTGGGAATATCCTAATTCAGGACCAAGCCATTGTGAATTGCACATTTCGGATAATTCTACGAGTAGAGATGAGGTTCCTGTTTTGATGATTGAAGCAGTCATACACATGGTTGTTTCTCCGTACGTTGACGGGATGACGACGCCGCTGTCTTCGGACCAAGAAGTAGCCCACTCTGGGTTTGAATCGCACAACCAAGAGTTGCAGATTGTGGATTCAATCGATGAGAGTGGTGTTCCTGCATCATCAAAGACATTCATCTGGAGAGTGTAGTGGTTGAGAACGCCTTCATCTTCCAATGTTGGACAATCACCATTGCCGTCGTTGAGAGTTGTCCATTCTACTTCGCTTCCATCGTTGCAAGTGAACATCTTTGTCGAACCATCGGTAGGTGCTTCGTCTGATCCATCGCTGCAGGCGGATTCGCCATCGTTCACTGATGTGAAACCAATTTCAGAGCCATCGTCGCAAGTAAACAATGCGGAATCGTCGTTTTGCATGACTGAAGTGTTACCTGAAAGAGCGGTCTGAACTGTAATGTTGTCTCCCCAGAAATGAAGATCTCCGGTGAGTTTTGCTGGAGCGTTTGCGGGACTAAAGCCCTCTACATACACCCAGTCCTGATTTAATGTCTTGCCTTCCATAGTATCGGTTACGGTGATGTCGACAGAACAGTAATCATTTTGTGGGCACATGTCTGCATCATCCATGATTGTGACGCCATCGCCAACGGACCACACTTGGTCGCCAACGCTGCCGAATTCAACAAGGCTGCAATCGCCATCGGCAGGCATTCCGGGGTTTGAGCAGGTAACTGGTGCGTTACCATCAACTGATACTCGGACACTGACTGCAGCCCAATTGATGTCGGCGCCTTGGTTCATTGTAACATAGGCTAATTTGTCTTCATCACCTTCATTGTTTACAGCTTCTTCGGCGTTGAACGAATAGAGCATGAGGTCGCCTTCTGGCTCTGCTGAGCCGAAAAACGATTCGAGGCTGTCAGTAATATCTTCACCGATGTCTTCAGCAACTTGTTCAGCAAACGCCTCTCCAGAGCCTGCAAGGACGTTGCCCATCATGAGGAACATCAATGGGTTTCCTGGTGGGCAGGTATCGCAACTCTGGACTTGAGTGGTTAGGCCTTCACCATCACCGAGGTCAACAGTGAGTGTTTCTCCTTTAGAGAAATCGAATTCCCCGTACATCTCCATGTCGAAATTACCCGATTCCGTTAGAGAATCAGATATTTCAAGGTCGAACTCACCAGCATCGAGGCCGAAGTCTTCAGTTGGAATACCATCAATTGAGAAAGAGTAGTCAACTGCGCCGGTATAATCACCAGTTAAGTCGCCACACTCGGATTCCCCGCATTCCCAGTAATAGTTATCATTAGCCGCAGACAAATCAACATAAATTGCATTCGGCGAGCCGAGACGCCATTGTGAAGAAGAGTCTGTGATTGAATATCCCAGAGTGAGTTCAGTACTGAAATCAACAGGGAACTCCTCTCCGCCGCCTTCCAACAACACATCAATGTCGATGCCGACGAGAGCTGAAACATCCATGCTGAACTCCATGTCTGCTCCAATAAGGTTGTACGAATCATCAAGGTATTCTGTATACATCATATCAACGGTCAAAACTTGTTCCAATGTTTGAACAATATCAATGTCAAAACTGGTCGGATCGGAACCAAAGTTTGTTTCTGACCAGTCAGTTTGAAGGATTGAATCGGCAAGAATGCCATGACGAAGGGTAACGTCATCGGTTCGACTCCAAACCGAAACATCGTTTCCGTTGTTGTCTTGAATTGTTTGTGGAGTAATATCTTCTGTGTGATGGACATAAACATTTGATGCACCGGTTTGCAATTGACCGATGATGAGGTTGAATCCAGCATCGTCTGCAGCGCCCATTATTTCGCTTAGAATTTCAGGGACATCGAGGCCTGTGAAATTCTCAAGGTCTGTGTCAATACTGCTCCAATCGTATTCTACACCGTAGTAAAATTCAGATTCTTCAGTTGGGGTCGCACTTACGCTTCCGAGTGGCAAAAGAGATGCCAAGAGAAGGGTGGTCATGAGAAGGCTTGGCAAAGTACGGGCTATGTTCATAAATAGCCCTAAATGTTACAGAATATGAAACTATTGCCAACGGGCAGCCAAGCAAAATGGCAGAATTATGCTTCTTTCCGGTTTGCTCGACACACTTCAACAAAATTCTCAAACATCTCTTTGCCGAATTCTGAATCATTGACCTCTGGATGGAATTGGAGGCCAAATCGGTCCCCCTTTTCGTTCTCCATGCCCTGAACTTGGCATGATGGGCTCTTAGCGGTTACAAAGAAACCCTCGGGAACGACGTGCACTTCGTCGTTGTGCGACTCCCATACGGTCTGTGTTGGGGCTGTGTTGGCAAAAATCTTGCCACCATCGTTTTGCAACTCAATCTCCATAGCGCCAAATTCTGGAATTGGAGATTCTCGAGCGTCACCGCCGTAATGTCGGGCCATGAACTGATGGCCGGCACAAATACCGAGAATTGGAATGTCGAGATCAAGATAGGCCCCACAATTTCCCAATTCTCCAGTGAGTCCAACCCGTGCCGCGCCTCCAGAAAGAATGATTCCGTCCAGTTGGCGAAGTTCATCGACTGGTGTTGTGTTATCGATAATTTGTGTATCCACTTTCAGATAGCGAAGCATTCTCCACTCTCTGTGAGTCCATTGCCCGCCATTGTCAACGACATCGATTACGAGTGGTTTACCATCCATACGCTCACCTGTAGTTCTGCGTGTATGGTCGAACAGCCATGAACATGCCGCCCCAAATAATTCAGAGAATGGTTTGATGTTGCAGAACATTCAGCAGCAGTTATGGCGCGAGTTGTTGTTGTTGGCGCAGGTCTTGCCGGTCTAGCATGCGCTCTCGAAGCAACAACTGCTGGACACCATGTTGTCATTTTGGAGCGTTCTGCAAGAATTGGGGGGCGGGGCACCACACAGAACTTTGATGGTTTTCCACTCGGTTTTGGACCCCATCTGTTTTGTAAAAAAGGCCCATTCCATGACCTTGTTCGCAAACTGAGCAGAGTGAAGTTGACTTCGTCCCCTTTGCAACTTCACAGAGTCGAAGTTGTCAAGCATGGCATTGTTCGACCAGTTGACGATGTTAAAGCGTCCATCCTTGCCAAGAAAATTCTCCGTGGTGGAGACATGGATGAACGAATTGTTCGAGCTGCACAATTCTTGTCCACTTGGGACATAAGCCAAACTTCAGAACGGTATGTTGCGCTGCAGAAAAATAAACTTCTTGTCTCCAATGAAGGATGGTCGGGGATGGTTGGAAGAATGGCCGCTGCGCTCGATGAAGTCGGAGTTTTCATCGAATGTGGTCTGCATGTGGATAAAATTGAGACGGGTAAGGTTCATCTTACCGATGGCAGAGAGATTGAAACGGATGTCATTGTTCTTGCCTGTGGGCCCGCAGCAGCGAGAAAATTAGTCCGAATTATTGACGATGAAAAAACCAAAGAAGTTTTCTCACCTCTACAAAGAACGACTGCCAGTTTCATTGAGGTTGGTCTCGACTCAAAATCCCTGGCCGGCCGTCAAGCAGTGATAGATGTCGACAACCAATTTGCAATATTAGACTACAGAGCCATACAACCACGTTTGGGGCTCGAAGGGAGTCACCTGTCGGCGGTTGCTGTGGGCGGTCTTGAAGCAGACCCTGGCGAGACACGGTTCGCTTCTCAAGAAGAGCGGTTGGCGGCATTGAGCACATTCTTGGATCAAAGAGCATCCGGTTGGAAAGAGCACATCGTACAACTTTCCGAACAAGCCAAAATTACCATCCTTGACGCTCACGAATACCGCATACCTCAGCAAGCATTTGCCGACAATGGCGTTCTGTTTGCCGGTTCATGGGTCGAAAGCGAGCATCGGCTCGCAGATGCTGCGGTCGAAACCGGTCGGGCTGCCGGGCGTTCGGTTTCATCGGCCCAAGATTGAACACTTATCCACTGCCAACTCTTGGGCGTTACATGCGATTCGTATCATGGAACGTCAACGGTATCCGGGCTGCAATTCGAAAAGGAATTGATGATTATTTCGAATCGCTGGATGCTGATATTGTTATGCTACAGGAAGTACGCGCTCTTCCAGAACAATTGCCCAAAGGATGGAACTGGCCTAAAGGATACGAAGTTCACATGCACTGTGCTGAGAAAAAGGGGTATTCAGGTGTTGCAACGCTTTCGAGAGAAGCAATCAAAACAGTTGAGACCGGAATGAACGGTTCTGTTGATACGGGGGATTCAGAAGGGCGTGTTCTGATTACAGAACATCAAGGGTTCACCTGCATCAACACCTATCTACCAAGCGGCTCAAACAAACAAGAACGGCAAGAGTTCAAGGAAGCATGGATGGATGAATGGAGGGCTTTTCTTGCCCCGTATCTCAAAATGGAAGCGCCCGTCATTGTATGCGGCGACCTTAACATCGCTCATACCGAAGACGACATCTGGAACGCAAAAGGCAATGCCAAATCAAGTGGTTTCTTACCGCAGGAGCGTGAATGGTTCACACAGTTACTGGCTGATGGTTGGAGCGATGCCTTCCGAAACCATGTTGGAGAAGGGGAGAAAATCTACTCATGGTGGTCAAACAGAGGACAAGCACGTGCGCTAAACCGTGGTTGGCGTATTGATTATTTCCTACTGAATGAGGCTGCAAAGAACATGGTCTCCGACGTGAGCATTGTGCGACAGGGGGGCATTGATGTCTCCGACCATGCACCTGTCATCTTAGACTTAAACTTCTAAGCACTCTCTTCAATGTCTGCTAGGTCGACCAAAAGAGCATCGACAATATCACGCAATTCCTGCAACTTCGAATGCTGAACAACGACTGAAACGAGTGTTTCTCCATCCTCTTCTTGAGAGAATGTTTCACAGTGAGGGCGATCTGCAGCGGCAAGAATACGCTGAGCCATAAGTGCTGTTCCAGACCATTGGATTGTCGCTTCATGTGATTCGACCATGTAGCCTGGTAGAGGTGGGCTATTATGAGGATGACCCGTCGCAGTGGCATGGCGAAGACGAACGAAAGTGATCCAGTCTTTGCCGGCACAGGCGGTGTTGTGCTCGGAGAAGCACGCACCGACCACGAAGGACGAAAGGCAATACTGTTGGTTCGTGACAATGAAAATACTGCCGAATTTGTAGCATTGGTTGCAACAATGGGCATTACGATTGTCGAAACGCTGCACCAAGCAGGGCAACCCGACCCTCGGGGTTATTTTGGAAAAGGTCGACTCCAAGATGTAGCCGACGAACTTTCGAGTCGAATAGGCGCTCACCCATGGCAGGGAGTTGATCTTGTTCTTTTGCACACCAATGCTTCACCGCGTCAACTTGTTGGTGTCAGCGAAGGCGTGCAAATTGAAGTTTGGGACCGCGTTCGATTGCTCCTATCGTTGTTCACATCACACGCCTCATCGCTTGAAGCAAGGACTCAAGTTCGAATCGCTCGAATGCAAAGCGACCGTACCGTACTCCGTGAACTTGCAAACCAGCAGACTACCGGTGAAAGAGCGGGGTATGGTGGCGGCGGTATCACCGCTTTACAAGCGACCATCGCTAACATTAATCGTGAACTCGTACACTTGAGAAAGCGTCAAAGAAAGCATGCTATTGCTCAATCTGAGCGGAGAAAACAACGGTCTCGCGGCGGGGCGATGACCGTAGGCCTCGCCGGATATACAAATGCAGGAAAATCAAGTCTCTTTCTTGCCTTATCTGGAAAGGAAGTGCTGGTCAAGGACAAACTCTTCTCGACATTGGAAACCACAATTGGCCGCATGGAAGCGAGTCCGCGGGTCCTTCTCGCTGACACCATCGGTTTCATCGACCACCTTCCCAGCTCAACTCTCGATGCGTTTCGAGCAACATTAGCAGAGGCATTGGAAAGCGACTTGTTGCTGATTCTAGCAGATGCAAGCGACAAACCGGAAGAATTGGAGCGTAAGCTATTCACCTCAAGAAATGAAGTATTTACCCGATTTTATGGAGAAGAAATTGATGAGGAGTTTCCTTGGAAATCCTCAGACACTTCCGTAGTCAATCACGTGTTGACCGTTCTTACGAAAATCGACCAAGCGAGTGAAGCACAGTTGGAAGAAGCCGTCGCAACCGTTGCTGCTCTTGGACTACCGGATCCGATACTCATCTCCTCACATTCTGGCAAAGGAATGCAGAAACTGAAGGATTCAATTCTCTGGCATTTGTTCGGCCCTCCAACGGATTTACTCTTACTTCCCGTTCCAGCGGAAGGCGGGCGAGCAGTCGAAGGTCTTGTTTCAGATGTCTACGATTCGGGTCTCGTCTCGAACAGAATCAACCATGATGATGGTATCGTGGAAATGCGCGTATGGATACATGAACATGCTCTTGCCAGGTTACTCGCTCATTCGAAGCATCGCATTGAAGTGAAGTAGGTCGGCTTCCTACCACCTCTATGGCCGACGCAGATTCCACCGTTTCTGCTGATGGCCCCGATTACATTGACGAGTTGACTGGACTTGCTGAACCAACTCAAAGCTTGATGTTTTCATCGTCCAATACAATCCTCACCAAACCTGATCCAAACATGCACCCCATGGGCCAAGCTATTGGCGTTTTTCTGCTCTTCATCTGTCTGCTTGGATTCCTCAACGGCGCCGATTATGCTACGCCTGATTCTGGCCTCGTAAGGCCGGATGAATTTGTCTACCGCCTCTCTCTCACCGCCCCAGATGAAACTGCAACGTTTCGCGGCGTTGTTTACGATGATGAAGGGCAACCACTCGAAAACGCAACGCTCTACATTTCTTGGGATGACGATGGGATTTGGAATTCCACTGAAATGCAAACCGATTCAAACGGCTTCTTCAATTTTGAACGGCTTGACCCTGGACTTGCTCGGGTCGATGTTCTCGTTGAACGAGACGGTTTTCGTGATGTTTACTCAAATCGCGTCTTGTTTTCGCCACCCGCAATGATTGAACCGATTGGATTTACAACGATTGATTTCACAATTCCTTCGCAAGAAGATTTCGCTCAAGAACCCTGTTCGAACGGCGCCGAAGAATGTGAAATTCGCTACATAGACCTTACCGAGGGGCAAATGGATCACCCTTTGATGGACCCTGGTGCCTCAAGCATCTATGTGACCATTGGATTTGCCTTCATGGGTTTGGCACTCATAGGAACAGGGTTTACCGTTTGGGCAATGAAATCTGGCTCAATCGCTGTACTTCGGACTGCTGCGGGAATCTCTTTCTTCGGAATGGGGCATTACTACACGGCGTGTTGCTTCGGAATCCTCGCCTTTGTTTTGACCTTCGCAGTACCCAAAAGATATGTTCCAATGAGTGAAGAATTACGCTGAATCCTTACAATTTGATGCAAGCACCCCGTCCATCTTAAGTCGGCTTCGCCCAGCAGGTAAGCATGGACCTGTTCTCTTCAGCATGGATGACGCGGTCTCTCGGCGAGGCCGTATCGGCGCTTTACTTGGAACAAGATGCCGGCCTTTTCGCCGGTGGGTGGGACGGTTGTGTCAAATCTTGGGATGCTGATGGTCGTCTGCAATGGACTGCTAAACTTTCCGACCGGGTGACCGTACTTCAGCGGGAAGGTGACGTCTTATTTGCGACCGCAGGGCTTCATGTTGCATGTATCGATGCCTCGGATGGAAGTGTTCGCTGGAATCACGCACTCGAAGGCAGTGCCGACTCGATTACCGTGTTCGAAGATTCCCTCTATGCAGTTTCATCGGTCTACGATATTGAGCATAACGATTTTTTAGAATCGGCTGTATGGAACTTCTCTTTCGACGGTACGCTCCGTTGGATTCATCGAATGGATGAGCGCCCTTGGGTCACACTGAAGCATGATGGTGATGTTTGGTTTGGCCTTGGACGGCCAAAATGCGGTTTCGCTAACATTCGGGGCGAACATGAAGTTGTTCACACCGTTACAAAGGCCGATTCGCCAATTACGTGTGGTTCCGCAACCGAATCAGAGATGATTTTTGGTCATGCCAACGGTTCGGTTTCGAACCAAAAAGGCGACATTGTAGCGGATGAAAAATGCGGAATCGAAGATATTGTGGCTTTGGAGGAAGGTTATGTTGCTGCTCTCGAAAATGGGTGCATCGTTGCGCAAATGAACGGTAAGAATATCTGGTCGGGCAAAGGTGAATTGGTTACAACGCTCGCTGTTGGCTTTGAAATTGCGAAAAATCCAACGTTGTGGTCTGGCCGATGGTCTGGCTCCGAGGGCACGCTTAGTATTCAGGACAGTATTACGGGAAAGATACTTGCCAGCACTTCCTCAAGCCGTTGTGAATCAATCAGTGTAGACGCAACACGGACGGCAATCGGATGTGAAGATGGGAGCATCCATGTTTGGGAAAAAGACATGCTCAATCGTCGAATGAAAGCGAATGAGCAGACGATTCCAAAGGATAATCGTAAATCCGCTCTGCAAGATAAATTACGAGCTTTGCGTGACCGGTGATTACTGGTTTGAATCCCAGACATTGATTGGTGTATCAGCGACGCTTGTGGAATCGATACCTTCTCCAACAGTATACTGCTGTGGTTGTACTTGTTGTGGCATTTGTCCTTGTACTGGCATCATACCTTGTTGTGGCATTTGGCCCATCTGCTGCATACCTTGGTGCGGCATGTAGCCAGGAATGGGGGTTGGGGTTCCACCAGTCAACAGACCGATCAACAACAATATCCCACCAAGTCCGCAACAGCAGGTGCCGATCAAACCGATGCCGAAACCGCTGGCCAGACCCATCGCGCTTTCACCGACGACAGAGTAGTAAGGATCGCTGTCGAAAATATACAATTCTGTATCGCTGGAGATGGTATATCTCTCGCCTTCCGTGCAATCGTAACCGGTGTCTTCATCGACTGTTGCGCAAACATAACCAAAGATAATTCGTCCATCATATGGGTTTGGATCGACTTGGGAATCAGAGAATTCGTAGGGGTCGTCCGAGTATATGCATGTCAACGTGCTCGATGCTTCGGTGACGTCGTTACCTCGGTTTGTGGTAACGGTGAAAGAGTTATCTTCACAGTCGTCGGTCAAACCGTTTTCATCGTTGTCTTGGTATGAACCATTCATCATGACATACCATCCGTCAGAGCCTTCGCCGCCTTGTTCACTGAATGTATAGGTGAACGAGGAATCGGGACCCTCGACATAATCCATGTAATCGATTGATGTTAACTCGCCAATGCCATCTGCTGACTCAATCCCCGCAATACCAAAAGACGCTACTGCAATCAAAACACAAACGGCTCCTGCAATTAACAACGACTTGTTTGCCATGAAAAGACGTGTTAACGGTCCTATTTAACAGGAGAGGGGCAATTCCTCGGATATCTTTATGATATCACGCCGATACCATTGACCAGTGAGTACCATGCAAGCCATGCCCCCCCCACAGACAATAGCCCAACAGACGGACGAAATAATGTTCAAAGATTTAGAGAAAGCAACCATCAATGGTTTCGTCGGAATTGGAATCCATATCCTTGCAGTCCCTGCACTCATTTTGATTCTCGCCGTTACATACGTCACGACGTTTACCGCTTTTTTTGGAGTCATCCTCCAAATTGCTCTCTCCATACTTTGGTTCCTACAGTGGAACAGTTACCTCATCATCAACCCAAATGAGGCACAAGCCCTCCAATTCTTTGGAAAATATGCTGGAACGGTTCAGAAAGAAGGTTTCCATTTCCTCGTTAATCCCTTGTATCAAAAGCAAAAGATTTCATTCCGTATTCGAAACTTTGAATCTGCAAAACTAAAAGTCAATGACGTCAATGCGAACCCAATTGAGATTGCTGCAGTCGTAGTTTGGAAGGTCGTAGATGCTGCTGAGGCGTTGTTCGAAGTTGACAACTATCACGGCTATGTCCAGATTCAAAGTGAGGCGGCATTGCGCGCTATGGCAACAAAGTACCCTTACGATATTATCGAAGACAAAGATATCGGAGGAGTTGCTCTTTCAAGCCATCAAGAAGTCATCGCGCAAGAGTTGCAACTTTCAGTTGAAGCCCGTCTCAAGAGAGCCGGTATTGAAGTGCTTGAAGCCCGTATCAGTCACCTGGCTTATTCCCAGGAAATCGCTCAAGCAATGCTGCGCCGACAACAAGCAAGCGCAGTCGTTGCTGCTCGAAGTGAGATTGTCAAAGGTGCAGTTGGGATGGTGGAGTTGGCACTTGAGCAGCTCAGTGCTAAAGGCATTATTGATTTGGACGAGGACAAGAAAGCGACCATGGTCAGCAACCTTTTGGTGGTCCTCTGTTCAGAAACCGATACCACTCCAGTGGTCAACACCGGGACACTGTACCAGTGAAGTGAAAATATGCAAATTGAGTTCGTTACTGATGTCGTCGTACCGGTTTTGATTTCCCTTCTGCTGATCTCATACGTGGGATACTGTTGGTTCAATCAAAAAGTACACGTGCGAGGCAAAGGGTGGAAGACGAGGGATGAATATCCAAAAAACTTCTATTTCACCCTCATCGTTCTAACAATTATTGGCATTGGACAATTGGCGAGTATTGTGTATTTTTATGTTCTAAAATGAAGAAAAAGGAGAGCGATATCATGTCGGAAGTAGATGAGAATACGTCAACCGATGAGAAAACTCTCAAGGGACCAAAATCAGAGAAGAAGAAAATTCTACTGCGCCTTGACCCGGCCCTGCACGAACAATTACGGTTGTGGGCTGAACGAGATTTCCGTTCACTTAACGCGCATATTGAATTCCTACTGAGGAAAGCCGTGCACAAAGAAAAGGATTGATGGCGATGCAAGATGAGCGGGGGTTCTTTTCGAAATGGTTTGGATTCAGTGGCTGGAGAGTCATGTCGGCAAAAACCCGTATTTTGACCCAAATCCTCTACAGAGTTGCCTTCTTATTCGGCCTTGCATTACTCATTATCGGTTACGGTTACGTAACAGACTCAGAACCCGGAGGATTACCGCTGGTTGCTATGATTGTGATTTGGTACGTGACATTCCAAGCCGTGATCAATTTCATCTTTGTCGAGGGTTCAAGATAGCTTCATTCCGATGAACGAGGGCCTGTCATTTCTTCAGGGCGAACCCATGCGTCGAATTCCTCATTGGTCAGATATCCGAGTTCCATTGCAGATTCGCGGAGGGTCGTACCGTTCTCATGGGCTTTTTTCGCAATCTTAGCAGCCTTGTCATAGCCGATATGATTGTTCAGTGCCGTAACCAACATCAACGAGTTCTCAAGATGAGCAGCAATGTTTTCCTTCACCGGCTCAAGTCCTTCAACACACTTTGTTCGGAAAGCAGTGCACGAATCGGTGAGCAGGCGAATAGAATGCAAAAGATTGTGAATCATCATTGGTTTGAAAACATTGAGTTCGAAATTGCCTTGACTGCCACCGACCGTAATGGCCGTGTTGTTCCCCATGACTTGACAACAAACCATCGTCATGGCCTCGGCTTGTGTAGGATTGACTTTGCCTGGCATAATGGATGAGCCTGGTTCATTTGCGGGAAGGGAAAGTTCACCAATGCCGCACCGTGGGCCAGAACCGAGCCAGCGGATATCGTTCGCTATTTTCATCAAAGATACGGCTAGGGTGTTGAGTGCACCTGATGCAGCCACGACGGCATCGTGTGCAGCGAGTTGTGCGAACTTGTTTTCTGCTGTACAGAAGGTAAGGCCAGTGATATTAGCAATCTCATCCGCAACCATTTGTGCGAACAATGGATGGGTGTTAAGTCCGGTTCCAACAGCTGTACCGCCTAAAGCCAATTCAAACAAATCATCCAATGCAAAATCAATACGGCGCAGGTCGGCATCAAGTTGAGCGACCCAACCTGATGCTTCTTGGCCGAGAGTAAGCGGGACTGCGTCCATCAAATGGGTACGCCCGATCTTCACGATGTCTTTCCAAGCATCTGCCTTCGATGACAAAGCGTCTCGTAAGGAGCGAACGCTTGGTAGAAGATTGTGGGTAATCGCTTCTGCAGCGGCGATG
>JAQXFL010000192.1 GCA_029250345.1 Candidatus Poseidoniaceae archaeon
GGTATCGTGTTAGAAGATGCATTGTGTGGGCTTATGATGCGTCGCCCCAAAACGGCAATAGAATCCTTGGAGCAACTCAAATCATGGATTGCATCGCATATCCAAAATGCAGCAAAAGAAGCACTTCTCGAAGGAAAGAAACTGTGGGACGAAGGATTATGGTACGCTCCAGATACTTCTTGGGATGATGTCGAAATAGAATCGTTTGAATCCAGACTGCAGTATGGATTGGATTTGTTCTTCTCCGAAGTTGAAGCGTGTTATGCTATGGAGGGGGGTCCTCATTTGGAGGCATTCCGCTCCGGTGAGCAGCCTTTTGCTGTACCTTCGCCAGCATGGGGTGATGAACCACGTTTCCCCGTTCCGGAAAAAGTTCGAAACTTTTCTATGCGAACTTGGGCAGACCCCGAGCAATCCATGATATGGTCACAGCCGGGTTCGCCTGTGACTTGGAACGAGGCTTGGGATATTGCCCGGCCATGGATGAAAGATCCCCGAGTGCATCAACCTCAACGCCTTTTCCATCCGGAGGGTTGGGCAGCTGGTGAATTGGATTTAGTCCTCAGGTGGGACGGTCGAATACGATTAATCGACATCAAATCCGGCGACCCGAGTTCCAAGTTTGCAGATTCACTCCAACACCAACTCCGATTCTATGCTTGGCTGTGGCATGAAACCCATGACGGCCATTGCGTTGACGGTATGGAGGGGTGGTATCTCAATGGACCTCACAAAGTGTCGTATGATGCTCCGAAAAAGGATAATTATCCAATGATGTCAAAAGAATTCTTCCAAATAAATTCAGACATGCAGAGCATGGGCTCTGGGCCTGCAACTCTCCCATCTCTCCCGTCGGATGCCTGTGACGGAAGCGCCGCTGGTTGTCATTGGTGCAGTTTGTCTCGCAGTGTTGAAGGTGATTGGTCCGGAGATGAGCTTCTCTCTAACATTACTTCGATCCGAGACGTTGAACTTTCACCTCCGAGTGAATTGTTGTCGACTATTCCTGAACGAGTCAGTGTCCAAGGAAAGTTCACCGGGGCTTGGGGTCCATTGCCAAACCACTTTGGTGAGCCGGTTTTGGGTGCTATGCTGGTTGCAGGCAGTGCGCAAATAACTGTGGAAGAGAGTGAGCCTGGAGCCTATCCTTTACTGCATGATGAACCAAATGGAGACATTGTAATTCTCGATGCACTTCCCGGTGTATGGCGTGGTTCTCCTCGGCTGTATGTCGATTCAAAAACACGCATTCTACCTTTGGCCGAGGCTCAAGAAGAGTTCGCTAACACCACGAGTGCATTGTCTGAACGTACGACTCGGATTGGCTTGCTGCGAACCAGGGCCAACGTTGAAGGCATCATTCTAAGCGTGAGAAAGCGCTCTGGGGTACGACTCGATGCTAAGCCTTGGACGATGATGAATGTTCATCTTTGGGACGGTCATTCTGTTGTCGAAGTTGCTTCTTTTGGTTCGAGTATTACCGGGCAGATGGAATCTCTCCGCCCCGGTCAACGATTGAAGTTGATGGCTGCCGAAATCGGGTGGAGGGCTGGCTTGCCGCAATTACGCATTGACTCAAGAAAGACGCGTTTACAAGTCAAGGATTGATTTTTGGAGAGTAGGGTTCAAGAACATTCGACAAAACACTCACTCCTATGCCCGTTCGACTCGCTCAGCCAGAAGATGATTCAGTTGGCCCTTACAACCGGCTATCCTCAAGCCAAGTCAACGCCTATCGGTCTTGTCCTCGGCTCTGGTTTTACGAAAAAGTGCGTCGTTTCAAGATGCCACAAATTCCAGTGTTGTATGTCGGCCGAGCGGTTGAAGAGGTCTTCTGTAGAATGCTCATGGAATCGCCAGCTCTGCTGGTTGCAAAAGCATCCTCTGACACTCTTTCAGCCATACCTCTCGATACGAATGGAGTCCCCAGTCGAACAAGTCTTG
>JAQXFL010000043.1 GCA_029250345.1 Candidatus Poseidoniaceae archaeon
CATGGCGGAACTGCGTTTACAGACCGCTGCATCCGGTCGAATAGCACGTGAGAAATACGAGTTGAATACGGTTCAAGAAGCCATTCAAGAGCAAGGGTTAGCGTGGCTTGACATCCTTCGACCTGATGATGAAGTCCGTCAATTTCTACTTGAAAGAATGGAGTTTGATGAACTCGCTGTCGAAGATGTTTTTGGGCCCGCAGATACAACTGCTCAGAAGTTCATGAATCACCGTTTCATTGTCATCAATGCCCGTGATGCTGACAATCAACTGGATACCGAACCCGTTGCAATTTTCATCAAAGAAAACCTCATCATTACGGTTCGGCATTACAGCATCCCTGCGCTTAAAAAATTCAGGCTTCGCTTCAAAAATGCAGATGAAGAAGACTTGGCTTTAGGAATCGATTTCCTACTCTACGAGTTACTGGATTCAATTGCTGACGATTGGACTCCCATTTTGAACTCCTATTCTCGCCAATTGGACCAACTCGAATTCCAGGTGTTCGATCCGTCTAAAAAATACGATAATATTCTCGAAAGTCTGCACGATTTGAAGCGTTATCTGCGTGAAGCAAGCAAATCGATTGAGTCGTTGAATACCGTCACGATGAGATTGCTCAAACCAAACGAACGACTTATTGGTTCAGGGGCTGAACGCTACTTCTCTGACCTCAACCAGTTGTCAGTAGCGCTGGTGAAGCGTGCCAACAACTACTCGTCAGGTGCAACTTCTGCACGTGATTCTTACCTCAGTAACATCAGCATGCAATTGGCCGAATCGAATGCGCAACTGACTGAAGTGATGACCACGCTCACCATCATTGGTGCAATCATGCTGCCGTTGACGTTGATAGCAGGAATATTTGGTATGAACAATGAGGATTTACCGCTCAGTCAAGTTGGTGGTTTTTGGGGAATTATTGCCATCATGCTGGCTTTTGCTTGTTTAATGCTGACCTTCTTCTGGCGACGCGGCTGGTTGAAGACCTACGAAGGTTAAGCGCGAGTGTTCAAGAACCGTGGACACTTCTTTCAGATCATGACCGGGAGTGGACAAGTCACGACTGGTCCGTTACCTATCGGCCAATTCGTTCAGTTGATCAAACAAACAGTTTCTCACGACCCATTGTTCCGAAATCAAGCCCTCAAGGGCGAGGTGACGCAATGGAAGCAATATGCAAGCGGCCACACTTACTTCTCCCTCCGGGACGAAGATGGGCAGATGAGTGCCGTGATTTGGAAAGGGAAGTGTCCCATTGATCCGAGCATCAAGGAAGGAAGTGAAGTCGTGGTTATTGCAACTCTCGACCTCTATGTCAAGCGTGGAAATATTCAGTTGGTCGTTCAACGAATCGAGCCAGTCAATATCCTTGGGGAATTGGAAAAAGCAAAGCGGCTGCTCATTGAGAATCTGAAACAAGAGGGTGAACTTGACCGTACCCGCCTCCGCATTCCAGCTGTTCCAAAACACATAGCCATCGTCACCGGCGCAGGTTCGGCAGCACTTTCAGACATGCATCGACTGATTGACAACCGATGGCCAGGATTACGCCGCACTGTGATTGGAGTCTTGGTTCAAGGTCCACGAGCACCACAGGAAATAGTTCGCGGCCTAGCCGTTACCCGCTCATTGGCAAATGAAGACACCGCAAATGAACGTGGTGAACCGCCAGTGGACTTGGTCATCGTCGGCAGAGGAGGGGGATCTCCAGAAGACCTTTGGGCGTTCAACTTGGAATCTGTAGCCAGAGCGATTTTGGCAAGTCCTGTACCAGTGGTGTCTGCCGTAGGTCATGAGTCGGATGTTCTGGTTTCTGATTTAGTAGCAGACCTTCGAGCATCAACACCGTCCGACGCAATTGAGCGCGTTGTCCCCTCACGCAATGAAATGGAGTTTCTCCTCGACGAGATGGACGAGCGCCTCAAGGTTGCATCTCGGCGACAACTGATCGATTGCCGACAAAAAATCACGGTCCTCCACTCAAGGTTACGAGTGGCTCCTCTCGCGGGTCTTAACCGTGCCAAAAGCGAAATGATGCGATTCGCTTCTCGAATCGACAGAGCGGCACGACAATCCTTGAGTGTTCAGTCAAATGCTTTGGCTCGGTATGAGGCGTCCCTTGCTGCCGTCCATCCTCAACGCGTTCTAGAAAGAGGGTACTCAATGACGCAAACTACGGAAGGAGCAGTTCTCAGTAGCGTTGAAGGGTTGCAATCAGGACAGGATATTATTCTCCATTTTGCTGACGGTTCTGCCGACGCACAGATTATCAAAACACAGAAAATTGAGGGAACAAAATGACCGATGAACAACCAACATACACCGAAGCAGTACTGCGACTCGAAACCATAGTTTCAACACTTGAACGAGGTGGAATGGGTTTGGATGAAACACTGAAACTGTACGAGGAAGGGGCGGATTTACTCAAGCGATGCAAATCCGAATTAGCGACTGCTGAAGGCAAACTTAACGAGTTGCAACTGGATGAAATCGAATCTGAACTCAAAGCGGAAAAGCAGTAATGGAAGGACCACATGGCATACTGAGGGAGAGCAATGAAGCCAAAGAAAGTCCTCGCCATCAAACGTCGATTGACGCGCCTAATTGGCTCTTGGAAAGATCCGCACACTGAACAAAACTTGTCAGAAACAAATCAAATTCAGGGTCTTGAAGTCACAGAAACTGGTAAGGTCAACATTGCTGTTGTCCCGGAAAGGCCTCATTGCCCGTGTTGTTTGTTTGATTTGCGGGACTTGCGGCTCAAAATCGCTCAAATTAAGGGAGTCACATCGGTGGAATTGATTGTGACTGGCGTTCCTGCAGCTGAACGGTGGACGCGTGTTCTCAATCCGCAATGACCCGTGCCTTCAGGACGAAATATGCCGGTAATGACCAGCCAAGTACCGCTACCAACCAAGCGATGAGAGAACCGGTGTAAACACCCCACTCTGGAAGCGCATACATTCCAACCATGGCGTAAACGGCTACACTTACGCCGCCCAAAGCCATAGGCCCTGCTGCACCACGTGGAACGGTTGGGCCTTGGGAAAGCCAAAGTGCGACCATGCTGGTAAGAAAAATGGCAGGGAAGACGGCGGCTAACCCGGCAATGAACGGTTGCCCCTGTGAAGAAAGCCAAACTGCTGCACCAATCGCTGCTGCTGCTGCACTTCCCCGAAGAATCAAAACTTGAAACGCCACTGGTTCACTTCCCTTCGGTGCTTCACGTACATTCCAATTCATCCGTACGGCCAAACCAATAATCAGGACAAGGCCGAGTGTTGCTAAATTCCATGGAGATACGCCGTAACCCAAGGCAAACTCAACTGTGAACAACATAACCAATCCACAAACAAACCAAGCCGCTAATGCACCAAGCGCCGTGGTAAGAAGCGGGGATTTCGAATCACCCAACCGCGGTGGAAGATAAATCCAGACACTAAGAAAAAGTCCATTGATGAGCATGCCCATCGGCATGATAGCAAGACTTTGCATGAAGAGTTCTTCATCACCGGCAAGGTAAATGCCGGCTGCTGCCGGAAGAATTGTCGAAGGCATTGTACCCAATATCCCGCCCGTAAGGCCGCCCCATCGCTCGATAGCGAGGGTAACCAAAACAGCGATGAAACCAGCTAAGAAAGCGGAAACAAGCACCGAAGTTGCCAGCATCATTGCACCTCTGAGGTGATTCAAGCGAACGGGTCCAGATGAACAATTTGGTCGACATCGATGCGTTTGTATCCACGTTCACGAGCATTTTCAGCCGCTTTGGAAAGCATGGCCCGCATCCATCCCAAAGACATCAGAGTCTGCATTTTCGTGATTGATTCAATGAAGTGAACCGGATTTCCGCCGAATTGGGTGTTGCTGCGAATATCGGATTCAAGTTGTTCAACGACCATGTAATATGTTTCTATCAGTTCTTCAACAGCATCCTTGGTTACCGGCATCTTTGCATGCGTTTTAGCCAGCGAAAGAAGTGATGATTCTGTTAGAATGCCGCCACCCTGGCTGATGACGAACTCTTCAGTTTGAGCGACCTCAGAAAACGATTCTTCATCGTCTGAATCGCTGCCTGCCCCCATGCCCATGCCCGCAACGGCAATCTCGAGGTGACGCGGTTTGATGGTGGCAACGCGATCTTTTTCTGCAGCGGCTTCAGCGTGATAAACCAGTTTAGAAAGATAAGTTTCAACTTGCGAAATACCCGCTTGGACTGCGGCTGAACCTACCGATTCAACGGCATCGATTTCGTCAATCATCAGTTCACGGGTCCGATTGTAATTCAAACGGGTTCGGAACGGGTCGTCAAGCGTCTTGCGTTCCGGATCTTGGGAAAGGGTCGCCGCTTCCATCTCGGGGACAAAACGACGGATTTCTGCACACGCCAATTCAACAAGTTGCTCCTTCACTGCACCAGCAAGTCGCATTTCAGTAAAATTTGAAGCAACTGCTCCTATGTGACCGGTCGAGTAAGGCTTTGCCATACCACCATCACAACGCAGACGTAACTTGAACACTATGGTTGATTTTTTTGCTCACTCAACCATGCCGTCATCGCGGCCCATCGCTTGGGAAATCTCCCATGCGTGCAAGCATTCGTGGCCACCAAGGAACCCACCTGCTTCGCGACTTGGTCCGATAAATTCGGATGCACAGAACTGGCAAAACACACTTACAATGGGTTCGTTGTAGTATGTCCCGTTCGGAGTTTTTCTCATAGGAATGCGTTTTCCAACATCTTCATGCGTCCAGCCTTCCAGTTTCTCGCAGATGTCATCGTCTTTCTGTTCTTGTTCCATCGTTACCACTCCGTCAACCAAGGCCAAGCGCCACCAGCAGTTACCGGCCGCATACCTTCCTCATCTCGAATCCATGTGTCTTCACTGCCGATGCTGCCCTCTTCGTAGACGGCTTTCGGCTCGATTGCCATCGCCCCACCAACCGGCAGAGGACGATCGAAGCCGGATGCAACAACTGGGGATTCATCCAATTGCAACCCAACTGAATGGCCTAAGAATCTGCTTTGGTCTGGTTTCATGCCCATCAAATTGTCTTGGTATCCGAGTTCGACTGCAAGGGCGTATGCTTCATCCCAAGCAGCCTCACACGTCTCGCCTCGGTCAAGAACATCAACTACTGAATCCTTGACTGCGACCATATCCTCAAGACGTTGATGCCACAGTTCAGAAAGAGAACCGGCGACAAACATGCGCGTCATGTCGACGATGTAGCC
The DNA here is from genome assembly GCA_029250345.1 of Candidatus Poseidoniaceae archaeon. GTDB lineage: Archaea > Thermoplasmatota > Poseidoniia > Poseidoniales > Poseidoniaceae > MGIIa-L1. Next base: position 5,241 of record JAQXFL010000043.1, read on the forward strand.
TCTGTGAGCATGGACCAAATCGACCAATACTGGTTCGTTCGATTTAATTCGATGGAAGCCAGAGCCCATTCCCGCTAGGGGGTGTGCACCTGTTCCTCCAATCGCTGAATCAAAGAAAGAAGGAATACCTCCGGCACGACCAGTGACGATTACGCCACGATCACACTGGAGGGGGAAACGGCGCATTTGCACACTGCCGCCAAACCCTTCCGAACGGCTTACTGCTTCCGCAGCAGCAACCAATTCCAGTTCAGTAATACCTTCTCCACCGACCGCTTCAACGGCTTCGAACATTCGTAGCTGTACGTCGGCTGCTGCGTCCATTTGTTCTATTTCCCAGGCCGATTTGACTTCTCTCTGACCGTGAATGATTCCCGTTACATCGGGACAGGTGCCAAGTTCGACAAAAATCTTGGCAAAACGCTCCGCAAATGTGGCAGGAATTTCCCCGTATTGCAAGCCAGGTGCTGTATCCACGCCTCGCTTTCGTAATGTGTCAACCAATTCGGCAGAACGCGGAAAAACAACCACTTCATGGGGGGCATCCGAGCCACCGCCTTCGAACTGTGCTCGTTGAAGCGAACGGCGAACAAAAAGAATCGACCGCTGTTCTTCAGCCGCCAGTGAAGGGATGTACATCGATGCATTTTGTCGGCCGCCTGCGTAATAGTAGAGATCGACGGGATGTTGGATAAATGCGCCCGAGATTCCTG